>JAGWXP010000016.1 GCA_018969845.1 Lysobacteraceae bacterium | reverse complement strand
GCAACCAGAGCCAGAAGACCCGGGCCGATGCGGCCGACGGTTGCGCCGTCCACTTCCACGGCCGCGGCGGTGACGCGCTGGATCAGGGCAATCATGGATTCACCCAGCCGGTACAATCGCGTATTTCGGATTTCGTCGACTGCATGCGCTGGTATGTCGCCATCGTGTATTTCCTGTTGCGCCTGACCGGCCGACTGCCGCTGCGCGCCCTGCACGGCACCGGCGCTGCGCTGGGCTGGTTGCTGTGGCGACTGCCGAATCCGCTGCGGCGCAAAGCGGTGTTGACCCTATCTCATGTAAGAACGCAATTTGAGGCTAAAAGCAGTCACGACCTGCTCAAACCCGCTTCGATCGAGATGGGCAGGGGCGCGCTGGAGCTTTGCAAGATCTGGTCCGGCGACCCGCAAGCCGCGCTCACACTGGTGCGCGAAGTCCGCGGCATCGAGCATTTCGATGCCGCCTTGGGCGCTCGCCGCGGCGTGATCGTGGCCGCACCGCATCTGGGTTGCTGGGAATTGCTCAATTTCTGGCTGTGCAGTCGCACCCCGATCGCGATTGCCTACAGGCCGCCGCGCCGTGCGGAGATCGAACCGCTGTTGATCAAGGCACGCGGCGCACTGGCCGCCGAACAAGTTCGCGCCGAAGGCAGCGCCGGCGTGCGTGCCCTGTTCCGGCGCCTTTCTGCCGGCGGCGTGGTCGGCATCCTGCCCGACCAGCAGCCCAAGGCCGGCGAAGGCGAATTTGCACCGTTCTTCGGCACGCCGGCGCTGACCATGGTGCTGCTCCCGCGCCTCGCCCAACGCACCGGTGCGACGGTGCTGTTCGCCTTTGCCGAACGCTTGCCCGCCGGCGCCGGTTTCCGTATCCATGTTTTGCCGGCGCCGGAAGGCGTCGCCGATAGCGATTTATCGACCGCCGTCGCCGCACTCAACCGCGGCATCGAGGATTGCGTGCGCATCGCGCCGGCGCAATACCAGTGGGCTTACCTGCGGTATTCGATACGACCGCCCAACGCGGTGGTCACGCCTTCTGCAGGCGCTTGAGAAACACCGCCATTTCCTTTTCCGCTTGTTTATCACCGCGTTTTTGCGCGGCGGTGATGCCCTGTTTGTAGGCAGCCATTGCCATTGCCGCATCGCCGGAATCGGCAAGCAGCTTGCCGAGCTGTTTCCACGCCGCCGAATAATCCGGGTCGAATTCCAGCGCGCGGCGCAATTCGGCGATCGCTTCGATTTTGTTGTCTTCGGCGATCAAGGCATTGGCCAGCGCCACGCGCAGCAAGGCGCCATCGCGCGATCCGCCGCACATGCTGCGCAGTTCATCAATTGCGTTCGTCACGACGGCTCGCCTTCACGCTACGCGCAGCATCGGCGTCACTGCATGAACCAGCCGTGGCTGACCACGATGCTCTGGCCGGTCAGCGCGTTGGATCCGAAACCGGCGAAGAACAGTGCACAGGCGGCGACGTCGTCCACGGTGGTGAATTCGCCGTCGACGGTGTCCTTGAGCATCACTTTCTTGATCACGTCGTCCTCGGAAATGCGCAATTCCCTGGCCTGCTCGGGAATCTGTTTTTCCACCAGCGGCGTGCGCACGAAGCCGGGACAGATGACGTTGGCGCGCACGCCGTGGGCGGCGCCCTCCTTGGCCACGACTTTCGCCAGACCGATCAAGCCGTGCTTGGCGGTGACGTAGGGCGCCTTGAGCCTGGACGCTTCTTTCGAGTGCACCGAGCCCATGTAGATGACCGATCCGCCCTGGCCCGCTGCGTACATGCGCTTCAGGCAGGCACGGGTGGTCAGGAAGGCGCCATCGAGATGGATGGCGAGCAGTTTCTTCCAGTCGGCAAACGCAAAATTCTCGATTGGATTGACGATCTGGACGCCGGCGTTGGAGACCAGAATGTCGACACTGCCCAGATCCTTGACCGTTTTGGCCACGCCCGCCTCGACCTGCTCTTCGCTGGTCACGTCCATCAGCACGGCGGTGGATTTGACTCCGCGTCTGCGAATCTCGGCAACGGTTGCATCGGCAGCCGCCGGGTTGATGTCGGCGACGGCGATGTGCGCGCCGTTGTCGGCAAGCACCTCGGCGATACGCCTGCCGATGCCGCTGGCGGCGCCGGTGACGAGTGCGGCCTTGTTTTTCACGCTCATGGTTTTCTCCGGGGCGTTTGTCAGTCTTCCGCTACCGCGCTCTTCACATCCACGCCCAGATCGCGCAGCTTGCGATACAGATGCGTACGCTCCATGCCGGCCGCCTTGGCCAGCTTGCCGACGCTGCCTCCGGCACGCTGCAACTGGTGCAGCAGATAGGCACGCTCGAACTGCTCGCGCGCTTCGCGCAACGGCAGGTCGAAATCAATGAGCGCGGGATTCGGCAGCACAGCCGATGACGACGCGCCCAGCGCGGTCTCGACTTCGGCCGGCTCCACGTCCGCCACACCGCCCAGCACCAGCAGGCGCTGCACCAGGTTGCGCAGTTCGCGCACGTTGCCCGGCCAGGCGTAGGCGCACAGGCGCTTTTGCGCTGCCGGCGTGAAGCGACGGACGTGCAGGCGGTCGCGACCGGCGAAAAAATCCGCATACAGATTCAGCAGTTCGGGTACGTCCTCGGCGCGTTCGCGCAGCGGCGGCACGGACAACGGAAGGACGTTGAGCAGGTAGTAGAGTTCCTCGCGGAACGCGCCGGCCTTCACCTGCGCGTCCAGATCACGCGCGCTCGCGGCTATGACGCGCAGGTCCAGCGGCGCCGGTCCGCGTCCGCCGCCGCGCACCAGCGCGCGCTGCTGCAGCACGCTGAACAGGCGCTGCTGCAACTCGGCGTCCAGATCGGCGACCTCGTCCAGAAACACGCTGCCGCCATTGGCCTGTTCGAGCAGGCCGGGCTGCACGCCGTTCGCATCCTCGGCACCGAACAGCGCGGCCACCAGGTGATCGCGCGGGATGCTGCCCGCCGCCACCGCGACGAAGGGCCCGCTGCGGCGCGGGCCGTGCGCGTGCAGCCAGCGCGCGAGCGTTTCCTTGCCGGTGCCGGGCTCGCCGCGGATCAGCACGCTGGCATCGTGCTGGGCGAGTTTTTGCAGTTGCATGCGCAGCGCGGCCATGATCCTGCTCGCGCCGACGGGCTCCAGCGGCAGCGCCAGACGCTGACGCAGACCTTCGTTCTCGTGGCGCAGGCGGCTGGCCTCGCGCGCGCGTTCGAGCGTGAGCAGCAGTTTCGCCAATGAAATGGGTTTTTCGATGAAATCCCAGGCGCCCAGGCGTGTGGCCTCGACCGCAGTCTCCACCGTGCCGTGGCCGGACATCATCACTACGGGACAGGCCGCCAGTACGCCGGCTGCCGCCCATTCGCGCAGCAGAGCAATGCCGTCGGTACCGGGCATCCAGATATCGAGCAGGATTGCGTCCGGGCGCTCGCGTTCGCGCGCGGCGCGCGCTTCGTCCGCATTCGCGGCAAGGATGGTGAAATAGCCCTCGTCCTCGAGGATTTCCTTGACGGTGCTGCGGATATCCGGTTCGTCGTCGACGATGAGTACGCGTCCGGCGGTCATGAGCGGCCTGTGGCAAAAATGCGACGCCCAAGAATAGCGCTTTTCGGCGCTTCGCAAGAAATTTCGCCAACACCGTTAGAATGCGCGCCGCTTGCCCGCTGCTGCCCCTGCCGAAAAATGCCAGACAAATCCGCCGCGCAACCGCCCCTGACGCCACTCGTCATCCGCTTCGGACGCTTGGGCGATATGCTGCTGCAGGAGCCCCTGCTGCATCTGCTGCGTCGCCGTTACGGCCGCCCCTGCATCGTGTTGAGTCGCGGCGGCTGGACCGGCGATCTTTATCGCGGCCATCCCGATGTCGGCGCGGTCTGGCAACTGTTTGCGCGCAATCGTCTTCTTGCGTTCAGTCCGGAGCGCTGGCGCGTCATCGCCAAACTGCGCGCCCACGACGGTCCGGTCTATGTCGCGGAAGACACGCGCGGTTCGCTCAAGCGCATCGGCTGGCTGTTGCGCCTGGCGCGCGTGCCGCGCGCACGCTGCGCGTTTGTACGCGACATCGATCTGCGCGCGGACGAACACTGGGTCGATCAGGCGTTGCGCTTCGGCCGCACAACGCCCGCAGCGTTCAATGCCGCCTACCCCTGGCGTGATGAGGATTTGCACCCCGCACCGCGTCTGTATCTCGACGCCAACGACCGCGCCGACGCCGATGCCTGGCTGCGCCGGCGCGGCTTGGCGGATGCGCCGCTGGTTCTATTGCAACCGGGCAACTGGCACGTGCACCGCTGGTGGGAGCCGCGCCGCACCGATCCGAAATTCTGGCCGCTGGAAAATTGGGCCACGTTGCTGCATGCGATGCACGCAACCTTGCCGGCGGCAAACCTGCTTTTGTGCGGAACGCCTGCGGAATCGGCGGTGTGCGAAGCCGTCGCGCGCATAGCCAACCTCACGCAGGTAAAGCTCGCGACGACAGACCTCCCCATCCGGCGTCTGCTGGCCGTGCTCGAGCGCGCACACAGCATGGTCTCGGTCGACTCGGGCCCCGCGCATCTGGCCGCGGCAATGGGCTGCCCGCTCGTGCTGATGTACGGCGGCAAATACGGCCCGGAGAAATGGGATCGGCGCAGTCCGTTCGGCAAGCCGATCGTCAATCTCGGCGTGAATCCCCGGGCGGCGTCGGTCGCGGACATCCCCCCCGTTGCCGTGATCGACGCCTGGCGCGGGCTACCCGGCGTCGAACGCTGACGCGACTTGCGCGGCGATCTGCGCGGGCGGCTCGCCGCGCGCATCGAAGGACCCACGCCTCGGGCCATACACATTCCAGCCGTTGATGTCGCTGGCAACGAACAATCCCGCCGTCGGCGCGCCACTGGCGCTGGCCAGGTGCATGACGCCGCAGTCGCCGCTGACGAACAAGTCCAGATTCGCCAATAGCGCGCCGAGCCGGCGCGGCCGGCTCGAAAAAAATGCCGGATAGCGGTCGCCGAGCAGCGAGCCGCCGCTCGCTGGCAAAATCTCCACGATCGCATGCTGCGGAAAACGTGCCGCCAGCACGACCAGGAATTCGTCCCACCATCCGCGCGCGAACGATTTCACGCCGGTCGCATGTGCGTAGACGCCAATCGTGCGCCGTGCGGCGCCGGTCAGATTCGCCAGTGCCTGCACACCGGCCGCACGTTCCGCATCCGACAGACGCAGATCCAGCAACGGGTAACCCGCCGCCGCGTCCGGCGTTTCGCCAAGCGCACGGCGCAGTGCGAACACCGGCAACTTGCCCGCATGTTCCAGATTTTCCGGAACGGCAACCGCATGCGTGAGGCGGCCGCTCTTGCGTTCGCCGTCGAGGCCGACGCTGAAACGGGATTGCGACCGCGCCACGAGTGCGCGGTCGGTATTCGAGAACAGATACGGATCGATCGCAAGGTCGTAATGCGCCGCACGCAAGCCGCGCAGAAGCCGCGCCATCACAACCGGCGCGCCGAACATGCGCTCCGGCAGCAGGTGCACGCAGCCCACATTGAACCAGCCGGCGAGCAGTTCCGGCGCCGCCGCGCAACGCGTCAGCACATCGACCTCGGCGCCGGGGAATCGCTGCTCGATCTCGCCGAGCAGCGGCGTAAGCAGCAGCGTCTCGCCAAGCGTTTTGGTCGCACGGCAGATCAGGATCCGGTAGATGCCGGAAGCAGGCAGCGGCAGGGACGGCGCGTTTTCGTTCCCGCTCCGGCCGCGGCTGAACCAGCGCACGATTCTGCGGCGCAGGTTCTTCGTCGGCGAGGAATTGGAATGGCGGATCTGCGTGGTCATGGTGCGGTGCTTGGCCGCGTGCCGGCCGCTTCCGCCTGCGCGGCAAGCCAGTCGGAAATATTGGCTTGAAATCTTTCGCGATTGTGCCGGAACCAGGCGCGCGCGTTTGCGCCGAGTGCGTCGAGCGCCGCGTCGTCCAGCGCGAGCATCCGCAGGATGGCCGACTCCATCTGTGCGTCGCCGAAATAATATGTCGTCGCCAGATGCTTTTTGCCACTGCCGGACGGCGCGACCAGCAGGCCCCGGTCAGGTCCGACCAATTCGTTCATGGGTTCTGCATCCAGCGTGGCAACGACGGCTCCCACGCTCATGGCTTCGCCGATGTAATGTCCGTAGCCCTCGGTTTCCGAGGGGCACAAATGGAAGCGATGCCGATTCTGGCAATGGCGCAATTCGGCGTCGTCAACATGACCCTCGCGCAATTCGACATTCGGCGCTGTCACGGGAGCATCGTCGCCGCCGAGCGGAATCGCGCGGCGGCTGCGCACGATGGTCAGGACCGGCCATTCCGGATGCCGGCACCAGAGCCGGTACAAGGCATCCGTGCCCTTGCTCGAACTGGACCCGGCAAGATGGAAAAACGCGCGCTCGCGCGGCACCGAAGGATCGTTACGGTCGAGGCTGGTGAATCCCACAAAGCGGGTCCGGCAGCCGCGTGCGGCGAACAGGCGTTCGGCGTGCCGGGTCTTGGCCAGAATCACGTCGATGCGCCGCGATGCGGCGACATCGCGCGAGGAAGCCCATTCCGGATTCGGCATCCACGCGTTGGTTGCAGCCCACGAGAAATACTCCGGTCGGATCGTCTCGACCATCAGGTTGATGTCGAAGCGCGGCAGCGCCGCACCGCTGACGCGGCGCCACCACATCCTGATCTGCGCGATCTTGAAGAAGCGCCGGACCTTGCGCAATTTGTCGCGCTCGACGGCGAGCGCGGTGATCGTCACCTCGGCGCCGGCGCGTCGGCAAGCGTCGGCGAGCAAGCGCATGTCGCGGCTCAAGCCGACGCCGTTGTCGCAGCCGATGATGTTTACCGAGATCGCCATCAGCCGCCATCTCCCGTTGCGACCACCCGTGGGCGCGATGCCTCGGGCAGCCTGCCGCCGCGGCAAGCCGGGTCGACGGCGTCGGCTCGGAACAGCCACCAGTCGATGCGATTGGATTCGCCGATGTCGAGCGCGCGCCCGCGGCGAACGCAAGGATCGAGCGCGGTCTCCGGCAGCAGGAGCCAGCGCTGTGCGGGCGCCGCCGCCTGCCAGGCAATCGCGGCGGACAACTGCTCGCGCCACGGTTTGGAAAACCCGAAGTCCGTTGCCGGACGACCCGCCATCAGCAGATTCTGCTCCTTCCACGCAACCAGGCCGAGCTCGCCCTGCGCACCGAGGCGCGCACCGACCGCACGCATCAGACCGCGCGCGGAGCTGGCATCGTTGAGCGCCGGTTGCACGCCGAATCCGAGGCACGCCCAAAGCGCCGTCAGGGTCACTGTGCACAACCGCAATGGCCGAGCCGGGCCGAGCAGTGCGCAGGCGAGGATCCCGGCTGCGCCGAATGCGGCCAACCAGATCCAGACCTGCGCCGCACCGGCATCGAAGGCATGCGCGGCCAGCTGGCGCATGCCCCAGGCGGGGCGGATCCAGTCCGCGTAAACTCCGATTCCCAACGCGGCCAGCGCCAGCAGCAGGCACAGCGCCCACAGCCATCGCGCCGGCCACTGCGTCGTGCCGAGTATCTTTGGCACATGCGGGGCGGCCGCGAGCGCAAGCATCGGCAGCGCGGGCAAAATGTATACTTCGCGTTTGCCTGCCGTCAGGCTGAAGAAAACCAGCACCAGCGCGACAAAGCCGAGCAGCACGGCGTGGCGTGCGTCGCCAGCGCGCAGCGCGCGCCACCATGGCCGCACCAGCCACGGCAGGAACAGGCTCAGCGGCAGCCATTGCAGCGCGATCACCTCGAAGTAATACCAGGCTGGCTGCTGGTGATGCCAGGCGTCAAGGTAACGTTGCGCGGTCTGCCGCAACAGGATGTTGTCGGCATACGCCGCATACGCCGGATCGTGCTGCGCGCGCACCGCGAGCAGCATTGGCACCAGCCACAGCGCGACGGCGAGAACGCACAGCGCCGGTGCCAGCAGCCAGCGCCCGCCGCCGGCGAAGCGCTGGACGCCGTGTGTCGCAGGCTGGCGTCGTATCCACAGCCATGGCGGCAGGCACAGGAACGCGATCACGCCCACGCCCTTGGTGATGACGCCCAATCCCGCGGCGAATCCGCCCAACGCCCACTGCCGCCAGTCCGGGCCGCACAGCAAATGCCGCAACAGTCCGTAATTGGCCAGGGTGATGAAAAACACGACCGTGGGATCGATCTGCGCGCGCCGTGCCTGAAACGTGAAGCCGATGGCGAACAGGGTCAGCCACGCGGCCGTGAGGCCGCTGCGCCGGTCCCACAGGCGCCGGCCGAGATCGTATACAAGTACCAAAGTACCCAATGCCGCCAGCAGCGAGGGCAGCAGAAAGGCGATGCGCCAGTTGCGCACGAGCTCGAACGCCGCCGCCTGCAGGTTCATGAACAGCGGCGGTTTGTCCGCGTACAGCTCGCTGCCGCGGTGCGGGAACAACCAGTCGCCGCCTTGCACCATCTGCCGCGCGGCGAGGGCAAAGCGCGGCTCGTCGGCCGGCCAGGGATCGCGCAGGCCGATGCCGGCGCCGAGCACGCACACGGCGAGCAGCGCGAACAGCCAGAAGGAACGGCGCTCCGCCGCGGTGGCGGCGTTCATGCGCCAGTCTCGCGCGGCAAGCGCAGCGTGAACACTGCACCCCCGCCGTTGCGGTTTTCCGCGCGGATGCCGCCGCCGTGTTCCTCGGCGATCTTCTTGGCCACAGCCAGGCCGAGTCCGGTGCCACGCTGTTTGCTCGACGTATAGGGCTCGAACCAGCGCTCGCCGAAACCTTGCGGAAGTCCCGGGCCGTTGTCGGCGACGCTGAGCTCGATCCACTTTCGCTCGTTTTCCACAATGTCGCATGTCGCCACGTCGATGTGCGGCTTGCGCGCATCACCGATCGCCTCGAGTGCGTTCTTGATCAGGTTGTGCAGCAGCTGACGCAGGCGACCGGCGTCAGCACGCAGAATCGGCTCGCGCGCATCGAACCGGCGTGTCAGTTGGACGCGCTGGTCGTTCTCGTACAAATCCAGCACCTCGCCGGCGAGTGCGTGCAGGTCCAGCGCGCGCGCCTCGATCTGCGGCGGACGGGCATAGTCGCCGAAGGCGTTGACCAGCGCCTTGAGCGCCTCGACCTGGGCGACGATGGTGTGCGTGGCGCGATCGAGCAGCTCGGTTTCGTCCGGCGGCAGGCGGCCGATGAAGCGCCGCCGGAGACGCTCGGCGGCGAGTTGGATCGGCGTCAGCGGATTCTTCACCTCGTGCGCGAGCCGGCGTGCGACTTCGGCCCAGGCCGCGTCGCGCTGGGCACGATCGAGCTGGGTCAGGTCGTCGAAAACGGCGACGATGCCAACGTCCTCGCCGCCGAGTTCGGCGCCGCGCAGCAGCAGCAGGCGGCGTTCTTCGCCGCGCGCCAGCACCACTTCTTCGCGCCATTCGCGTGCGCCCGCGCGCGCGTGCTGCAGAATCGGATCCAGCAGCGGCGACAGCTCGGGATGATCGCGGCGTAAGGCCGACAGATGTTGGCCGACATAACGCCCGAGCGCCACATCGAGGATGCTTTCGGCGGCATGGTTGAGCGTGCGCAGTGTCCCGTCGCGATCGATGCCGAGCACACCCGTGGACAGGCGTTCGAGCACCGCCTTCAGATAGGCGCGCTGGGCCTCGGTTTCCTGCGCGCTGTGGGTCAGGCGCGCGTTGGACAGTTCCAGTTCGCGCTGCATCTGGTTGAACGAGGCGAGCAGGAAGCCGAGTTCGTCGCGGTCGCCGACCGGCAGCGGCGTGTCGTAGCGGCCGGCGCCGACCGCGCGCGTGGCCGCGGCCAAGCGCCCGATCGGTGCGGTCAGCCGTCGCGCGATGCCGAACGCGAGCATCAGCGCGAACAGCACCGACAGCAGCAGCACGAAGGTGAGCACCACGGTAAACGTGAGCTTGAGCGAGCCGCGCAGGAATTTCAGGCGCTGGAAATCGAAGCTCGCCTGCTCCACCCCGGTAGTCAGTGCTTGCAGGCGCGCCGGCAGCGGATACAGCGCCTGCAACAGGCGCTCGCTGCCGGGCGTCGTGGCGGGCAGTGGATCGACCACGCGCAGCAGCACACGCGCGCCGAGCGGTTCGGCCGCGGCGTAATGGCCGTTGCCCTGCACTTGCAACAACGTCGCCGAATCCGGATACGCGGGCGTCAGCAACTGCGGGTCGGCACTGGCGGTGGCGAGCACCGACTGATCCTTGCCGAACACCGCCAATTGCAGCGCGCCCTGGGCGTCGATGGCCGCATCGAGTTGCTTTTGCAAATCGGAATCGGCGCTGTCGCGCAGGGTTTGCGCGAGCGCCGCGCTTTGCTGCTGCGCGGTCTGCAGGCGTTCGTCGAGGTACGCGCGGCCGATTTCCAGCGCGTCGTCCAGCGCATGTTCCATGCGCACGTTGAACCAGGTGTCGATCGTCGCGTCGAGAAAATTCAGGGCGAAGCCGTAGACCACGAACACCGGCGGCAAGACGAGCAGGATCAACATCGCCAGCATGCGCCGATTCAGGCGCGCGCCCGGGGTGCGCTGGCGCAGTTCGCGACGCAAACGCAACAAACGCTGCGCGATGATCGCGACGAGCACGAGCAGGGCGAACACGCTGGCGCCCAATACCCACGGATACCAGGCGCCGAGGCGGCTGGCGCCGCCGGCGGCGTCGTTGGCCAGTACCAGCGCCACGGCCAGCAGCAGGGCCACGGCCAGCACCGGCAGCGCGCGCCGGACAATGCGCATCAGCCGGCCTGCGCGCGCCACGTGTAGGTCTCGCTATCCATGTGCCAGGCCGATTGCAGCAACGCCGGCAGGCGCAGGGCGCCGGGCAGAGCGTCGCGGTCGAGCGCGATGCGCACACGCCATTGCGTCACGCCGGCAGTGTCTGTACCGGCCAGCGTCAGACGCAGGTTCTCCATTGCCTGCACGGCCAGCGCCCGCACGACGTAATTGCGCGTTGTCGCGTCTTCGAGATCGCGCATCTGGTACTGACGCGACAGCGGAAAATAGCGCAAGCGTATGTGCCGCCGTATCTGCGCGGATTTTTCCATTTCAAAGTCGCCGGGCCGCAATGCCTGCAGCGTCACCACGAACGGCAATTCGATGCCGTGGTCGAGCGCATCCAGCACTTGCGGAGCCGGATGCCAATCGCTGCGCACGATCAAGGCTGCGCCTTCCAGCGCTGCCGAGCGCACGACAAAGGCGCCCGGCGCCTGCGCACAAGCGGTCAGCACGGCGCACGAAAGTATACTAATTATCTTTGTCCACAAGCGCATAGAAAAATCCGTCCATGCCGAACTCGCCCGGCAGATTCTGCGCGCCGGTGCCCGCCGCGCGCCATGGCAGTGCCGGCGTAACCGGTTGTGCGTCCGGATGCCGCGCCAGAAACGCACCGATCTGACGCGCGTTCTCGTCCGCGAGCACCGAGCAGGTGGCATAGACTAAGCGCCCGCCGCGCGCAAGCAAAGGCCACAGCGCGTCCAGCAGACGCGCCTGCGCGGCGGCCAGGACGGGGATATCGGTCGCGCGCCGATGCAATTTCACATCCGGCTGGCGGCGGATGATGCCGGTCGCCGAGCATGGCGCATCGATGAGGATGCGCTCGAACGGGCGTCGGTCCCACCAGCCGCCGGGGTCTGCCGCATCGCCCACGTGTACCGCAGCGGACAGGCCCAGACGCCGTATATTCTCGCGCAATCGTGGCAAGCGCCGTGCGTCGCTGTCGAGTGCGGTCAATTCGACATCCGCCATTTCCAGAATATGCGCACTCTTGCCGCCCGGTGCGGCGCAGGCGTCGAGCACGCGCTGACCGGCATGCAAATCGAGCACGCTAGCGGCCTGTTGCGCGGCACCGTCCTGTACGGAAAACAGGCCTTGCGCATAGCCGGGCAGAGCGGTCACATCCAGACTCGAATCCAGCACCAGCGCATCGGGCACGGCCTCAGGTACGCGGCTGGCCACACCGGCAGCCACCAGTTGCGCGGCGAAATCGGCACGCGCGATGCGGCGCCGGTTGACGCGCAGCCACATCGGCGCCGGCACATTGTTCGCGGCGAGGATGGCCTCGGCCTGTTCCGGCCAGTCGGCAGCAATGGCATCGATCAGCCAGCGCGGATGCGACGTGCGTGTGACCGCATCGCGGTCGAGTTCGGTGTTGCGCATTTCACGCTCGCGCAGCCAGCGCCGCAGCAGGGCGTTGACGAGGCCCGCGAACGCCGGTTTGCGCAGGGCACGCGCGGCCTCGACCGTCGCCGCCACGGCGGCGTGAACCGGCATGTGCAGGATTTCCAATTGCACGAGGCCGAGCACGAGCAGGGCGCGGATATCCGCATCGCGCTCGCGCAACGGGCGTTCGAGCATTCCATCCAGCGCCGCATTGAAACGCAGCCACCAGCGAGCGCCGTCGTGCAACAGCGCCGACATCAAGGCACGATCGCGCGCGTCGTGCAGCTTTGTGGAATTTGCGGCATAAACCGCACGCAGCGATTGTCCGGCGACGACGTCGGCGAGCGCTTGCGCCGCCAGCGCTCGCGGGTCGTGTCGAATCGCGCTCACGCGCGCTTCAACTCCGGCCGTGCGTTGAGATAGTCGGCGGCCATCACGACGCGTCCGCCCGCGCGCTGCAGTTTTGTCACGCGCAATATGCCTTCGCCGCAGGCGATACCGATGCCGGCTTTTCCCGCCACCACGATACCGCCCGGAATCGCGTGGCCGCCCGGCATCGCCTGCGCACCCCAGATTCGCAGGCGTTCACCGGCAAGGTCGGCTTCGGCGACCGGCCAGGGATCGAAGGCGCGCACCTTGCGTTCGAGCACGCTGGCGGATTCGTTCCAGTCCAACCGTGCCTCGGTTTTTTCCAGCTTGTGCGCATAGGTCACGCCCGCTTCCGGTTGCGGCGTGGCCTGCAAGGCTTCGCCAGCGAGTGCGCGGCGCAGGCCTTCACCCAGCACCAGCGCGCCGAGTGCGGCCAGTTTGTCGTGCAGGCTGCCGCCGGTGTCATCGGGCGCGATGGCCACCTCGCGGCGCAGCATGACCGGGCCGGTGTCCAGGCCTGCCTCCATGCGCATCAGGCACACGCCGGTCCGCGTATCGCCGGCCAGGATCGCGCGCTGGATCGGTGCGGCGCCGCGCCAGCGCGGCAGCAGCGAGGCATGCACGTTCCAGCCACCCAGGCGCGGAATCGCGAGCAGCGCACGCGGCAGGATCAGGCCATAGGCGACAACGACGAGGAGATCGGGGTTCAGTTCGCGCAGCCGCGCTTGCGCCGCGGCGGATTTCAGCGATTCGGGCTGTTCGACCGGCAGTCTCGCTGCGAGCGCTGCCTGCTTGACCGGACTCGCGCCGAGTGCGCGGCCACGGCCCGCCGGACGGTCGGGCTGCGTATACACCGCCGCAATTTCCACATTGGGAATATTGCACGCCGTCAGATGCGGCACCGCGAACTCGGGCGTGCCGGCGAAAATCAGCCTCAAGCGCGTGGACATGCGCGAATCAGGCCGTGGCCTTGTGGGCTTTTTCCAGTTTCTTCCGCACCAGCTCGCGCTTGAGCGGCGACAGGTAATCGACGAAGAGTTTGCCGACGAGGTGATCCATCTCGTGCTGGATGCACACCGCGAGCAGCCCATCCGCCTCGACATGCAACGGCTTGCCGGCGCGATCCTGCGCCTCGACGACGATGCGCTCGGCACGCTCGACATCGGCGAAGATGCCGGGCACCGACAAGCAGCCTTCCTGATAGACCTGCGAGCCATCGCGCGCGACGATCTTCGGATTGATCAGGGCCAGCGGCGCATTTTTTTCCTCGGAAACGTCGAGCACCAGCAGCTGCTGGTGCACGTTGACCTGGGTCGCGGCCAAGCCAATGCCGGGTGCGGCGTACATGGTCGCGAACATCGCGTCGATGAGCCCCTGCAGGGCCTTGTCGAACACGGCTACCGGTTTGGCCTTGGTGCGCAGGCGCGGGTCGGGGAATTCCAGGATCGTCAGCATGGCTTGTTCAATGGGGCGGTTCACGGCAGGCCGCAAGGCCTGTGCCGCACGGGAAGTCCGGCAAAAATTCTACGCCGATTCAGCACTTGGCGCGAATCGACTGGTCTGTTGCGACGGCCGTTCGCCAATCCGTGAAGGCCGTCATTTGCGCCGTTAAAATTTTCGTATACACTCGGGAAGCCCTTTGGGAATCAGGTAATTGGCAGCCATGCTTAAAAAACTACCTGCAATTTGCGCCGGATTGCTGCTCACCCTGACGGCTTACGCCGCCTCGGTGCAGCTCGCGAAAGACCACCCCGACACCTACACGGTGCGCAAGGGGGACACGCTGTGGAGCATCGCGGCGAAGTTCCTGCAAAAGCCGTGGCAATGGCCGGAAGTCTGGCAGGCCAATCCGCAAATCAAGAATCCGCACCTGATTTATCCGGGCGACGTGCTCAGCCTCGCGTATCTGAACGGCAGACCCGGCCTTGGCATCGCCAGCCGCGGCGGTATCGAACCGCACACCCGCGTCGAGCAACTGGAAAGCGCGGTCAAGCCGCTGCCGCTGTCGGCGATCGAGGATTTCCTCAAGAAACCGCGCCTGCTCAGCGAAGACGAATTCAAGCGTGCGCCACACGTGGTCGGCATCGAGGACCATCACATCAACGGCGCTACGGGCCAGTTGGTCTATGTGCGCGGACTCGACGCAAAGCCCGGCGAGCACTTCGTGCTGTTGCGTCCGATCGGGCGGTATTACGTGATGACCGGAAAAGACGGGCGCCCGGACCAGGTGTTTCGCCAGGATTTGCAAGACCGTGATGACCGCCCGAGCATGCTCTGGCACCACGGCCCGGATCAATTCACCCTGCACGGCGACGTGCATTTCCTCGGCTACGAGATGCTGCAGTACGGCGAGGTCGAAGCCACGCATGCCGGCAATCCGGCATCGGTGCTGGTGACGAGTACCGATTACGAGGTGCGTCCCGGCGACTATGTGCTGCCGCCGGAGAACAACCAGTTCGACTTCCAGTACGTTCCGCACGCGCCCAAGCAGGTGCCGCCAACCATGCGCGTGATCGCCTTCACCGATGCGCTGAACGCGGTCGGCCGGCTACAGGTCGTGGCGCTCTCCAGCGGCGCTGCCGATGGTGTGGAAAACGGTCAGACCTTCTCGATCTTCCATGCCGGCGATGTGGTGCAGGATCGCACCGACTATCCGGAAGGCAGCTTCAAGGCGTTTTTCCATCGCGACGAAGCGAAGGTGCAATTGCCCGAGGAATACATCGGCCACGTCATGATCTTCCGCACCTTCGATCGCGTCAGCTACGGCTTGATCATGGACGGCATCCGGCCGGTGCATGTGGGCGACAAGCTTTACGACCCCGATCACACCTAGAACTTGCGCACGTAGGATTTTTCCGATTCTCGGCAAACGGCGCGGCTCTCCGCGCCGTTTGTTTTTGCGCATCCGCTAAACTGCCGACGATGCCGCTGGAACTGTCCCTCGACGAAACCCGCGCTTGGCTTGCGCTGCTGCACGCGCCGGGACTGGGCGCGGGCGGCGTGCGCGAACTGATCGGCTGGCACGGCAGCGCTTGTGCTGCGCAATCGGGCGGCGCGCGCGAGGCGCGTGTGGGCGCCGAAACGCGTGCCTGGCTGGCCGCGCCCGACACGGCGGTCATCGATCGCGATCTGCGCTGGCTCGAAGCGCCGGATCATCATCTGGTCGTCGCCGTCAGCGAAGACTTCCCGGCCCTGTTGCGGGATGCGGCCAACCCGCCGGCGGCGCTGTTCGTGGCCGGCGATCCGGCCTGCCTGTGGTCGGCGCAGATCGCCATCGTCGGTGCGCGCAGCGCGACCGCCGCAGGGCTGGCGAACGCGCGCGCCTTCGCCAGGACGTTCGCGCAGGCCGGCAACACTGTCACCAGCGGCTTGGCCGAAGGCATCGACGGGGCCGCGCACGAAGGCGCGCTCGAAGGCGGCGGCAAGACCATCGCCGTGCTCGGCACCGGACCGGATCAGGTCTATCCGCGCCGGCATGAGGAACTCGCCCGCCGCATCGCCGCGCAGGGCGCGCTGGTCTCGGAGTTTGCGCCCGGCACGCCGGGCAAACCGGAGAATTTTCCGCGCCGGAACCGACTGATCGCCAGTCTGAGTCTGGGCACGCTCGTGGTGGAAGCGGGACTGAATTCCGGCTCGCTGATCACCGCGCGCCTGGCCGCCGAAGCAGGGCGCGAAGTCTTTGCCTTGCCCGGCTCGATCCACTCGCCGCTCGCGCGTGGCTGCCACAAGCTCATTCGCGACGGCGCCAAGCTGGTGGAAACCGCCGAACAGATGCTCGAGGAACTGCGCGGCGTCGGCGGCCTGCTTGCCGAAGGACTGCGGCGGCGCCTGGATTCTCGCGAGGCGATCTCGCCGAGCACGGAAAGCGCCGCGCGCGATCCGGATTATCAGCGCCTGCTCGCCGCGCTGGATGCGGAACCCGCGGCCGTGGACGAGTTGGCCGCACGCACGGGACTCACCGCCGCGGCCTTGTCCTCGATGCTGCTCGTGCTCGAACTCGACGGCGCCGTGGCGGCCGAAAACGGCCGCTACGCGCGACGTTGAGCAAGCGTGACGCTTGACACAGCGCCCAAACCTGTGGGCACACTGAAAGAAGGGCTCGGGCGAACCGGGCCCATTGCATCTTCAGACGGCACCCGCATGGCCAAGAATCTGCTTATCGTCGAATCGCCCGCCAAGGCCAAGACGATCAACAAATACCTCGGCCAGGACTTCCAGGTCCTGGCCTCCTACGGCCACGTCCGCGACCTCAAACCGAAGGAAGGCGCCGTCGACCCCGACCGCGACTTCGCCATGCACTACGAGCTGATCGACAAGAATGAAAAGCACGTCGATGCCATCGTCAAGGCCGCCAAGAGCGCGCAAGCGCTGTATCTGGCCACCGACCTGGACCGCGAAGGCGAGGCGATTTCCTGGCACATCGCCGAGATCCTGAAACAGCGCAAACTGCTCGACGGCAAGGCCGTGCACCGCGTGGTGTTTTCCGAAATCACGCCGCACGCGATTCAAGAAGCCGTTGCGCATCCGCGCGAGCTGTCGCTGGATCTGGTCAACGCGCAACAAGCGCGGCGCGCGCTCGATTACCTGGTCGGCTTCAACCTCTCGCCGGTGCTGTGGCGCAAGGTGCAGCGCGGACTGTCGGCCGGACGCGTGCAGTCGCCGGCGCTGCGCATGATCGTCGAGCGCGAGGAGGAGATCGAGGCGTTCAAGGCGCGCGAATACTGGACGGTCCAGGCCGATTGCGCTCATCCGATCCAGCGCTTTGCCGCACGCCTGCTCAAGCTGCGTGGCAAGAAATTCGAGCAATTCGACTTGACCGATGAAAAGGCGGCGCACGCCGCCCGCGACAGCCTGATCAAGTCGGCGCAGGGTCGCCTGATCGTCAGCGAGGTGCAAAGCAAGGAACGCAAGCGTCGGCCCTCGCCGCCGTTCACCACTTCGACCCTGCAACAGGAAGCCGCGCGCAAGCTCGGTTTTTCGACGAGTCGCACCATGCGCATCGCGCAAGGCCTGTACGAAGGCGTGGCGCTCGGCGACGAAGGCAGCGTCGGCCTGATCACCTACATGCGTACCGATTCGGTGAACCTCGCCAGCGAGGCCATCGCCGAAATCCGCAAGGTGATTGCGCGCGATTACGGCGCGCGCGCCCTGCCCGAACATCCGCATTTTTATCGCGCCAAGTCCAAGAACGCGCAGGAAGCGCACGAGGCGATCCGTCCGACTTCTGCGCTGCACACGCCGGCGAGCATGGCGCCGTTTTTGAATGACGATCAGCGCAAGCTGTACGACCTGATCTGGAAACGCGCGGTCGCGAGCCAGATGCAGCACGCGACATTGAACACGGTTTCGGTGGACTTCGATGCCGGCG
Source organism: Lysobacteraceae bacterium (assembly GCA_018969845.1). Classification (GTDB taxonomy): domain Bacteria; phylum Pseudomonadota; class Gammaproteobacteria; order Xanthomonadales; family Rhodanobacteraceae; genus Rudaea. The sequence continues at coordinate 5,774 of JAGWXP010000016.1, read as the reverse complement.
GCGATTCGGCATTCCGCGCCAGCGGCACCACCGTGGTCGACCCGGGCTTTCTCGCCGCGTACGAGGAAGGCCGCGACGCGAAGGCCGTTGAGGACGAAGACGAGAACCGCAAGCTGCCGGCGATGAAGGTCGGCGAAGCGGTGCCGTTGGCTGACGTGCTGGCCGAACAACATTTCACCGAGCCGCCGCCGCGCTATTCGGAGGCGAGTCTGGTCAAGACGCTGGAGGAATACGGCATCGGCCGGCCCTCGACCTATGCCAGCATCATCCAGACCCTGCTCAACCGCGAATACGTGCTGCTTGATTCGCGCCGGTTCCGTCCGACCGACGTTGGCCGCGCGGTGGCGAAATTCCTGTCCGGGCACTTCACCCAGTACGTCGACTACGACTTCACCGCCAAGCTCGAGGACGAACTCGACGCGGTCAGCCGCGGCGAAGAGGACTGGGTGCCGCTGCTGCACAAGTTCTGGGCGCCGTTCAAGTCGCTGGTTACGGAAAAAACCGAAACCGTGGATCGCGCCGAAGCCAGCGGCTCACGCGAACTTGGCATCGATCCCGCCTCGGGCCGACCGGTCAGCGTGCGCCTGGGCCGCTACGGGCCGATGGCGCAGATCGGCACGCGCGAGGAAGCCGACAAACCGCGCTTCGCGTCCTTGCGTCCCGGCCAAAGCATCCACACGATCACCCTCGATGACGCGCTGCACTTGTTCAAATTGCCGCGCGAGCTTGGAACCGCGGACGATGGCGAGACGATCAGCGTCGGCATCGGGCGCTTCGGACCTTTCGTCAAGCACGGCAAGACATACGCATCGATCAAGCCGCCGGACGACCCCTACACGCTGGAGCTTGCGCGGGCGAAAGAGATCCTGCGCGAGAAGGAAGAAGCCATCCGCAACCGCGTGATTGCGAGCTTCCGCGACGGCGCGATCCAGATCCTGCGTGGCCAATATGGTCCTTATATCAGCGACGGCGAAAAGAACGCGCGCATTCCGAAGGATCGCGAACCGGCAACGCTGACGGAAACCGAATGCGCGGAGCTGCTCGCTGCCGCGCCGCTAAGGGCCAAGCGCGGCCGCTTCGGCAAGGCCGCCAAGGCCGCGCCCGCGCGCAAGACGGCCGCGGGCACGCCGACCACGGAGAAAAAACCCGCGGTGAAGAAAGCGGCGGCGAAGAAAACCGCGGCGCGCAAGACGGCGGCGAAAAAGGCAGCGGCGAAAAAACCGGCCACGGCATGAACGATCAAGCCGCACTCGCCGTCGCGGTCGCCGCACTGCGCGCGGGCGGCGTCATCGCCTATCCGACCGAGGCGGTCTACGGCCTGGGTTGCGATCCACAAAACCGTGCTGCGTTTGCGCGCGTTTTCGAACTCAAACAGCGTCCGCCCGCGCAGGGCGTGCTGCTGATCGCGGCGGATTTTGCACAAGTGGAAAAGTACATCAACACCGCGACGCCGGCCGCGGCGATCGCTCGCGTACGCGCAACCTGGCCGGGTCCGCATACCTGGATATTCCCGCGCGCACCCGACGTGCCTGACTGGATCGCCGGCGCGCATGCCGGCATTGCGTTGCGCGTGACCGCACATCCACTGGCAGCGGCATTGAGTCGCGCTTTCGGCGGCGCGCTTGTTTCCACCAGCGCGAATCGCCACGGCGAGCCGCCGGCGCGCACGGCGAGTGCAGTTCGCACGGCATTCGGCGGCGAAATTGCGTATATTCTGGATGGCGCTGTCGGCGGACTGGAACGGCCCACGCCGATCCGCGACGCGGTCAGTGGAGCGCAGATCAGGGCCTGATCGGGGGTTGAGGAACGTGTCAGCCGTCGTCGAAATTCGGGGCGTTTTTCCGGCTGGTATTGCATTGCTGGCTGATGCCGATAAGGCGCGGCCCATCGCCTGGCGCGACGGCGAAGCAGTTACGGCGCGGGATTTCCTTGCCGAAGCCGTGGCGCTGTCCGCGCAGTTGCCGTCGGCGCGATACGCGATCAACCTGTGCGAGGATCGCTATCGCTTCAGCGTGGCCTTCTGCGCCGCCGCGGTGGCCGGACAGACGAACCTGTTGCCCTGCTCGCGCATGCAGCAGACGATCGCGGAAACACGCGCAGCGTATCCGGACAGCTATGTGCTCGCCGAGCGTGTGCCGCAAGACCCAAACGCGCGGCATTTCGTGTTGCCAGGCGTGCTGGAGACCGACAAGGCGACACCGATGCCGTCGCTGCCGCCCGAGCACATCGTCGCCATCGCCTTCACCTCGGGCAGCACTGGGGCTCCCAAGGCGAACCCGAAGACCTGGGGCGCGTTGTGCGCGAGCAGCGCATTCAACGCTGGCGCCATCTGCGCCGGCGCTGCGCCGAATATCGTCGCCACCGTGCCGCCGCAGCACATGTACGGGCTGGAACTGTCGGTGCTGCTGCCCTTGCGCAGTCACGCCGCAATTCATTCGGGCCACCCGTTCTTTCCCGCCGATATTGTTCATGCGCTCGTGCAAATTCCTGCGCCGCGCCTGCTTGTGACCACGCCGCATCACTTGCGCGCGCTGTTGCGATCGGATGCCGTGCTGCCCGCGCTCGATGCGATCGTCAGTGCGACGGCCCCGCTCCCGGCCGAACTCGCGCGCACGGCGGAGGCGCGCTACCGGACACGCGTGGTCGAAGTGTTCGGTTCCACCGAAACGTGTGTCATCGCGCACCGGCGTACCGCACGCGGCGAACCGTGGAGTCCGTATCCCGGCATCGCCTTGCACCCGCAGCCCGATGGCACTCTCGTTGACGCGCCGTACTTTCCCGCGCCGACCCTGCTGCACGACATTGTCGAACTGTTGCCCGATAAACGGTTTTGCCTGTGCGGCCGCAACGGCGACCTGCTCGAAATTGCCGGCAAGCGCGCTTCGCTCGGCGATTTGAACCGGCGCCTGCTGGCGATTCCCGGCGTAGAGGATGGCGCGATTTTCCAGCTCGACGCCGACGATCGCGGCGTACGCCGTCTGGCAGCGCTGGCGGTAGCGCCGAATCTGGATGCCACGCAAATCCTCGATGCGCTACGCGCAGCCATCGACCCGGTATTTCTGCCGAGGCCGCTGCGCCTGGTCGCGGCGTTACCGCGCAATGCGGCGGGAAAATTGCCAAGGGCGGCGTTGCTAAAGGGAGCGTGTGAACAAGCTACAGTGCAGGCCAGCCGGGCCTTGCACCAAAACGTCGAATAGTAGAATCGACGCGACGCTCGTGAAAGCCCGCACCGGAACCCAAATCGAGGGAATAGGCAAGCCTAGCGCTTGAGCGAGTTATGCCACCGGCTCACGGCGGAGTAGCTGCTTTTTGCGCGAGGAGTTTGCGATACCCTGCCGTACCTTTGATACGGCGGAATTCTTGTTCGACCCGACCGCGATCGACAGTTTCGAGCTGGCGAGAAATGGCCGCATAAACAAAAGCCTGTGCGTCACCGTACTTTAGAACTGCCCAGCTGATACCGCCCGGCTTACCGGGCCAGAATGCGTGCCACGCATAATGGTCGGATCCGCGCCGAGCGCTACGTTTGATGTGAACGCCTACAAGGCCAGACGAGTTGCGCTTCGTCATTCGGTTTTTCGGAGGAGTTGGCGGGGGCAGGGACGATTTAAGTGCGCGTACCCACGCAGTCGCGGCTTTCTTTGCGGCAGCCTGAGTTTTGTACTTGGCCAGGCCGAAGTGCTCTGAGTGCAGTTTACCCTCTCGCATTAAGCGAGCAGTGAAGCACTTCGATGCCACATTGTAGGTGATATTTGTTGGACGTCTCATGTATAGGTGCCTAACGCTTGAGCTAAGCGGCGGCTGCCGCGCGAGCAAGATAGTAGCGCAACCGACCCACAGCCGTCCGCTTGAGCGAGTAGTTAGGCTTTACGACCGCAAAGCATTGATGAACTCTTCGGTAGTAAGCCCGGCTTGCTTGAGAACACCCGCCAATGTGCCGACCTTGACCTCGCGATGGTTTGACACCACGCAGCCTGCAGTGCCTCGGCGAAGGACCATATGGCTACCGCGTTGACGCGCAACGACGAAACCCAGGCGTTCGAGTGCACGCACAATCTCCGAGCCGGAGACGTGCGGCAAGCTAGGCATGTGCAACAACCTCAAACGTAGTAACGAGCGGCTGACCTGTGGTCACAAGGGGGAACTCTTCGATAAACAATTCAGTTGCCTCGCGAAGATTAGCAAGAGCTTCTTCAACGGTTTCGCCTTGCGACGTAGAGCCAGTTTCCGGGTTGAGTGCAGTGAAACCGCCTTCTGAGGCAGGTAACAACACGGCGGTGAATAACATGGGAGCACCTCTGAGCTTGGAACTTGCCATATTGTCGCGCACATTACGGCGAAAACCTAACGCTTGAGCTAAGCGGCGGCTGCCGCGATGAGCAAGATTCTACTCCAACCGACCCGCAGCCGTCCGCTTGTGCGAATAGTTGGTAGTGCCTCAGTTTGAAATCTGAATTTCGCGCTTTTTGTACGGCCCGCGCTTCATTGCGACAGGCGCAGGCACGAGTGCAGCGATTTCTTAATACTCTCGTGATTCAAGTGCGGCGCGACGATTGGCCACCTTGCAACTGCACGCTTGTAGTGTGCAACGAAGCCACAAAAGAAGCCAACCACCAAGCAAGACCCAGCAAAAAATGTTTCGGTAAGGTTCAATGATGAGAAAACCGCAACAGCCACAAATAGCCAGAGCAACCCAATGATGAGCAAGACGATTGCCGCGAGCAAATGGATGTATGAAGCTTTACGGCGGCGCCCAGCTAAAAGGAGCGAGAGGAGTTCACACTCTTTTTGCGGACTGAATGGACGACGTTTCCTCATTGGCACCTAACGCTTGAGCTAAGCGGCGGCTGCCGCGATGAGCATGATTCTACCGCAACCGACCCGCAGCCGTCCGCTTGAGCGAATAGTTAGACCCCGATAGTATTTCATACGCCCACCTGTGCCGCACCAACCTCGAAGATTTTGACAGCTTTGCCTGCGTGAGCGTGGGCGATTGCTCGCAGCACGACCAGAGACTTGGCGCTATGTGCGGATTCATTGTGAAGCGCCCAGCGAGCAACATGAACTTGGTGCTCGGCGTGGGTCATTTTGCCGCAGGACATAGCGTCGTAGTCGCCGCGCCAAGGCGCTCGCGCTTCAGGAACCGCATACAAGCAAGCGTTTTCGTTTTCTTGAAATGGCGCGCCACAAATTTCACAACGAATCATTTCGGGGTCTAACGCTTGAGCTAAGCGGCGGCTGCCGCGATACCTATAAGTCTACCGCAACCGACCCCTAGCCGTCCGCTTGAGCGAATAGTTAGCCCTACAGGTCACTCGGAGTTAAACCCGTGTGCTTGGCCACACGTGCAAGCATGCGAGGGCCAATTTCTTCGCCATCGTGGAACGAAAACACGTAATCAGGATAACCGTTACGCGACTGCGTGCGATGCGACCCGGATTGACGCTTGATTTGCCAGCCGATGTGTAAGAGTGCTCGAAGGAGTACTCGAGCACGAACGGAAGGCCACAAGCTCACGCTGCAGCAGGTAGGGCAAAATTGATAGGAACGGGAGAAGCTTCGCCGTGCTCTATGCGCTCAGCAAGGACACGCAGGGCCAAAACCTCAGCACGAGACATGGCTTCAGCCGAAGTAGCGCCATACGCCAAGACGCCTGGAAGCTGCGGCACCTCGGCCAGCCAGCGACCGTCTTCTTCAAGCTCGATTTCCAGAGTGAGTTGCATGGTCGCAGTTTACACCAAGACACCCATGTAGGGCTAACGCTTGAGCTAAGC
>JAGWXP010000169.1 GCA_018969845.1 Lysobacteraceae bacterium | reverse complement strand
CTGTTTTTGTTTTTTTCTGCAACGTCTGCGCCGCCCTGGTTTCTTAATCAATCCGCAGATGGAATGGGTGCTTGACAAGTCCGGTCTTAGTGTTATACTTACATACAACACTAGTACGTCAGATCACTAGACGGGAGACAACCATGTACCTGCAAGCTCTGTTGATCCGCGCCGCCGTGGCGATCGCAACCGGCCTGATGCTGACCGCCGCGATTCTTATCGACCACACCGGGCATGCATCGCCCGCGACCGCACCGGTCGCAGCCGTCGCGGAACACTCCCGCAGTGCGATGTCTGCGCCGGTAACGCTGCCGACAATCCATGTACGCCCGACTGCGGCGGATCTCGCCTCAGCTTCTGCCCCGCAGAACCATGGCGCCGTGTCGGTCATCAATGCGGCACTGCCCGACCTGGCCGCTCCCTCGACGCCGTCGCTGCGCGGCCTGGATGTGGACATGCCTTACTATTCCTTTGGCAGGGTTCTGCCCCGGATCGGCAGCAAGGAATGAGCATGAGCATCACCTGGAACGACAACGCGCCGATCTACCGCCAACTGCGCGACCGCGTGGTGGCGATGATCCTGGACGGCGTGCTCAAGCCCGGCGACGCCCTGCCCTCGGTACGGCAGGTCGCCGCCGACTTCCAGCTCAATCCGATCACCGTTTCCAAGGGATACCAGGAACTCGTGGATGAAAACTTGGTGGAAAAACGCAGGGGACTTGGCATGTACGTGAGTGAAGGCGCGCGCGCGGCGCTGATGAAATCCGAACGCGAACGCTTCCTGCGCGAGGAATGGCCGGCGCTGTTCGCGCGCATCCAGCGCATGAACCTGGATCTGGCCACCCTGATCAAGAACGCGGAAAACACGGGAGAAAAATCATGACTGCCGTCGTGCAGGCAAAAGGACTGTCCAAGCGTTACGGCAATTCGCTGGCATTGGACAACGTGAACTTCGACATCGAACCGGGCCGCATCGTCGGTCTGGTCGGCCCGAACGGCGCCGGCAAGACCACCGCGCTCAAGGCGATTCTCGGCTTGGCGGAATTCGACGGTCAACTTTCCGTGCTAGGCCTCGATCCGCGCACCCACCGTACCGAACTGATGCAACAGGTGTGCTTCATCGCCGATGTGGCCGTGCTGCCGCGCTGGCTGCGCGTGGGCGACGCGGTGGATTTCGTCGGTGGCGTGCATCCGCGTTTTTCGCGCGAGAAATGCGCAAGACTTCTGGCCCGCACCAAGATCAAACCGACCCAGCGTGTGCGCGAGCTGTCCAAGGGCATGATCGTGCAGCTGCACCTGGCCCTGGTCATGGCGATCGACGCCAAACTGCTGGTGCTGGACGAACCCACCCTGGGTCTGGACATCCTCTACCGCAAGGAGTTCTACAACAACCTGCTCGGCGACTATTTCGACGAGCAGAAGACCATCCTCGTGACCACGCATCAGATCGAGGAGATCGAGCACATCCTCACTGACCTGCTGTTCATCAAGGAAGGCCGCATCGTACTCGATGCCACGATGGAGGACGTCAGCGAGCGCTTCGCCGAGGTCATGGTCAATCCGGACAAGGCCGATGCGGCGCGCGCGCTCAAACCGCTGTACGAGCGCCAGATCTTCGGCAAGTCCATTTTCCTGTTCGATGGCGTCGACAAGACGCGCCTTGCCGTGCTCGGCGAACTCAGCAAACCGAGCGTCGCCGACTTGTTCGTCGCGACCATGCAAGGAACCTACGCATGAATACGAGCAGCATGAACACGATCACTCCGATGGGCAAATTCCTGTGGCAGGTCAAGCGCGAATTCTGGGAACATCGCGGCGGATTTTTCTGGACGCCGCTGATCATCGCCGCCGTCATGCTTGCGTTCATGGTGATGGGATTGGTTACCGCCGAATTCACCGCGCATCAGCACGGCATAGATATAAACGGCATACATCTCGACCAGCTTGCCAGCCATCTGGACGCCGAAGCGGTGGCGAAATTCCAGGGCGCGCTCGATGTCGGCCTGATCACGATGGGCATGCCGATCCGCATCGCCCTGTTCGTGGTCGTGTTCTTCTACGCGCTCGGCGCGCTCTACAACGACCGTGCCGACCGCAGCGTGCTGTTCTGGAAATCGCTGCCGCTGTCGGATACGCAGGCCGTGTTGTCCAAGGTCGCCGCCGGCCTGATCCTCGCTCCGGCACTCGCCGTGCTCGGCATGATCGTGCTGCAGTTGGGTTTCCTCGTCCTGTTCACCCTGTACGCGGCCCTGCACGGCATCAACGCCCTGCCGTATCTATGGTCGCCGACGCACCTCGTCGCGATGTGGATCAAGCTCGCCGTGCTGATTCCGGTCAACGCCCTGTGGGCGCTGCCGACCATGGGCTGGCTGCTGCTGTGCTCGAGCTACGCGCGCTCCAAGCCGTTCCTGTGGGCCGTGATGCTGCCGATCGTGACCGGCGTGATCATCTCGTGGATGCAGCTGATGCAATCATTCTCACTGCAAAGCGGCTGGTTCTGGCGGCATATCGTCGGTCGCCTGTTGCTGAGCCTGATTCCGGAAAGCTGGGTAAACCTCGACAGCCTTCGCGCGCTCGACCACGCCGGCGCCGATCCGTCGATGGCGCTCGGCAACCTGCTCTCGTTCGGCGCGATCGCCGATCAGTTTGCCTCGCCGAATTTCCTGATCGGCGTCGCCGCCGGCACCGTGATGATTGCGGCGGCCATCTGGCTGCGCCGCATGCGCGTCGAGGCCTACGCGTAATCGGCGCAGGACTCATCTGCAAGTGGATTGGATTGCGCAGGCCGCTGTTGCGGCGGCCTGCGTGCTTCGCCTTACTTGATTGTGTCTGACAACACTTTATAGGCATTGCCACCCTGCTTCTGCAGGCCGATCTGGCCGAGGTCGAGCGTACCGACGAGCCAGAAGCGTGCGAGCTGTCCGCCAGCACGGCGCACGACCAGTGCGACGCCTTCGCGGGTATAGACAATATCGCCCTGGCGCAGGTCGGTCGGCGCCAGCGTATCGGCAATGTCGCGGCCTTCGGCGTAGGCATCCTGCAACGATTTGCGCGCCGCCGAACCAGCCGACGGAACCGCAGCGGTGAGCATGCCGCCGGCGTGCGTGCGCAAAACCGGCGCGGCGCCCGTATCGATCGGCCGCACGATCTTGTATCGGCCTTCGCCATTCGGCGACAGTTCGATGCGATCCAGATTCAGATCGCCCCGCAGCCAGTAAAACTGCAGGCGCGAACTGCCACGCCGCACGACGCCGCGCAGATCGCCGTTGACGTAGACCACATCCCCGGCCAGCAGCTGCCCCACCTGCAAGTCGCCATCGGCGGGGCGGCCATCGTTGAGATTCTTCAACATGCCGTTACGCATCGCGGCGCGCCGGTCGGCTGCCGCCTTTTCCGCCGCCGCCTTGTCTGCTGCGGCTTTTTCGGCGGCAGCCTTTTCCGCTGCGGCTTTGTCCGCTGCCGCCTTCTCGGCGGCGGCTTTTTCCGCTGCCGCCTTCTCCGCTGCCGCTTTCGCGGCGGCGGCCTGTGCCGCGGCGCGTTCCGCGGCGGCCTTCTCGGCGGCAGCCCTTTCCTGCGCCGCTTTCTCTTCGGCAGTCTTCTGCGCTGCGGCCTTCTCGGCCACGGCCTTGGCCGCTTGAGCGTCGGCGTTCGACACCGTCGGTTTGGCCGGCACGGCGTCGACGACCTTCACCAGCACGTTCTCGAAAAAGCCGTCGCTGGCCTTGATCATCACGCCCGTGGCGCCCGCATGCAGCTTGGCCGCGACCTTGGCCTGCCAGTAATCCGGCGCCGTGACTTCCAGCGCCTTGCCGGCCGCCGCCGCTTGCTGGGCGATCGCCGCGAGTTTTGCGTCGCCGGCGCCGGACAGAAAGTCCTTGCCGTTGACGTCAACCTGTTGCGCCAGCGCCGCGCTAGCGAGGAACAATGCGGCCAAAGGTATAAATTTGTACATGTTCAATCTCCACCACCCTGTTGAAAAACGGTCTGCGAGTCTGCCAGCGCACGCAAGTGACTTTCGGCACAGCCTCGCTTCGCTCGGACTCTTGCTAGGCTCGGCCATCGTGGCCTCACCAAGCAACCCGGCCCTTCGCATCCTGCTGCGGGCGTTCGGCCTCGCGCGACATGCGGTTTCATCGCATGTCGCAAACGCTCGGCCTCACCCCCCTGCGCTGCCGCCATGAATGCCGCCCTTGGTCAAGGCCATGGGATCGAGCAGTTCCTTCAATTTCGCCTTGGGCAAACCCGTTGTCTCCAGCGCCACGTCGAGAATCGGTCGGCCCTGCTTGTACGCTTGTTTGGCGGTGGCCGCACCCTTGTCGTAACCGATCACGGCGTTGAGCGCGGTGACCAGAATCGGATTCTTGTCCAGCGCCTCGCGGATTTTGTCCTGGCGAACCTTGAAACCGGCGATGGCCTTGTCCGCGAGCAGACGCGAGGCATTCGCCAGTATCCCGATGCTTTGCAGCAAGTTCAGTGCCACTACCGGCAGCATCACATTGAGCTGGAAGTTGCCGGACTGACCGGCGATCGTGATCGTTGCGTCGTTGCCGATGACTTGCGCGCAGACCATTGCCAGCGCCTCGGGAATCACCGGATTGACCTTGCCCGGCATGATCGACGAGCCCGGCTGCA
>JAGWXP010000015.1 GCA_018969845.1 Lysobacteraceae bacterium | reverse complement strand
TGTCTTCCGCAAATGTTGCAAAACATCCATTCGTGCTTTCGCCGGCGCCGGCTTCAGAAGCCGAGCCCGCCCTGATCACGCTCGCTGAGCGCAGTCAACTCTCGCCGCACGTGCGCGAGGTCCTGCAAAACCTGCGGGACCTGTGCGCCACTGCATTCGAGCCTTCGCTTTCCGAAACCCTGAGCGAATACGAAAAGCAGCTCGTCCGCCTGGCGGACAAGGCAACCATCAATCAGCAGAACCTGTATTTCGATTCGGTCCACCAGCTCAAACGCGGCCGTGCCGATATCGCCCCGCGTTTCCTGCGCAGCATCGAGGATGCTCTCGCTCGTCTGGGCGAAAACAGGCATGAGGGCAAGGTGCGCAATGTCAGATCGGCCGCCAACCTGGCGCTGACCGAAGGCACGCAATTGGACGAATCGCTGGTGCTTTCCGAAATCGCAACGAAAGTCGAATTGCGCGTGCGCGAACCGCTGTACGCGCTGGGACATCGGTTCGGCGTGCTCGCGGGAACGCCGCGCATCGCCGTTGAAGTCATGCCACTCGGGCCGCGGTCGCTCACTGCGGCGCTGCGCTACGGAACTGCCCGCCTGGATCTCCTGCTCGAGCATCGCCTGGTGTTGTATCGCTGCTTCGAACGCGTGGTGATGAACCAGATCGGCACGCTCTACGATGCGCTTAACGCTTGTTTGGTCGCGCGGAATATCCTGCCACGCCTGCACACGCTGCCAACGTCGGACGATGCCACGTCCGCAAGCGCGGCACCTGCGCCTGCCAGGGGCTTACCCGACAGCCAGGAGCGCGCGCATGAAGCTCAGAAGGCGCCAAACAATTCAGCCGCTGCCGCACGCTTCGATGCCGTGCCGGGGAGTCCCGATGGGCGGCGCGATTTCTTCGGAACACTCCGGCAACTGCTGGGCGAGTGCCGGGATGCGGAGACTTACGCAGCCAGCGGCAACGACCTGCAGGGCGCATTGGCCGCGCTGCAGGCCTGCCAAGCCACCGCAACCCTGGCGGACGCAAAACCGCAATTGCGCTCGGCGGAACAGATCAAGCAGGAAATTCTCGCTTTGTTGCACGAGCACCGCAGCGATGGCCGCATGCCGCGCATCGGTGACGAGGATGCCGATGCCATCGACCTGGTCGGGCTGTTGTTCGAATTCCTGTCGCGAAGTGTGCGCTCCCACGGCATGGCCTACTGGGTCTTGGCGAAGCTGCAGGTACCGGTACTGCGCGCAGCGCTCAGGGAAAAGAGTTTCTTTTCGGATGCGCACCACCCTGCGCGTCGGTTGCTGAACGATTTCGTCGAGGTTGGCCGATTCTGGTTCGATGAAAACGAAGCTGCCGCGGATCCGGTATTGCTCGAGAAGCTGCAACGCTTGACCCAGCAGATCGCCCGCGAATACCAAGGCGAGGCGCGACTGTTCGCGCTGGCGGCGGAGGAACTGTCGCAGCACATCGAGCGGCTGCAGCGCAAGATCGAAGTCGCCGAACGGCGCCAGGTGGAAGCGGCGATAGGCCGCGAGAAACTCGAGCGTTCGCGGCTGCTCGCCAGCGCGGCGATCGGCGAGCGAATCGCGAAAAACAAACCGGGCGAGTTTCTGTGCACTTTGCTCGAACGCGGCTGGACCCACGTTCTCACCATGACCCTGCTGCGCGATGGCGAAGACAGTTCGGCCTATTCCCGGCAGTTGGCCGTCGTAGACCGGTTGCTCGCGGCGGCGGCCGCAGGAGAATGCGCAACCGGCACATCACCGCAGGAGTTGCGCGCACAAGTCGCTTCCGGCCTGATGCTGGCGGGCCTGCACGATGACGATATCCTCGCGATCACGCAGAAACTGTTCCCGCAGATGATCGATCGGCAACAGGAGAATCCGATTTCGCAAACCGAGTTGGCCCTCCGGCTCAAGGCGCGCCTGGGCGGAGAAAAGCCGATCGCTTCGGCGTCCGGATCGATGCCCTCGACGGATACGGAATCTGCGCTCACAGCGCCGGAAGCGGCAGCTCTGGATCAACTACGCAAGCTTCAGCCCGGCACATGGCTCGAATTCACGGTTAATCCACAACGCGACAAAGTACGCCGCAAATTGTCCTGGTATTCCGCACACACCGGCCGCTGCCTGTTGCTCAATCAGAGTGGCGCACCCGCAGAGGACACGACCATGCCGCAACTGGCGCGAGACGTAGTCAATCAGCGCGCAAGCATCGTCAGTCCGGATCAGCAGTCGATCATCGATAGCGCCTGGGCGACCATCTGCGGCACCCTGCGCAATTTCTCGGGTCGCCAGATCGATTCGCCACGCCCGGCGACATCGTCCACCGGACGCGAGGCAGATGAAGCGCCGCCGCAGGCGGGGGCGCCGCCGCCGGAGGAAGCGCGCACGTTGCTGGTGGTGGATGACGAAGTAAACATTCAGCGCGCCCTCTTCCGGGTGCTGCAAAATGAACGGTATCGCATCATGTGCGCGTCCAGCGCCGACGAAGCCATGCAGATACTCGCCCGGCAGCAGGTTCAGGTCATCATCTCGGATCAACGCATGCCGGGCGTCAGTGGCACAGAATTCCTGACCAGGGTAAAAGCCAGTCACCCCAACACGGTACGCATTCTTCTCAGCGGCTACTCCGATGCCATTACGGTAACCGATGCGATCAACCGCGGGGCGATCTACAAATTTCTGACCAAACCGTGGGACGACGACGACCTGCGACTGCAAGTGCGCGACGCATTCCGCGCGCGCGCGCTTCACTGATTGCCGATTCCCGCTCTGCGTGCCGGCCGCCTGTGCGGTTCGCATCGATCGGCAAACGCACTGCATCCCAAACAGTGACACGAGCACACGGATGATCGGCTCAGCCAGAAACCCTACGCGCACAAAAAAACCCGCCGTTATGCGGGTTTGTTTGTCTTGCGGGACTTCCTGGAATCGTCCTGGAACTCGTTTTGGCTGGGAGACTAGGATTCGAACCTAGATAAACGGAGTCAGAGTCCGTTGTCCTACCATTAGACGATCTCCCAAATTCTTGGCGGTGACTCGGCTTTCTGCCTTGCGCCGCTGGGCCTGCGCGATGCACCTTCGCACTACGCTTCGCCGGCACGGTGCGCCGACGTTGGCGCAGCCGTGTTCCTAATCAGAAAACGAGGAGACGTAGTCCCGTCTTTAACGTTTCGAGAACTGCGTCGCGCGACGAGCCTTGTGCAGACCGACCTTCTTGCGCTCGACTTCGCGGGCGTCGCGGGTCATGAACCCGGCCTTGCGCAGCGGCGACTTGAGCGTCTCGTCGTATTCGACCAGCGCGCGCGCCACGCCGAGACGGATCGCCCCGGCCTGGCCGGAAATGCCGCCGCCCTCGACCGTGACCATGATGTCGAACTTGTCGCCCAGCTTGGTCAGTTCGAGCGGCTGGCGCACGATCATGCGTGCGGTCTCGCGGCCGAAGAATTCGTCCAGCGCCTTGCCATTGACGACGATGCTGCCCTTGCCCGGGCGCAGGAACACGCGCGCGGCGGAGGATTTGCGACGGCCGGTGCCGTAATTTTGCGTGGTTGCCATGATGCGTCCTTCAGAGGTCCAGCACTTGCGGTTGCTGGGCGGCGTGCGGATGGTTCGGGCCCTTGTAGACCTTGAGCTTGCGGTACATGGCGCGGCCGAGCGGATTCTTCGGCAGCATGCCTTGCACGGCGATTTCGATGACACGTTCCGGATGCCTGACCAGCAGATCCTTGAGCGCGATCGACTTGATGTTGCCGATGTAGCCGGTAACGTGATGGTAGATCTTGTCGTCCATCTTGTTGCCGCTGGCGGCAATCTTCTCGGCGTTGATCACGACGAGGTAATCGCCGGTATCCACGTGCGGCGTAAACACGGTCTTGTGCTTGCCGCGCAGGCGGCGCGCCAGTTCGCTGGCCAGGCGGCCCAGCGTCTTGTTGCTGGCGTCGACCAGATACCAGTCGCGCTTCACCGTCTCAGCCTTGGCGCTGATCGTTTTCATGGGAATTCCTGTGCCGGAAGCGGCGTGAAACGAAAGACTGCGAAGTATACGGGACGCCAATTCGCCGTGCAACACCGACTTGACGTGCAGCCATCGCCGCCGGACAGTGCGGGCATGTCCTCGATTCTCGTTTTCGGCGCCAGCGGCGCGGTCGGCCGCTTTGTCATGCCCCTGCTCGCACCGGCTCACCGTATCGTGCCGGTCAGTCGAATCGCGCGCCCGGATTGGATCACGGCCGACATGAACGATCCGGAGGCGGTGTGGCCTGAGGTGGAAATCGCGCTCAGCCTGGGGCCGCTCGACGCCTTCGCCGGCTGGTTGGAGCGAACGCCGAGGGCAGGACTGCGCCGGATCGTCGCGATCAGTTCGATGAGCGCCCAGAGCAAGCTGGATTCGCCCGATCCAGCCGAACGCGCTCTCGCCGCGCGCCTGCGCGACGCCGAAGCACGAGTCCGCGATGCCGCGGCCGCGCGCGCCACCGGTTGGACCCTCTTCCGTCCGACGCTGATCTACGGCGCGGGCGTGGACGCGACCCTGGCCCCGATCGCGCGTTTTGCGCGGCGCCGGCGCGTGCTGCCGATTCCGCTCGGCGCCGACGGCCTGCGCCAGCCTGTGCTGGCGTCGGATCTGGCCGCAGCGTGCAACGCCGTCCTTTCCAATCCGGCAACCTTCGGCAAGACCTACGAACTCGGCGGCGGCGAACGCCTGCGTTTCGACGCCATGATCCGGCGCCTGCGCGAAGCGGTGCGCGGACTCGTGTTGCCGGTGCCGATTCCGCTCTTCGCATTGCGCCGGTTCGCGCGGTCCTTGCGCATCGCACCGGGCGCGCTGGCGCGACTGCGCGTTGCGCTGATCGCCGACAACACCGCCGCCACCCGCGATTTTGGCTACGCGCCCGCAACGTTCCGAGCCCAGGCGGTGTTGCCGCCGGAATAAGTATACATTTCCTGCAAGGCGCGGCCTGCCACCGCGATCTGTTGCAATGCAGCAGCGAAAGGTGCAATGAACACGTTAAATTGGCGTTGCCAACGCTCGTTTGAACTGCCTATCATAGGCCTGCCGTTGCGCTCCCACCACTGATCAGGATTTTGTCATGCAGACCCGATTGAGTTTGCTCCTCGCCCTTTCCTCATCGCTGCTGCTGTCGGCTTGCGGCGGCGGTGGCAATGCGCCGCATGCGTCCGATACCGGCGCGACCAACAGCGGCGGTTCGCCGGTGACGGCGGTGATCACCGCGCGCTTCGATCCAACCAATGCGGTGGTGCCGTTCCCGACCAACCTTCTGTTGTCGGGTACGACCGATCTGACCTTGAACATTCCGGTCGCCAATCCGTCCAACCTGAGCGATCCGAAAGTCGCGATGAACGCGCTCGACGGTTTCTCGACCACAGCGCCGTGGAGCACAACATTCAGTACCGCGCCGAAGCCCACGACCATCATTCCCGGCCCCGGCGGCACGGTCCGTGTGTTCCAGGTGACGCTCACCGGCCCGGGCGGTGGTGTCACCGGCATCACCCGTGAATTGCAATCGCCGCAGGATTTTGTGGCGCTGATGTCGCCATCGGATTCCAGCGGCCGCACGCTAGCCATCGTTCCGACGCGCCCGTTGCAACAGCTGACCTCGTACATGGTCGTCCTGCTCGGCAACGGCGGCCAACTCAATCCGGCGCCGTCGCCCAGCATCACCGACGGCAACGGCAATGACGTGACGCCGGACACGACCTATTTCCTCGCCAAGCGCACCAGTGCCCTGTGCGTGAACGGCGCATCCACCGATCCGCTCCTGCCTGCGTCACAGGCTTGCGCGCTGGAACCGCTGCGCCAGTTGGTCAATTCGCAGGAATTCGCGGTCGACAAGTTCGACGGCACCGCCACTGACCAGCGCATCGTTCTGTCCTGGGTGGCGACCACGCAAAGCATCACGCCGGTGATGCAGGCCGTGCAAAGCCGGGTCGAGCAGACGCCGGCGCCGCAGGCGCAAATGGCGCCGACCGGCATGAATCTGTCCGCCCTTGGCGTGGGCCTGCCGCCGGTCGCCGATATCTACATCGGCGTGCTGCCGATACCCTACTACCTCGGCGCGCCCTCGGCGGCCGATCCGCTCGCACCACTGCACGATTTCTGGCACGCCGCGCCGGGCGCCTATGTGCCGCCCTTCAATGCGGTCGGACTCGATCCGACCTCCACCTTCGTCACGTTTGCCAACCCGTTCCCGGTGGCGACTTCGACCCAGCTTATTCCGGTCCTGCTGACCGTGCCCAACGCCAACTCCGGCAAGACCAAACCGGCGGCGGGCTGGCCGCTGGTGATCTTCCAGCACGGCATCACCCGTAACCGCACCGACATGTTCGCGATCGCCGCGACGCTCGCGGGCCAGGGCTTCGCGACCATCGCCATCGACGCGCCGCTGCACGGCATCACCGACAAGACCAACCCGTTCTACATCGGCAATACGCCATTCGCCGCGGAGGGCGCGCAGGAGCGCACGTTCAATCTCGATCTCGAAAACAACACGACCGGCGCACCGGGTCCGGACGGCACGATCGACCCGTCCGGCACGTACTTCATCAACTTGCAGGATTTGTTGACCTCGCGCGACAACTTGCGCGAGGCCAGTGCCGACCTGATGGAGCTGACCCGTGCGATTCCCGGCATCAGCCTAGACGGGGCGACCACTGCCTTCGACGGCTCGCGCATAGAATTCGTCGGCCAGTCGCTGGGTTCGATCATCGGCACGGCGTTCCTGGCGATGGAGCCGCACGTGAACGTCGGCGTACTCAACGTGCCCGGCGGCGGCGTCGCCGGACTGCTCGCCGCCTCGCCCACGTTCGGCCCGATCATCAATGCGGGTTTGGCGCAGGCCGGATTGACGCCGGGAACGCCCAACTACGCGGCGTTCCTGGGCGCGGCACAGACCGTGGTCGATTCCGGCGACTCGATCAACTTCGCCTTCGCCACCGCGGGCAAGAGCCTGCTCGCCCAGGAAGTGGTGGGCGATGCAACCCATCCGTCCGATCAGGTGATCCCGAACTCGGTGGCGTCCGCGCCGACCTCCGGCACCGAGCCGCTGCTGGCCGCGCTGGGACTGTCGAGCATCGCAGCGACGACGCAGGCCGCGAGCATCCGCGGCGTGGTGCGCTTCACCCAGGGCGTGCACGGATCGCTGCTGGATCCGACCAGCTCGGCCGCGGTCACCGCGGAAATGCAGGGCGAGATGGCCAGCATGATCGCCAGTGGCGGTCAGGCGGTGATCGTCTCCAATCCTTCCGTCATCGTCACCCAGTAACCGGGGATAACCATCATGACCACCAACCACAACATCGCTGTGCGTTCCCGCTTGCTGCCGCGTGGCCTCAGTGCCGGCATCGCCCTCGCGCTTGCCGGTGTGGCGATTCAGCCCGCCCATGCCGTCCAGTTCGGCGACCCGGACGGCTGGCATGGAACGATCAACACCACGCTCTCGTACGGCGTGTCCGTGCGCACTTCCGATCCCAGTTCCCAGCAGATCGCCAAGGCCTACTACAACCCGTTCATCGGCAATACGAACCCGGCATTGGGCCCGACATACACCAACGCCCAGCAGCGTGCGGCCAAGGGCGCGTTTTCGGCCAACCATGACGACGGCGATCTGAACTACGGCGCCGGCAGCGCGTTTTCCAACGCGGTCAAGGCCACATCCGAATTCCATCTGGATTACGGCCAGAACATGGGCGCATTCGTGCGCGCGAGCTATTTCTACGATTTCGCCAACGCGAACAACGACAAGCTCACGCAACTGGCACGCGACCAGGTCGGCAAGCGTTTTCGCATTCTGGATTCGTTCGTGTACGACAACTTCGACATCGGCGGTCACGCCGGTTCGGTGCGCTTCGGCAAGCAGGTGCTGAATTGGGGCGAGAGCACGTTCATCCAGGGCGGCATCAATGCGATCAACCCCTTCGACGTCTCGCAGTTGCATGTGGCCGGCGCGGAATTGAAGGAAGCCTACCTGCCGGTGAACATGCTGTGGGGTTCCTACGGCATCACCGACAACCTGTCGGTCGAGGGCACGTACCTGCTCGAGTTTGCGCAGACGAATCCCGATCCGGCCGGCACCTATTTTTCGACCAACGACTTCGCCACCATCGGCGGCACCTACGCCTCGCTGCCGTTCGGCCTGATCCCGCAGCCGGTAAAGAACGCACAAAACTATTACTCGGTGTGCTTCAACGGCGCGGCCAGCGACAACCCGGCGTTCGGCGGCGCCAACATCACCCAGGCCCAGACTAATCCGCTCGCCTATCTGTTGGCCGAATCGTGCAACGAGACTGTGCCGCGCCAACCTGACCGCTACCCGAGCGAATACGGCCAGTACGGCATCGCCGCACGCTATGCGTCCAGCTTCTTCAACAACACCGAGTTCGGTTTCTACTACGTCAACTATCACAGCCGCCTGCCGCTGATCAGCGGCGAAACCGTGACCAACACCAGTCCGACCAGCGCCGGTTATTTCGTGGAATATCCGAGTGACATCCACCTGTACGGCGTGAGTTTCAACACCCAGCTCGACGGCCCCGGCATCGCCCTGCAGGGCGAATTGAGCTATCGCCCGAACCAGCCGCTGCAGATCGACGCGGTCGAACTGCTGTTCGCCGGCCTGTCCCCGTTGAACGGCCTGATTCCCGCCCCCGGTAACCGCTTCATCAGCCAGCTCGGCAATTACGGTCCGGGCCAGTACATCCGCGGCTACACGCGTAACAAGGTGTCGCAACTGCAGTTCACCGCGACCAAGGTGGTCGGTCCGGAAAACTGGTTCCATGCCGACCAGCTGCTGCTGATCGGCGAAGTCGGCGGCACCCGCGTGTGGAATCTGCTCAACCAGTCCGAACTGCGCTACAACGCCGACGGTACCGATACCGGCGGCGGTCCGGACGTGACCAGCGGCAATCTCAACAACCCGGAAACCCAGACCCAGGGTTTCCCGACCGCGTTCTCGTGGGGCTATCGCATCGCCGCCAAGGCCGACTACAACAACGCCTTCGGCACGGCCTTCAACCTGTCTCCGCTGTTCGCGTTCAACCAGGACGTCAACGGCACGACGCCGGGACCTGGCGGCAACTTCATCAAGGGCCGCAAGTCGGTCACGCTGGGTCTGCAGGCCAATTACCTGGACCGGTGGATTTTCGACCTGAGCTACACGAACTATTTCGGCGGTGGCGAATTCAACTTGCTTCAGGACCGCGATTTCGCATCGTTCGTGGTCAAATATTCGTTCTGAGCGCTTACGACGGGGAGACAAGACAATGATTCGATTCCAGCACTGCAAACTCGCCGCCCTGATTGCCTGCGCGGTGTTCGCCGTCGGCGCGCAGGCCAAGGCCCCGCCCGCGCAAGTCGCCGAACTCGGTCTGACCGGCACGCCGTTGACGCCGGTCGGCGCCGAACGCGCCGGCAGCAAGGACGGCGTCATTCCGGCATGGACCGGCGGCATCACCACGCCGCCGGCAGGCTACAAGGTCGGCATGCACCATCCGGATCCGTTCCCGAACGACAAACCGCTGTTCACCATCACCTCGAAGAACTACAAGGACTATGCGGACAAGCTCTCGGTCGGCCAGATGGCCATGTTCGCCAAGTACCCGGATTGGCGCATGATCGTCTATCCCACGCGCCGCAGCGCCAGCTTCCCGCAGCGCACTTACGAGATGACGATGAAGGACGCCGCGACCGGCGAACTGGTCGACGACGGCGAAGGCGTGGCGGATGTGGCCGAAGGATTCCCGTTCCCGATCCTGGACAAGGATCCGAAAAAGGCCGGCATGGAGGCGATCTGGAACCACAAGCTCAAGTACAAGGGCGTGAGCTTCGAGCGCTGGAACGATCAGGCCATCCCGACCTCGTCCGGCCAGTACACCCTGATCCGCTTCCACGAATTCGGACTGGGCCTGTACTACAAGCCCGGCAACACGCTCAAGGACATCCACAACATCCTGCTGTACTTCCTCGAGGACGTCGTCTCGCCGCCGCGTCTGGCCGGCCAGGTTTTGCTCGTGCACGAAACCCTGGATTCGAAGAAGGAACCGCGCCAGGCCTGGATCTACAATCCCGGCCAGCGCCGCGTACGGCGCGCGCCGAACGTGGCCTACGACAATCCCGGCACGGCCTCGGACGGCCTGCGCACCAACGACATGACCGACATGTTCAACGGCGCACTGGACAAGTTCAACTGGAAGCTGATCGGCAAGAAGGAAATGTACGTGCCGTACAACTCCTACAAGGCGCACAGCGACAAGACCCTGGTCAGGGACCTGATCCAGCCGCACTTCATCAACCCGGACCTGCTGCGCTACGAGCTGCACCGGGTGTGGATCGTCGAGGCCGACCTCAAGCCGGGTCAGCGCCACATCAATCCCAAGCGCACGTTTTATCTCGATGAAGACAGCTGGCAGATCCTGGAGATCGACCACTACGACAGCCAGATGAAACTGTGGCGCTACTCCGAGGCGCCGAGCGTGAACTACTACGAAGTGCCGGTATTCTGGTCGACGCTGGAAATCCATTACGACCTGAAGGCCGGACGCTATCTGGTGCAGGGCCTGGACAACCAGGAGCCGGAATACAATTTCTCGTATCCGGCCACGCCCGAGATGTTTTCGCCGCAGGCCTTGCGCACACGCGGCATCCAGTGATGCGGTGCACAAGCGTCGCATGATGTACGCGCCGGCCGCTGAACAGCGGCCGGCGCGTTTTTGGGGTAACGTAGCGTCAACGACAGGTTCGGGGGCTGGACGATGAGGCAATCCGGATTTTCGCGTTGGCGGTTCGCAGCGACCTTGAGCGCGTGCGTCGCCGCGGCGCCGCTGCATGCCACCGGCAAATTCGTCTGGCCCGATCCGGTGGACAGTCCCGCCGAGATCATGCCGCTGGCCGCGCAGTCACTGCTGCTCGGCGTGGCGCGCACCGCAAGCGGCTACGTGGTCGTGGGTGGACGCGGCGACATTCTCGTCTCCAGCGACGGCGCGCAGTGGAAACAAGTCGAAGCGCCCACGCGCTCGACGCTTACTGCCGTAACGGCGGTGGACGCGAACGTCTGGGCCGTTGGCCACGACGGCGTGATCCTGCACAGTGCCGACGCCGGCGAACACTGGCAGATGCAACGCAAGGATCCATGGCAGGCGCCGGTCGGCAATGCGCCGTCCGATCCGCGTCAGGGCGCACCGCTGCTCGGCGTGCTGTTCACCGATGCCCAGCACGGTTTCGCGGTCGGCGCCTACAGCCTCGCCCTGCGCACAGACGACGGCGGCGAGCACTGGCAGGAAATCACCGTCGCGCCGCAACCCAAGGACGACGCGGACGCCGCCGACGCCGACCCGTCCGTGGCGGAGGCGAGCGGCAGCGCCGGCAAATCCGGCGGCGGCAAATGGACCTTCAACCAGAGCCAGCTCAAGATCGGCGAGGAACCGACTCCGCATTTCAACGCCATCGCGCGGACCGGCAGCGGTGCGCTGTTCATCGTCGGCGAACGCGGTGCGGCTTTTCGCTCACGCGACGACGGCAAAACCTGGCAACGCCTGCAACTGCCCTACGACGGCTCGATGTTCGGCGTGATCGGTTTCGAGGCCGAGCATGTGCTCGCTTTCGGTCTGCGCGGCCACGTCTTCGAATCCACCGATCTCGGCGACCACTGGACGCCGGTGCCGACCGGCACCGAACTGAGCCTGATGGGCGGGGCGGCGCTGCCCGACGACGGCGTCGCGATCGTCGGCGCGAACGGCATCGTGCTGATGCGCGCCAAGGGCGGGCAGGCGCTGGCCAGCCGCGTCGACCAGTCCGCCGGGACCATCGCCGAGGTTCTGCCGCTCGGCGATTCCGGCAATCTCCTGCTCGCCGGCGAGAACGGTGTGAGCGTCTATAAACCGCAGTGAACGAACGAGGCGCCCCGTGGCAGCTCCGACCAATCCCTACGCCGAACCGAACGCCTTCCAGCGCGCCGCCGAACGCCTGATCTTCGGTCACCGCGGCATCGTTCTGCTGATCTTCGCCGCGATCACCGTGGCCATGGCGTTCTTCGCCGCGCAATTGAAGGTTGACGCCGGCTTCAAGAAGCAGATTCCGCTCAAGCATGAGTACACGAAGACCTTCCTCGATTACGAGAAGGACTTCGGCGGCGCCAACCGCATCCTGATCGCAGTGATGGACAAGCACGGCAGCATGTTCAACCTGCCGTTCTTCCAGACTCTGCAGAAGGTCACCACCGACGCCTCCAGGATCGACCACGCCGATCCGTCGCGGATCAGCTCGATCTTCACGCCGAACGTGCGCTTCGTCGAAGTCGTCGAGGACGGTTTCGCCGGCGGCAACGTGATCCCCGATTCGTTCACGCCCGACGTTCCCGGCTTCAAGCCGACGCCGGAACAATTCGCCACGATCAAGGCCAACATCGAGAAGGCCGGCATCGTCGGGCGCCTCGTCGCCAAGGACTTCTCCGGCGCGATGATCTGGGTCGACCTCGTGCCGGAAGACTCCGCGCACGGCGTCAAGATCGATTACGACAAGATCAACGCCCAACTCGAGACGATCCGGCACAAGTACGAAAACGCCGACACCACCATCGCCATCATCGGCTTCGCCAAGATGGTCGGCGATATCAGCGCCGGCGCCAAGTCGGTGATCAAGTTCTTCCTTGTCACCATCGCCTTTACCTGGCTGCTGCTGTTCGCCTACTCCGCCTCGACCAAGCTCGCCTCGCTGACGGTTTTCTGCGCGCTCGTCGCCGTGGTCTGGATGCTCGGCGCCCTGCGCCTGCTCGGCTTCGGCATCGATCCGATGAACATGCTCACGCCGTTCCTGATCTTCGCTATCGCGGTCAGTCACGGCGAGCAGATGATCAACCGCTTCCGCGGCGAACTGTTCTTCGGCGGTCTCGAGGACGGCACGGTCGAGGAGCTGCGCCAACGCCGCGGCGTGGATCCGCAAACCGCCGCGCGCCTGGCTTTCCGCATGCTGCTCGTGCCCGGCACGGTGGCGTTGATCGCCGGTTGCATCGGCTTCGCCACAATCCTGATCATCCCGGTGCGGATCATCTTCGAACTCGCCGTCACCGCTACCATCGGCGTGGCCCTGACCATCCTCACCGACCTGATTCTGTTGCCCGTGCTGCTTTCGTTCTGCGCGCTGCGCAACCTCGAAGGCAAGCGCAACTGGCGCCTGCGCCAGCTCACCCAGTTCGACAAGCTGTGGACCGTGCTCGCCAAACTCAGCCGGCCGGTACCGGCGGCGGTCGTCATCCTGATCGGCCTGTGCGTATGGGCTGCCGCGGCGCATTACG
Source organism: Lysobacteraceae bacterium (assembly GCA_018969845.1). Lineage (GTDB taxonomy): Bacteria > Pseudomonadota > Gammaproteobacteria > Xanthomonadales > Rhodanobacteraceae > Rudaea. Next base: position 11,043 of record JAGWXP010000015.1, on the reverse strand, counting down.
GCAGCCGCGTCATGATCGGTGACGCGCAGAAGGGCGTTGCAGAGCTGCGTCCGGATTCGCGCTACAACCGCGACGCCGCACTGATCAGCGACAAGTTCGCGCTTGGCGTGGACATCCTCAACGTCATCGCCGAAGTGGCGCCTAACGCCTGCACGACCAGCTATCCAGTGATGGAAACGCTCGACCGCTTTGCCTGGCACATGCGCAACGTGCCGGGCGTGGCCCAGGTCATGACCCTGCCGATGGCGGCCAAGATCGTCAACGCCGGCTGGAACGAAGGCAACATCCGCTGGCGCGAGCTGCCGCGCGACAACGACGCCTTGCGCCAGGACACGCAGGGCTTCGAGACCGACTCCGGCCTGCTCAACGAGGATTGCAGCGCGATGCCGATAATGATGTTCCTCACCGACCACCGCGCGACCACCATTGACCGCGTGATCGATGCGGTGAAGAAATTCCGCACCGACAACGACGCCTTCGCCGGACCGGATGTCAATCTGCGCAGGCAGTTGACCAAGCAGTTCAACGACGCCCAGGCGCAGGGCAAGACCTTTGTCAGCAACCGCATCAATCTGCGCCTGGCCACCGGCAACGTCGGCGTGATGGCCGCGATCAACGACGAAGTGCGTGCAGTCGACCACACCATGCTGTACCTGCTCTACGCCGCGGTATTTCTGATGTGCCTGCTCAGCTTCCGCAGTCCGCTGGCCGCGCTGTGCATCGTGCTGCCACTCGTTCTCGTGACAGAGCTGGGCCACTCGCTGATGGTGGAAATGAGCATCGGCAAGAAGGTCAACACGCTCACCGTGCTCGCGCTCGGCGTCGGCGTCGGCGTGGATTACGCGATCTACATTTTCGCGCGCATGCGCGAGGCCATGCGCCAGGGCAAGCCGCTGACCGAGTCCTACTTCATCGCACTCAAGACCACCGGCATCGCGGTGTTCTACACGGCGCTCACGCTCGCGGTCGGTGTCGGCCTGTGGATTTTCTCGGACCTGAAATTCCAGGCCGACATGGGCGTGCTGCTGACCTTCATGTTCGTGGTCAACATGATTGCCGCGATCGTGTTCCTGCCGGCGTTGTGCCGCTGGCTGCTGCGGCCGTGGGAGAAATCAGCGACATGATCCAATCCGTGTTCTCGTTCGTTTCGACGGACTTCAGCGTTCTTACTATTGTTCGCCGGGAATGCCCTTTTATCGGGAAGCACAAGCAAACCTGCAGGACGCACGTTCCAACCTGTATTTAACTGTTCATCCATCTCGGGGAGACATCCATCATGGCTACCATGTTACTTACCGTGCTGATCGTATTCGTCATTTGCATTCTCGTCGGCGCCTTCATCGTGCAACTCGCCACGAAGATGGCGGCCGGCTTCAAGCCGTCTCTGGGCAATGCCGTTGCCACGGTCATCGTCGGCATCATCGCCGGCATGATCGCCAGCTGGATCCTGCACATGGTGCTGGCCGGCGGTACCGGCTCACTGGTCGGCATCGTGGTGGCGTTCCTGGTCAACGCGTTGGTCATCAATTTCATGATCAAGCAGCCGTCGGGCGGTCAGATGGGCTACGCCAAGGCGTGCCTGGTCAGTCTGGTCCAGTACGTCATCTACATCGTGCTCGGTGTGATCCTCGCCTTCGTCATCGGTGGCAGCATCATGAGCATGCTCGGCGGAATGCACTGAAATCCGCCGCTTCGCAGGCACGCTCAAAGAGGCGCTTCAAGCGCCTCTTTGTTTTATCAGATGCCGAATTTGCACCAGCCGCGGCGATGGACGATGATGGCACTTTGCCTGTCCGGAGCGCCACTATGAACACCAAAACTCTGCTTGTCGCCGCGATCGTGTGCGGTCTCGCCGCCTGCTCGCAATCATCGGCTCCACCGCCGCCTGCAGCGAAAGCTGCGGTCGCCGCTCCCGCCAAGCCGGTCACGCCGGCGCCAGCCGTTGGCATCGATTTGGCCGCCATCGACCACAGCGTCAAGCCCGGCGACGATTTCTTCGCCTATGCGAACGGCGCCTGGGTCAAATCCGCGACGATTCCCCCGGATCGTTCGAGCACCGGCACGTTCTTCGAGGTGTTCGAGAAGGCCGAGAAGCAGACCAGCGATCTGATCCAGAATGCCGGCGCATCGCATCCGGCCGCCGGCAGCGATGCGCGCCGGATCGCCGACTACTACGCCGCCTACATGGACGAAGCCGCCATCGACAAGGCCGGACTCGATCCGCTCAAGCCCGGCCTCGATGCGATCGCCGCGATCAAGACGCGCGCGGATCTGGCGCGCGTGCTCGGCAGCAGCCTGCGCGCCGACGTCGATCCGATCAACGCCACCAATTTCCACACCGAAAACCTGTTCGGCCTGTTTGTGACCAAGGGTCTGCAAGACGCTTCCACGAACATGGCGTATCTGCTGCAGGGTGGACTCGCCATGCCCAGCCGCGACTACTACTTGTCCACGGATAAGGCGATGGCCGAGTTCCGCGACAAGTACAAGGCTTATGTCGGCGCCCTGCTCAAGCAGGCGCAGATCGCCGATGCCGACGCCAAGGCCGCGAAGATCCTGGCGCTGGAGAAGAAAATCGCGCAGGCGCAGGAAAGCCTTGTCGACAGCGAGGACGTACACCAGGCCGACAACGTCTGGTCCACCGCGGATTTTGCGAAGAAGGCGCCGGGACTGGATTGGAACGCCTACTTCAAGGCCGCGGGCCTGGACAAGGTCGAGAAAATCGATGCCTGGCAAGCCAAGGCCATTGCCGGATTGTCCGCGCTCACCGCGCGCGAATCGCTTGAGGCGTGGAAAGATCTGCTCGTCTTCCACACCCTCGATAGCGCCGCACCGCTTCTGCCCAGAGCCTTCGCCGATCTGCATTTCGGCTTTTACGATCAAACCTTGCAGGGCACGCCGCAGCAGCGCGAGCGTTGGAAACGTGCGGTGGAAGCGACGAACACCGATCTGGGCGATGCGGTCGGCCAGATGTACGTCGCGAAGTATTTCCCGGCTTCGTCCAAGGAACAGGTACAGGCGCTGGTGAAGAATCTTGTCGCCGCGTTCGACAAGGGCATCGACAACCTGGCCTGGATGGCCCCGCAGACGAAGGCCAAGGCCAAGGAAAAACTCGTCACCCTGCACGTCGGCGTCGGTTATCCGGAAACCTGGCGCAATTACTCCGCGCTTGAAATCAAGCCGGACGATGCGCTCGGCAATCACCTGCGCGCGGTCGCGTTCGAGTACGCGCACCAGAAGGCCAAGATCGGTACGCCCATCGACCGCGGCGAATGGTGGATGACGCCGCAGACCGTGAACGCGGTGAACCTGCCGCTGCAGAATGCCCTCAACTTTCCCGCCGCGATCCTGCAACCGCCGTTCTTCGATCCGAAGTCCGACGCGGCCGCCAACTACGGAGCGATCGGCGCGATCATCGGCCACGAGATCAGCCACAGCTTCGATAACACCGGCGCCGACTTCGACGCGCAGGGGCGCATGATGAACTGGTGGACCCCCGCCGACGCGGCACATTTCACCGCCGCAACCGACGCGCTGGCCAAGCAGTTCGAAGGCTACGAGGCGCTACCGGGCCTCAACGTCAACGGCAAGCAGACCCTGGGCGAGGACATCGCCGATGTGTCGGGTCTGACCGCCGCGTATGCCGCCTACCATTTGTCGCTGGACGGCAAACCCGCGCCGACGATCGACGGCCTGAACGGCGACCAGCGCTTCTTTCTTGCCTTCGGTCAAGACTGGCGCAGCAAGATGCGCGACGCCGCGCTGCGCCAGCGTCTGGCCACCGACGTGCACGCGCCCGCGCAGTTCCGCGCGCAGACTGTGCGCAACATCGACGCCTGGTATGCGGCGTTCGACGTCACGCCGGGCGAGAAACTGTATCTGGCGCCGGAGCAGCGGGTGAAGATCTGGTAAGCGACAAACGATTCCTGCGCCGGCATTGCGTTCAGTCGATCACGATGCCGGCCAGTTTCTTCAGAGCCTCGGCATATTTCGCCGCGGTGCCTTCGATCACGCGGGCGGGCAGTTTCGGACCGGGCGCCGTCTTGTTCCAGTCGAGGGTTTCCAGGTAATCGCGCACGAACTGCTTGTCGTAGCTGGGCGGACTGATGCCGGTGCGGTATTCGCCGGCCGGCCAGAAGCGCGAGGAATCGGGCGTGAGCATCTCGTCCATCACGTACAGCTTGCCGGCCTCGTCGGTGCCGAATTCGAATTTGGTGTCGGCGATCAGTATCCCGCGCTGCGCGGCATGCTCGGCAGCAAAAGCGTAAATCTTCAGGGTCGCCTCGCGCACCTGCCCGGCCAGATCCGCGCCGATGGCCTTGACCACCGCGTCGAACGAGACGTTCTCGTCGTGCGCGCCCGAGGGCGCCTTGGTCGAGGGCGTGAAGATCGGCTGCGGCAATTTTTCCGCCTGTCGCAACCCGGACGGCAGCTTGATCCCGCACAACGAACCCGTGGCCTGGTAATCCTTCCAGCCCGAGCCGATCAGATAACCACGCGCGATCGCCTCCACCGGCACCGGTGTCAAGCGCTTCGCCACCACGCTGCGCTTTGTATACAATGCCGCATCCGCGCCCGCCGGCAGTGCCGCGGGGACCGATTTTCCGGTCAGATGATTCGGGATCAGATGGGCGGTCCTGGCGAACCAGAAATTGGAAATCTGGCACAACATCTCGCCCTTGCCCGGAATCGGATCGGGCAACACCACGTCGAACGCGGACAGACGGTCGGTGGCGACAATCAGCAGTTCCCGGTCCGACAGCGCATAGACGTCGCGCACCTTGCCGCGGTGGATCAGGTTCAGGCCGGGAAGATTCGATTGCAACAGAGTGGTAGGCACAAAAAAATTCCTGAAACGCCAAGGATCGAGGCAATGGGATTTACCGGTTCGCGTTGAGCATAGCGAGCGTAAGCGAGCGAAATCGAAACACAAGCGGCCCTTCGACTTCGCGCCTTCGGCGCTACGCACAGGGGGAACGGGCTGTCAGGTTACGCTGCCACATTGTAGCGGCTGCGGGTGGGTGCGCTGCTAAAATGCGCGCTGTTGTCCTGCGGTCCCGTCCCATGCGTTTGTCCCTTTACTGCGCGTTCGCCGCGCTCATGGCCCTGCCTGCAGCGTGGGCCGACACGCCGGCGAAACCATCAAAAATCGGCTTGTGTGCCGCCTGTCACGGCGCGGACGGCCGCGCCAGCACGCCGGAAATTCCCAATCTGGCCGGGCAAAACCTGCCCTACCTGCGCGGCGCGATCGCGCAATACAAATCCGGCAAGCGCGATTTCCCGGCGATGCGCTCCGCGCTCGGCATGCTCAATGCAGCGGAGATCGACGCAATCGCGCGTTGGTATGCCACCCGGCTGCCGCGACCGGCCACGCCGTGAAAATCACCGGCAAGCTGATCGGCGCTCTCGTCGGCTGGGTTCTGTTGCGCCAGCCGGCCGGCATCGTCATCGGCGTGCTGTTCGGGCATCTGTGGGACATCGGCGCGATCGGCGGCTTCACCCAGACCGCGCCGCCGCGCGATTTCATCGGGCCGCTGTTCGGCCTGGCCGGTGCCATCGCCAAATCCGACGGCCGCGTCTCGGAACCGGAGATCGCCTCCACCGAGAAACTCATCGCACGTCTGCAACTGACGCTGGCGCAGCGCAGCGAGGCGATCGCGCGCTTCAAGGATGGCAAGCAGGATTCCTTCAACGCCGATCTGGCCATCGCGGATCTGCGCGACTGGTGCCGCGGCCGCCGCGACCGCGCCTACATCCTGCTCGATCTGTTGCTGGAGATCGTCTTTGCCGAAGGCTCGCTGGCGCCGGAAAAATTCGCCATCGTGCGTCGACTCTGCGCGTCGCTGGGCGTGCACGAGCAGGAACTGGCCGCCCTCGCGGCGATGCGCGGCTATGGCTTCGGTTACGCCGGCGGCGGCTACCGGCAGTCGCACTCACCGCCCGGTGCCACTGCGCAGGTCAAGGATCCCTACGCGGTGCTGGGCATTACTCGCGAAGCCGGCGAACACGAGATCAAGACCGCCTACCGGCGCCTGATCAGCCAGCATCACCCGGACAAACTCGGCGACGTGCCGGAGGAACTCAAGCGCCGCGCCGAGGAGCGGGCCAGAGAAATCAATGCCGCTTACGAGAAAATCCGCGCGGAACGTGGGATAAAATGACGCCATGAAACAGCCCGCCGTCATCGCGCCATCCATCCTCTCCGCCGATTTCGCCCGCCTCGGCGAGGAAGTCGACAATGTCCTTGCCGCCGGCGCGGACTGGATCCACTTCGACGTGATGGACAACCATTACGTGCCGAACCTGAGCATCGGTCCGCTCGTGTGCGAAGCGCTGCGCAAACATGGCGTACAGGCGCCGATCGACGTGCACTTGATGGTTAAACCCGTCGACCGCCTCGTGCCGGACTTCGCCAGAGCCGGCGCGAGCCTGATCAGCTTTCATCCCGAGGCCAGCGAACACATCGACCGCACGCTGCACCTCATCCGCGACAGCGGCTGCAAGACCGGACTCGTGTTCAATCCGGCCACGCCGCTGGATTACCTCGACTTCGTGCTCGACAAAGTCGATCTGGTGCTGATCATGTCGGTCAATCCCGGCTTCGGCGGCCAGAGTTTCATCCCGGCCGCATTGGAAAAATTGCGCCGCGCACGCCAGATCATCGATCGCAGCGGCCGGCCAATCCGCCTGGAAATCGACGGCGGTGTGAAAGCGGACAACATCGCCGAGATCGCCAAGGCCGGCGCCGACACCTTCGTCGCGGGTTCGGCCATCTTCGGCCAGAAGGATTACGTTGCGGTGATCGCGGCCATGCGCAAGGCGATTGGATAAAAACGCGCCGGGAAGCCCTCGGAGGTTGGGGGAGGAACCGGCTCCCCGGCGCGCGTCGAAAGGAATCAGAACGTGCGCCAGCTCGGATCGACGCCTTCGCCTTGCCTTGGCGCTTGCCTTTCAAATGGAAGCGATTCGATTTCACGGCTCGACGGCGCGTCGCGCCAGTCATCGAGTTCCTCGCGCAGGCGCAAATAGTCGGCGGGCAAGTACAGATCCATGATCGTCTCCGCTCAGATCGTGTCCGGTCAAAAACGCAGGGTGGCAATCAATCCCAGCAGCAAAGCGCTCAGTGCGAATACGATGCGCAAGGGTTCGAAGCTGCGGGCGAGTTCGGCATTGGCATCGGGGCGTTCGGTCTTCATGGCAGTCTCCTGACGGGCGCGGCCAGATTGAACGCGCCAGGAGCGCAGGCGCCGACAGGCGCAGGGCGCAGCGGCGGCGAATTGTGGCGAATCGGTGACTTGTGCGCCGCGCCGATTGTGCGGCGCGCGCGCTGCCCGTAAGCTCGGCGCATCGCCACCGCAGAGGTCTCGCTCATGGCCCGTCATATCGCCATCGTCGAGGACGAACCCGCCATCCGCGCCAATTACGTCGAGGCGCTGATGCGCATCGGCTATCAGGTGCAAGGTTACGGCTCGCGCCCTGATGCCAGCCGCGCGTTCGCGCTGCGCCTGCCCGAACTCGTGATCATCGATGTCGGGCTCGGCGACGAACCCGAAGGCGGGTTCGAGTTGTGTCGCGAATTGCGCGCCAAGTCGGCGGCACTGCCGATCATCTTCCTGACCGCGCGCGATTCGGATTTCGACATCATTTCAGGTCTGCGTCTGGGCGCCGACGACTACCTGACCAAGGATGTGAGCCTGCATCACCTCGCCGCACGCATCAACGCGCTGTTCCGGCGCCTGGATGCGCTGAGCAAACCGATGTCGAAGGAGACCGTGGTCGAACACGGCCCGCTCAAGCTCGAGGCCGAGCGCATGCGCATCACCTGGAGCGGCGCCGAAGTGCCGCTCACCGTGACCGAGTTCTGGATGGTGCACACGCTGGTGCGCTTTCCCGGCCACGTCAAGAACCGCGACCAGCTCATGCGCGAGGCCCAGGTCGTCGTGGACGACGCCACCATCACCTCGCACATCAAGCGCATCCGCAAGAAGTTCATTGCCATCGATCCGGCATTCGACGCGATTGAGACGGTGCATGGAGCGGGATATCGATGGAAACCGTGACCCCCTCGCTCATCATTCCGGCAGGGTCGAGTGTCGGCAACAGCCGACCGGGGGGAATCCAGTTGCCAAGGATGGCATCCATGCAGTCTGGATACCGGCAATCCATGCCGGTATGACGACACTCAATATCGGCAACGCCGGTCATGTCTTTGCGTTTCAAACTTCTTCTCATCGCGCTTTCCACGCTCGCCCTGCCGCTGGCGGGCTGGCTGTTTGTGCGCCAGATGGAGCAGTTGCTGCGCCAGGGGCAGGAACAAACCCTGATCGCGACGGCGAACGCGCTGGCGCAGAGTCTGGATGCGCTCGGCGCGCCACTGCCGCCGTCAGGTTCGGCGCTGTATGTACATCATGCACCTGGACGCATGGTCGTGGATGGCTATGGCGACGATTGGACCCTCCTTGCGCCTTTTGCGCAAAACCTCGGCCCGTCGAACGACCCGGGCAAATTGACCCTGCTGCTGTGCGACGACGACGCCTGGCTTTACCTGTATGCCCGCGTGCGCGACGCGACCCGCGACCGCGTCGATGCCAATGATCCGCGCGCGCAGATCGCCGACCATCTCACCCTGACCCTGCAGCGCGGCGCTCTGGTGCGGCGCTACCTCATCGCCAGCGCCGCACCGGGGCACTTCGACGCGCTCACCCTGGGCGATGCCAGCGACAACGCCTTGCCGACCATCGTCGAGGGCGTGTGGCAGGAAGACGGTTCCGGCTATCGTGTCGAGCTGCGTCTGCCGCGTGCGCAAATGCCGGACCGCCTCGGACTGTCGGTTTTCGACTCGGCGGCACCAACGCCGGATTCGTCCGACACGCTGCCGCTGCTGCGCTTGTCGAAAATTCTGTCCACGCAACTCGCACGCATCGTGCCGGACGGCATGCGCGTGCGTCTGCTCAGCGACGAGGGCTGGGTCCTTGGCGCAGCCGGCCGGCTCGCCGATACGGCCAGCGCCAGGGGCGCGCGCCGGCGCTGGCTGGAAGGGTTCGTCTACCGCAGCCTGATCGCACCGCAAGTCGGACAGGCCGCGGACTTCGCGCCGAGCCTGCCGCGACTGGACGCGACCGAAGTCTGGCAGGCGCTGTCCGGCGTCGTCGCCACGGCCTGGCATCGCGGCAGCGGCAGCGGCGACGTCGTGCTCGCCGCTGCGGTACCCATCGAGGCCAACGGCGAAGTGCGCGGCGCCCTGCTGCTCGAGCGCACCAGCGCCACGTTGCCCCTGCTTACCAACGGTGCCTTGCTCAGTCTCGGTGGCGCCAGCCTGCTCGCGCTGGTCGCCGCGGGCGGCGTCCTGTTCGCGTTCGCCAGTGTGCTTTCCCTGCGCATCCGCCGTCTGCGCAATGCCGCCGAGCGCGCGGTGCGTGCCGGAGGACGCAGCGACGCGCCGCTGCCGCTGACCGATTCTCGCGACGAGTTGGGCGACCTCGCGCGCAGTTTCTCGCGCCTGCTCGAGGAATCGGCCGCCTATACGGATTACCTGCGCACGCTGGCAAGCAAGCTCTCGCACGAATTGCACACGCCGCTGGCGATCGTCAAATCCTCGCTCGACAACCTCGAGCACCATTCCCTGCCCGCCGATGCACGCCCCTACGTCGCGCGCGCACGCGACGGCATCGAGCGCCTCGGCGCGATCGTGCGCACGATGAGCCAGACCAGCCGCATGGAACGCGCGATTGCCGCGGCGGAACCCGAAGACTTTGATCTCGCCGCCGTCGTGCGCGGTTGCGTGGACAGCTACCGTCCGCTGCTTGCGCCGCGCCGCCTGGATACCGACCTTCCTTACGAACCACTGCCCATGCACGGCGCGCCGGAGCTGATCGCGCAGGCGCTGGACAAGCTCGTCGACAACGCGCGCAGCTTCGCCCCGGAAAACGGCTGGATCAATATCGCGCTGCACGCCACGCAAGACAGCGCCCGCATTGCCGTTGCCAACAGCGGCCCGCCGCTGCCGCCGGCGATGCAGGATCGCCTGTTCGATTCGCTGGTCAGCGTCCGCGAAACCGGCGCGCGCGGCGATGCGCCGCATCTGGGCTTCGGCCTGTTCGTGGTGCGCCTGATCGCGCAGGCGCATCGCGGCAATGCGAGTGCGCGCAATCTCGATGACGGCAGCGGCGTGGAATTCGTGCTGGAACTGCGCGGCATGCCGAGAAGGCCACTGGCGGGCGCCTGACCATCGGGGCTGTCGCCGCAGCGTGCGGCTTGCTATCGTGCGCAGTCCGAACCCGGGATTGCCGCATGCTCTCGCAGGACCAATTCGCCGCCCTTGCCGCGCAAGGCCACAACCGCATTCCGGTGGTGCGCGAGGTATTGAGCGACCTCGACACGCCGCTGTCGGTGTACCTGAAACTCGTCGACGGCCCGTTCGCCTACCTGTTCGAATCGGTCGAGGGCGGCGCGCGCTGGGGGCGTTATTCCATCATCGGCCTGCCGGCGCGGTGCGTGATTCGCATCCATGGCAAGCGCCTGATCGTGACCGAAGAAGGCGAAACGGTGGTCGATCGCAGCGTTGCCGACCCGCTCGCCGAAATTTCGAAAATCAAATCACAGTATCGCGTGCCGCAAATCGAGGGCCTGCCGAAATTCGCCGGCGGCCTGGTCGGCTATTTCGGCTACGAGTGCGCGAGCTACATCGAGCCGAAAGTCCGCGCCGACGCAAAACCCGATGCGCTGCGCATGCCCGACATCTGCCTGATGCTGGCTGAGGAACTCGCGGTATTCGACAACTTGAAGGGCAAGCTCTACCTGATCGTCAACGCCGATCCTGCCGATCCGCGAGCGTACGCGCGCGCGCTGCGCCGGCTGGATTCGCTGGTGCATCGCCTGCGTTCGACGAGCGCGGCGTATCCGGATGCGGTCGACACCCAAGCCATCGACGAATCGCATTTCGTGTCGAGTTTTCCAAAAGGCGATTACCTCGCCGCCGTCGCCAAAGCGAAGGAACACGTCTTCGCCGGCGATGTTTTCCAGGTGCAGTTGAGCCAGCGCCTG
>JAGWXP010000014.1 GCA_018969845.1 Lysobacteraceae bacterium | reverse complement strand
TGCGCAAGCACTTCGACCGTCGCGCCGTGCGTTTCCAGATGACGCGAGCGCAGTGGCGCGCGCTCAAGCGCCTGCAGCGCGACGAGGGCATGCGCCAGAACGAGCTGGCCGAGCAACTCGAAATGGAGCCGATTGCCGTCGGCCGCGTCATCGACCGCCTGCAGAAGGGCGGCTTCGTCGAACGCCGTGCCGATCCGGCGGACCGCCGCGCCTGGCGCCTGTTCCTGACGCCGCGCGCGCACGGCGTGGTCGACGACATGGAGCAGATTTCGTCCGAACTTTTCCGTGAGGCGCAGCGCGGTATCTCCGCTACTGACATGAAGGCGATGATGGGCATGCTGACGCGGATGAAGGACAACTTGAACGCGCTGGACGAGTCCGGACAAGCGCCGGACTCGGCGCGTTGAAAAAGTGCAGGACAGCACTTTTTCAACAACCTGTTAGGGAACGAACATGACCGACAAGCAATACGGAGTGCCCGCCACGGAGGTGCCCGTGCCGCGGAAACGCCGGCGCCGCAACACGCTGTTGTGGATCCTCGGACCGGCGCTGGTGCTGATCGTGGGCGGCTGGATGTACCTGACCTCCGGACGCTTCGTGTCCACCGACAACGCCTACGTGCAAGCCGACCGCGCCACCATCGCCGCGCAGATCGGCGGCCGCGTCGTCGAGGTGGACGTGCGCGAGAATCAAGCCGTGAAAAAAGGCGACGTGCTGTTCCGCATCGATCCGGAACCGCTGCAAATCGCCGTGGCGAGGGCCGAGGCGCAGATGGACGGCATTCGCAGCCTGCTCGATGCCGCGCGCGCCGGATACCGCTCAGCGCAAGCCAACGTGCGTTCGGCCGACGAGGCCCTGAGCGTGAACGAGGCCCAGTACAAGCGCATGCAGGATCTTCGCCGCAAGGGCCTGGTGGCGCAGAAGGACGTCGACGACGCGGCCAACAATCTCGCCACGGCACGCGGCAACCGCGATGCCGACGTCGCCGCCGTGTCCAAGGCGCAGAGCCTGCTCGGCGGCCTGCCGCAAACGCCGGACGAGGAACTGTCCGGGTACAAGTTCGCCAGGGCGCAGCTTGAGGCCGCGCAACTGGACCTTGATCACGCCACCGTGCGCGCGCCGATCGACGGCACCATCGGCAAGCAGAATCTGCAGCCCGGCGATTTCCTCGCTCCCGGCCAGGCGGCAATGCCGCTGGTGGCCACGCGCGGCCTGTGGATCGACGCCAATTTCAAGGAGACGGACCTGACCCATGTGCGCCCCGGCCAGCCGGTGGATATCGCGGTCGATTCCTATCCCGACCATCATTGGAAGGGTCACGTCGCCTCGATCAGTCCCGCTTCGGGCGCGGAATTCTCCGTGCTGCCGGCGCAGAACGCCACCGGCAACTGGGTCAAGATCGTGCAGCGCATTTCCGTGCGCATTGCGGTGGACGATGAGGATTCGGTGCCAGTTCTGCGCGCCGGCATGAGCGCCGTGGTCAAGATCGACACCGGCAAGCAGAACTCGCTGCTCGGCCGCATCCAGGGCGCGCGCGCCGCGCCCGAGACGCGCGTGTCCGAAGCGACCCGCTGATAACCCCGTGAGTCACGCGCCAAGCCATCGCGAGGTCGATAACCGCGGCCTGCTGGTCGTGTCGGTGATGCTGGCGACGCTGATGCAGGCGCTGGATACCACCATCGCCAACGTCGCCCTGCCGAACATGCAGGGCTCGCTGTCGGCGACGCAGGATGAAATCGCCTGGGTGCTGACCTCGTACATTGTGGCGGCGGCGATCGCGACGCCCGCGACCGGATGGCTGGCTTCGGTGCTCGGCCGCCGGCGTCTGCTGCTCGTCGCCGTCGCCGGATTCACGCTCGCCTCGATCCTGTGCGGCATCGCCACCACGATCGACCAGATGGTGCTGTTCCGGTTGCTGCAAGGTCTGTTCGGCGCGGCCCTGGTACCGGTGTCGCAATCCACGTTGCTGGATGTTTTCCCGCGCGAAAAGCACGGCGCGGCGATGGCGATGTGGGGAATGGGCGTGATGGTCGGCCCGATCCTGGGTCCGCCGCTCGGCGGCTGGCTCACCGACAACTACAGCTGGCACTGGGTGTTCCTGATCAACGTCCCGGTCGGCGCGTTGTGCCTGTTTGGCGTGGCTGCGAGCCTGCCGGCCGACGATACACACGCTTCGCGCTTCGACTGGCGCGGTTTCGCGTTCCTCGCCATCGGCATTGGCGCACTGCAGATGATGCTGGATCGCGGCCAGCTCATGGACTGGTTCGACGCGGGCGAAATTCGCATCGAAGCGGCGCTGGCCTTCCTCGGCTTTTACCTTTACCTCGTGCACTGGCTCAGTGTCGAGCGCCCGTTCGTGAACCTCGGTCTGTTCCGCGACCGCAACTTTCTTGCCAGCAACATCTTCATCTTCCTCATCGGCATCGTCTTGTTCGCGACCATGGCGTTGCTGCCGCCCTACCTGCAGACGCTGATGAATTACCCGGTTGTCACGGTCGGCGTGCTGCTCGCGCCGCGCGGCATCGGCACCCTCATTGCGATGGTCATCGTCGGCCGCCTGCTCGCGCGCGGCGCGGACGCACGCCTGGTCGCCGGCATCGGCATGCTGCTGACCGCGTATTCGATGTGGCAGATGACGCAGTGGACCTCGGACGTGCCGCAGTGGGACATCATCGCCGCGGGAATCGTGCAGGGCATCGGCGTTGGGCTCGTCTTTGTGCCGGTATCCACGGTCGCGTATTCCACGCTGCCGATGGTGGCGCGCACCGAGGCCGCAGGTATCTACAGCCTGACCCGCAACATCGGCTCCAGCGTCGGCATTTCGATCATGATGGCGCTGCTCGCGCACAATACCCAGGTCAGCCATGCCGAACTCGCCGCGCGCCTGAACCCGTTTGATGCGGCGGCGCTGCCGCACATGAGCGGCCTGTCGCCGGCGGCCGGCATGCAAGCGCTCAATGGCGAGGTGACGCGCCAGGCGGCGACGATCGCCTATTTGAACGACTTCTGGCTGATGATGATCATGACTCTCGCGGCAGTGCCCTTGCTGGCCTTGTTGCGGCCGCCGCGGCACACTGCACCCGCCGATCCTGCCATGGCCGCCGAATGAGCGAAGTTCCTCCCGCCCGCGCGACAGCGCAGCGCAACCGCGATGAAGTGCGCGTGTACGGACTCAACGCGTGTCTGGCGCTGTTCGCGCGGCGCCCGCACGATCTGCGCAAGGTCTACCTGCTCGAATCGCGGATTCCCCAGCTCAAGGCCGTGCTCGCCTGGTGCGTGCAGAAAAAGCTCGGTTATCGCGTGGTGGCGAACGCCGATCTGGAAAAACTCGCGGCGAGCCAGCATCACGAAGGCGTGTGTTTCGAGGCGCGCAAGATTCCGTTCCTGGCGCTGACTGCGCTAGTGCAACGTCTGCCGCGCGCGCCGCAACCGGCGCTGCTCGTGTGGCTGGACGGCGTGGGCAATCCGCACAATATCGGCGCCGTGCTGCGCAGCGCGGCGAATTTCGGCGCGGCGGGAGCTTTGCTATCCGCCGATGCCGCACCGGCCTTGTCCGGCGCCGCTTACCGCGTGGCCGAAGGCGGCGCCGAAGCCGTACCGATGGCGCGTATCGCGGCGGGCGAGGATGCACTCGGCGCATTGCACCATGCCGGTTTTGCGCTCGCCGCGACGGTACCGCGCGAAGGTGAGGCGCTGTTCGGGGCGCGCTTGCAGCCGCGTGTGGTGTTCGCACTCGGCGCCGAAGGCGAAGGCTTGCGCCGAGGCCTGATCGATCGTGCGGATATGCACCTGACCATTCCCGGCTCGGGTGCGGTGGAAAGTCTGAATGTGGCCGCGAGTGCGGCGGTGTTGTTCGGCGAATATTGGCGGCAGCAGCGCACACCGCGGCCGCAACGCCAGCCGCATCGCTGAAACCGGGGCCGGATACAGCCGTTCGTGTTGAGCATAGCTGCGTGAAGCGCAGCGAAGTCGAAACACATTTCTTGCCCTTCGACGTCGCGCCTGCGACGCTTCGCTCAGGGCGAACGGCGTTTCCTACTTCTGCGCCTTGAGCAGATCGCGGATCTCGGCAAGCAGCTTTTCCTGCGGTGGCGGCGGGGCCGGTGTGGCTTGCTGTTTCTTGATCAACCGGTTCATCAGCTTGATCACGAGGAAGATGGCGAGCGCAATGATGATGAACTGGATGACCGTGTTCAGGAACACGCCGTACTTGATGATCGCGCCGCCGGTGACCACGCCTTTGGCATCGACCACCGGGTTGCCGATGTTGACCGCGAGGCTGGAAAAATCGATGCCGCCGATGAGCACGCCGATCGGCGGCATGATCACGTTGTCGACCAGCGACGAGACGATCTTGCCGAATGCCGCGCCGATCACGATGCCGGTGGCCATGTCGACCACGTTGCCCTTCATCGCGAACGTCTTGAACTCGCCGAAGAAACTCATGCGCCTTCTCCTGGGTTGGACGAACCGGATGCCGCTCCCCGTCGCGGCGTGCCGAATTTAGCGCGACCGATGCGAAAAAGCGTGACGCGCTGCGGCTTCAGACGATGCAGCCGCGCAACTCGGCGATGTCGCCCAGGCGTGCGTGGAAACGGTCACCGCGCACGAGTGGGCCGACGCCGGCGGGCGTGCCGGTGAAGATCAAATCGCCCGCTTTGAGTTCAAACAGGCGCGATAGGAGCGCGATGATTTCCGGGACGCTGAAGATCATCTGCGCGATGTCGGTGCTCTGGCGCATTTGTCCATTTACTTCCAGCGTCAACGCGGCGCTTTGCGGATGACCGATCTCGACCGCCGCGCGGATCGCCGACAGCGGCGCGGCATGGTCGAAGGCCTTGGCCGAATCCCATGGCATGCCTTTCGCTTTCGCCACCGCTTGCAGATCGCGGCGGGTCAGATCGAGGCCCACGCCGTATCCGAATACGTGTTCCAGCGCGCGTTGCTCGGAAATATCCGCGCCGCCCGAATGCAGCGCCACGACCATTTCCACCTCGTGATGCAATTCCTGCGTGGCGGGCGGATAGGGAATATCCGCGCCGTCGGCCACGATCGCGTCGGCCGGCTTGCAGAAAAACACCGGATTGCCGCGATCCACGCTCGCACCCATCTCGGCCGCATGCTCGGCGTAGTTGCGGCCGATGCAGTAGATGCGATGCACGGCAAAGCGCGCCTGACTGCCGCCGATGGCGGCGCTGGCGGGCGCAGCGGGGGCGAAGACGTAGGGCATGCTCATCCGGCCTTCGGCAGAAACGAAATATCCACTTCGTAGCGCTTCGGGTTGTCCATGTCCACCAACACATCGAGCGTGTCGCGCTTGACGAACGGCGCCGGGTCATACCAGATGCGTGCGCTGTGGAACAGATAAATGGCCTGGCTGACCGGATGCTGCCACTGGCATTTGAGCCGGTACGAGTCGCGGCCGTTGACCTGCATGTTGCCCGATTCCACGCCCTCGTATCGGGCCTGCACCCGCATGCCGTTCGTCGCCAGCCAGCGGTTGGCGTTGCGCGTGCGCAGCCCACCCGCGATCGTGCCCGCGCCGATCAGAGCGAACACCAGACCGATGCCACCGAGGATTAGGGTACCGAGCCAGTTCTCGCTGAAGCTGTCGATGCGCGCGCCTTCCGGGTTGTTCGGCGGATACAGAATCGTCACGTGCTCGCCACGGCTGTAGGCGGCGGGATTGGAGCCGGTGCTGCCGGTGATGTGCACGATGCGCCCGTCGGATGCGCTGAACTGCACGGCGGGCACGTAGCTGCCGCCCTTGGACGAGCTGCGATAGATGAGATCCGTGACCACGCCGTCGGCACGCATCGCGTGGGCGGCGAAGTTGGCGTGGTCGCGCCACAGCATGCCCGCGCCCGCCAGCAGGCCCAGGCCGATGATGAGGAAAAGTATACTGAAGACTTTCATGATCGCCTCCCCGCGCCGTATCGATAGCGTAAGCATGCGGGTTTTGCCGGTGTCGCGCAAACGCCGGCCAGCCTGACATTTGTCACCCGCGAATCGTGACCGCCGACCCTGTTGCGGTGCGCTGCCGGCTGCGAGACTGTGGCACACTTCAGGGCCGACCGTCACCGTTTATGGGCGTCATGGATCAATCCGACTTGTTGAAGGAATTGCGCATCGACTCGCGCCAGCGCGAGGACGCCGGCGGCAGTTCGCGCTGGCCCTGGATCGCGGGCGCAATCCTCTTGGCCGTTGTGCTGATCGGCAGTGCGGTCTGGTTCTATTTCGGCGGACAGCGCTTCGCCGTGCAAGCGGCCACCGCAATCGCGCCCTCGGCGAACGGCGGCGATACCGCCGTGCTGCAGGCCACCGGCTACATCACCGCACGGCGCGAGGCCACTGTGTCGGCGCAGATCACCGGCACGTTGACCGAAGTGTTGATCGAGGAAGGCGAGCACGTCGACAAGGATCAGGTATTGGCGCATCTGGACGACACCGCGCAAAAAGCGGCGCTCGCGCAGGCGCAGGCACAGGCCAGCGCAACACAGGCGACGCTGCTGCAGTATCAGGCGCAGCTTGAACAGGCGCGGCGCGATCTCAAGCGCGCGCAGGATCTGGTCGGCCGCCACCTGGTCTCGCAGCAGGCGCTGGAGGACGCGCAGACACAAGTGGCGACGCTCGGCGCGCAGGTCGCTGCGCAGCGCAAGCAGATCGAGCTCGCGCAGGCCGGCGTGAAGGCGGCGCAAGTCCAGCTCGATTACTGCACCGTGCGCGCCCCGTTCGCCGGCGTGATCATCGCCAAGAATGCACAGGTCGGCGAGATCGTTTCACCATTTTCCGCCGGCGGCGGCTTCACCCGCACCGGCGTGGGCACCATCGTCGACATGGATTCGCTCGAGGTCGACGTCGACGTGAACGAGGCCTACATCAACCGCGTGCAGCCGAATCAGCAAGCGCAGGCGGTGCTCGATGCGTATCCGAACTGGACGATTCCCGCGCACGTGATCGCGGTGATTCCGACCGCGGACAGGAGCAAGGCCACGGTCAAGGTGCGCATCGCGCTCGATCAGAAGGACGCGCGCGTGCTGCCCGACATGGGCGCGCGCGTGTCGTTTCTGGAAGAGGCGAAGAAAAACACGAGCACGCTGCCGCTCAAGGGCGTGCTGGTTCCGTCGTCAAGCATCGTGCAGCGCGACGGCAAGAGTTTGGTATTCGCGATCGACGGCGATCATGCGCGCGCGCGCGCGGTGACGCCGGGCCAGAGGTATTCGGATTTGCGCCTGGTTGAAGGCATCACCGCGGGCACGCTGGTGGTCAAGCAACCGCCGACGGCAATGAACGACGGCGCGAAAGTGACGATCGAAACAGCCGGCAAGTAACGCATTCGCAGAGGATCGAACGATGAGCAATCTGGTGGAAATCCGCAACGTCAGCAAGGTTTACGAGCGCGGCAAACAAAAGGTCGAAGTGCTGCACCACGTTGACCTCGGCATTGCGCAAGGCGACTTTGTCGCCCTGATGGGACCCTCGGGTTCGGGCAAGACCACGCTGCTGAATCTGATCGGCGGTCTGGATTCGCCCAGCGACGGCAGCATCGCCGTGGGCGGCGCGCGCATCGACAATCTCGGCCAGGGCGCACTGGCGAAATGGCGCGCGGCGAACGTCGGTTTCGTGTTCCAGTTCTACAACCTGCTGCCGATGCTGAGCGCGCAGAAGAATGTGGAACTGCCGCTGTTGCTGACCAAACTTTCCGCCGCACAGCGCAAGAAAAACGCGAGCGTCGCGTTGCAACTGGTCGGTCTGGCCGACCGCGCCACGCACAAGCCGACGGAGTTGTCCGGCGGTCAGCAGCAGCGCGTGGCGATCGCGCGTGCGATCGTGTCCGATCCGTCCCTGCTCGTTTGCGACGAGCCGACCGGCGACCTGGATCGCCAGTCCGCAGAAGATGTCCTCGCACTCCTGCAGACGCTCAACCGCGAGCATGGCAAGACCATCGTCATGGTCACGCATGATCCCAAGGCAGCCGAGTACGCGCGCCAGACCCTGCATCTGGACAAGGGCACATTGGTCGAACAAGCAACACACGCATGAACCTGCGCACAAGCTGCTGCGCTCGGCGGCTTGCACGAATCCGGTGCTCGGAATCCTCATTTACTCTGCACGTAAACTGCGGTTCCTGCGTTCCGTGTTCGCACAATCCGCCATCGCTCGCGACGCTTGCACGAAGGTTCGGTAAAGGAGAAAGCCGATGAAATACCTGCATCTGGTCTGGGCGGCGCTGTTCCGGCGCAAAACCCGCACCTTGTTCACGATCGCCTCGGTGCTGGCGGCGTTCCTGCTGTTCGGTCTGCTTGATTCGGTGCGCAACGCGTTCAGCGATGCCGGCAACAGCGTGGCCGGCGTCGACCGCATGATCACCATGTCCAAGATCAGTTTCACCGTGTCGCAGCCGCAGAGCCTGCTCGCCCGCATCGAGGCGGTGCCGGGCGTGAAGGAAGTGGCTTACGCGAACTGGTTCGGCGGCATCTACCAGGATCCGAAGAACTTCTTCCCGAACGAAGCGGTGAGCCCGAACTTCATGGATCTGTTTTCGGAATACGCGATTCCGCCCGATCAATTGGCGGCATTCAAGAACACGCGCACCGGCTGCATCGTCGGCGCATCGCTGGCGAAGAAGTTCGGCTGGAAGATCGGTGACAAGATTCCGCTGCAGGCGACGATCTTTCCGCAGAAAGACGGCAGCAACACCTGGACCTTCGATCTGGTCGGCATCTTCCATGCGCGCGATCCGAAGGAGAAGAACAAGGAACCGATCCTGTTCTTCAACTGGAAGTACTTCGACGAGGCGCGCCAGTTCGGCAACGGCCGCATCGGCTGGTACATCGAGAAACTGAGCGATCCGAACCAGGCCGATCAGGTGGCCAAGGCGATCGACGCGATCTCGGCCAATTCCGATCACGAGACCAAGACCGAGAGCGAGAACGCGTTCAACCGTTCGTTCGTGAGCCAGTTCGCCGACATCGGCCTGATCGTCGGCGGGATCATGAGCGCGGTGTTCTTCACGCTCATTCTGCTCACCGGCAACACCATGGCGCAGGCGGTGCGCGAGCGTATCCCCGAACTCGCGGTGCTCAAGACCATCGGATTTTCCAATCGCGGCGTGCTCGGCTTGGTGCTGGCCGAATCGGTGCTGCTGATTTTGCTCGGCGGACTGATCGGCATCGGCCTCGCCGCCGTGATCGTGCCGGCGATGAGCAGCAAGGTGCAGGGTCTGTTGCCGGACGGCGTGCGCTGGAACACGTGGGCGCTCGGTGTGGCGCTGATGTTCGGCATCGGTCTGCTGATCGGCTGGTTGCCGGCGCTGCGCGGCATGCGCCTGAAGATCGTCGATGCGCTGGCCGGACGCTGACAGGAGTATACAATGCGCAAATTTTTCGCGAACCTCGGAATCGGCATCCTGCTGGTCGCCGTTGCCGTTTTGCTGGCCATGGCGCCGTGGGTTGCCCTGGTCGCCATCGCCGTGCTGCTCGCGCTGTGGATGGCATTCGGCCGCCGCGGCCGCCAGGCCTGGTCGGTGACGCGGGTCGGCATCGCCACGATTCCGCAACGGCTGGGATCCTCGTCCGTGGTGATCATCGGCATCGCCGGCGTGGTCGGCGTGCTGGTCGCGCTGCTGGCGATGGGCGAGGGATTCCAGGCCACGCTCAAGCAGACCGGTAGCGACGACACCGTGCTGGTCATGCGCGCCGGCGCGAACGCCGAGCTCAATTCCGTGTTGATGCACGATGCGGTGGTACAGATCGAGCAAACGCCCGGCATCCTCAAGGATTCCACGGGCCAGCCCATCGTCTCGCCGGAACTGGTCGTCGTTGCCTCGCTGCCGCGCAAGGGCAGTGGTCTGGACGCCAACGTGGAGATCCGCGGCGTCGGCCCGCAGGTGTGGAACCTGCGCCCGCAGGTGAAGATCACCAGCGGCCGCAAGTTCACGCCGGGACTGCGCGAACTGATCGCCGGCAAGGGTGCGCAAGCGCAGTTCCAGGGCCTGGGTCTGGGTTCGACGATCAAGCTCAACAATCAGGTATGGACCATCGTCGGCACCTTCGATTCGGGCGACGCCTACGATTCTGACCTGTGGGGCGATGCCGACATCGTCGCCTCGACCTACCGGCGCGGCGACAGCGTGACCGATGCCGCGGTCAAGCTCACCGGCCCCGGCGCATTTGATGCGTTCAAGGCGGCGCTCGCGGCGAATCCGCAGCTGACCGTCGACGTGCAGACCACGCGCGACTATTTCAGCAAGCAGTCCGAAGGCCTGGCCAAGCTGATCCGCATCATTGGCGGCGTGGTCGGCACGATCATGGCGATCGGCGCGGTGTTCGGCGCGCTCAACACGATGTACGCGGCGGTGGCCACGCGCGCGCGCGAAATCGCCACCCTGCGCGCGATCGGTTTTCGCGGTCTTCCGGTGGTGGTTTCAGTCTTGCTCGAGACCATGTTGCTGGCCCTGCTCGGCGGCGTGCTCGGCGCGGCGATCGCCTGGCTCATCTTCGACAACTACACGGTGTCGACGCTGAGCCAGAACTTCAGCCAGGTGGTGTTCAACTTCAAGGTCTCGCCGGCGCTGGTGCTGACCGGCTTGAAATGGGCGCTGGTGATCGGCTTCGTCGGTGGCGCGTTCCCGGCGCTGCGCGCGGCGCGTTTGCCGGTGACGGTTGCGTTGCGCGAGCAGTAGGGAACCACGAATAACCTGCTGCGCTCGATACTTTGCACGCCGGCGGTGCTCGGAATCCTCATGTACTGACGTGTACACTCCGGTTCCTGCGCTCCGGCGACGCGCAAATTCCCATCGCTCGCGACGGTTCTTCGAGGTTCCCGGAAGTCAGTGCGATTTTGTTTTCGCCAGCGTGATCGCCACGACCCCGGCGAGGATCACGACGGTGCCGGCGATGTCCAGCGCGTGCACGGATTCGCCACCGAGCGCGACGCCGACGAGCACGGCCACCGGCGGATTGACGTAGGCGTAGCTCGTCGCCAGTGCCGGGCGCACGTTGTGCAGCAGATAGACGTACGCTGTGAAGCCGAGGATCGAGCCGGCGACGACGAGATAAGCCAGCGCCAGCGTCGCCTGCAGCGAAGGCAGATGCGGCATGCGTTCGCCGCCGGCCAGCGCCATCAGGCCCAGCGGGATGCCGCCGCAAAGCATCTGTGCGGCGGCACCCATCGTCGGTGCGGGCATGTCGCGGCGCCGGCTCCAGATCGATCCGAACGCCCAGCCGATTGCGGCGAGTACCAGGGCCGCGGCGCCGAGCGGCGAGGAGCGCAGTCCGTTGCCCAGATTGAGCACGATCACGCCGGCGAATCCGACGATGAGTCCAAGCCATTCGAGCCGGTTCGGCCATTGGCCGTAGAGTCCGGCGAAGATCGCCATGAAAAGTCCGACGCTGGCGACTGCGACCGCGGCGATGCCGGACGGGACGGTCTGCTCCGCGTAGCACACCAGGCCGTTACCCAGGCCCAACAACAGACACGACGTGACCAGGCAGTTGAACCATTGCCGCCGCGTCGGCGCGGCAACGCCGCGCCAGCGCAGAAACGCGTACATCAATCCGCCGGCAATGGGAAACCGGATCGCTGCCATCAAGAAAGGCGGGAAGCCTGCGATGCCGATACGAATGGCGAGGTAGGTCGATCCCCAGATGAGATAAACCCCGGCCAACGCCAACGGCACCAGGATGCGTGGCGAAGACATCGTGGACGG
Source organism: Lysobacteraceae bacterium (assembly GCA_018969845.1). Taxonomy (GTDB): domain Bacteria; phylum Pseudomonadota; class Gammaproteobacteria; order Xanthomonadales; family Rhodanobacteraceae; genus Rudaea. The sequence continues at coordinate 13,043 of JAGWXP010000014.1, read as the reverse complement.
CGGTGAGTCGGTGGCGGAGACGGCTTGGTCCATGCGCGCAGTCGAAAAAACGGAACGGGCACTGTAGCGGGCGGCGCCGTCCGGCGACAGCGCCACTTGTCATGGCAGGGATGGAACCGCCGATCGAATCAGTGTTTCAAAGCGGCCGGATCGTTGCGCACGACCACGTATTCGCCTTCGATGACATTGGGGTTCCGCACGCGCGCCGCGCCGGCGGACTGCCGATGCGGTCGCGTCAGGGCGCGCACCACGGCAACGACGACGCCGACGAAGGCAAACGCGATCAAGACGAAAAACCCCAGCACGAGAATGCCGGCGACGAGCACGATGCCCGACGCGGCCAGCAGCACGCGCAGCAATGGATGCTGCGGGCGGTTGAACCAGTGCCAGTGGAACATGGCCATGTTGCTCCCTGTGGCAAAATGAATCGTGGACGGGGAAGGGCTAGATACGCCAATGGACGTTAGAAAATCGTTATGCGGCATCGGCGCCATCCCTGACGGTGGCGCCGTGGCTGTGCACGTGGATTCCAGTACCGGCGGCTTCGATCTGATTCTGGTTCGTGTGGGCGATGCGGTTGCCGCCTTTCACAACGAATGCCCGCACGCAGGGCGGCGTCTGGATTACGCGCCCGGCAAGTTCCTTATCGACAACGGCACCCTGATCTGCGCCGCGCACGGGGCGGTGTTCGGCCTTGAATCCGGCCATTGCCTCGGCGGCCCGTGCCGTGGCGCCGGTTTGCGCTCGGTGCACGTCGATGTGGTCGACGGGCAAGTGTGTCTGCCCTGAACCGCGTCAGTTGACTTGCGCGCGCACGTCGGCACGCGCGCTCTGTCCGGCGGCGCAGGCGAATGAGGACGACCTGCCGACGACCGACCGCGTCGGCACGTGCGTGCCGGTGACCACGGTAGGCATGCTGAGCAAATCCAGCCGATAGCGTGCGCCCGGCGCCAGATCAGCGAACACATAGTCGGCATGGGCATCGGTGGCGAGCAGTTCGGTGCGCTGCGATTGCATGTCGGTCAGACGTACGACAGCGGCCTGCAGCGGATGCCCGCCGAAGTCGTAGGCGGTGCCGGAAACCTTGCACGCGTCGGTGGCCGCGAATGCGGCGGCGGGAGCGCAAAGAACCAGGATCAGGATGGGACGGATCATGGCGAACCTCCGGTGATGCGTTGCGCATCCGTGCGGAGTGGATTCCGCAGCCATTCTAGCGCAACCGCAGCCTGCCGGCGCAAGCCGGTCAGCGGAATACCAGGTTCACGGCCACCAGCATCACGACCAGCATCAGCGCCGTCAGCGGCAGGCCGGCGCGGAAGAAGTCGCGGCTGGTGTAACCGCCCGGACCGGCAACGACCAGCAGCACCGGACTCGCCGCCGGGATCAGGAAGGTGTTCGAGGTGGATATCGCCACGATCATGGCGTAGGCGGCGGGATTGCCGCCCGAGGCGAGAGCGAAGTTGATCGCCATCGGCACCATCATCACCGCCGCGCCGACGTTCGACATGACCTGCGAGAACAGCAGGGCGAGAATGGCGATGCAGGCTTGCAGCGCCCATTGCGGCAGATGGCCGAGGTAGCGCAGCGCTTCCTGAGCGATCCACGCCGCAGTGCCGGTGGAATCCATCGCCCAGCCCAGCGGAATCAGGCAGGCCAACGTGAAGATCGTCTTCCAGTTGACTGCGCGATAGGCCTCGTCCATGTTGAGCACGCCGGCCAGCAGCATGCCGACCGCACCGGTCATCATCGCCACCGAAAGCTTGACGTCGGTAAACAGGCCCAGACCCATTGCCAGGGCGAAAAACGCCACTGCGTGCCAGATCTTGCTCGGGCGGTGGTCTTCCTTGGGATAGTCGGTGACGACGACGAAATCGCGTTCATCGGCGGCGAGTGTGAGGTCGCGCCAGAAGCCGTGCAGCACCAGGGTATCGCCGGCGCGCAGCGCGGTCTTGCGTACGTCTTCGCGGAACACCTCCTCGCCGCGGTAGACCGCGAGGACACTGATGCCGAAGCGTTTGCGCAGGCGCAGGTCGCCGACCTCCTGCTTGACGAAGCGCGAAGTCGGCGGCACCACGGCCTCGGCGATGCCGGCGCGGTTCGGATTGAACATGTCGCGGAACACGCTCAGGCGCGCCTGCACACGCAGCACGTTGAGGTTGGCGAACTCGTTGACTTGCTCGCGCTTGCCGAGCACGCCGAGCACGGTGCCGACCCAGATCATGGTGTCGGCCGGCGGCGCCAGGCGCGTTTCCTCGCCGTTCTTGATCGCCAGGATCAGCGGCGCGCCGCGCAGCGCTTCGGCTTCGACCACGCTCATGCCCACCAGCGGGCTTTCCGTGGTGACGGTAAGTTCGCTGACCTCACCGTCGATGCCGTAGGTCTCCGCGAAGTAGGTTTCGGTGCGGCCCGGGGTCACGTTTTGGCTGTCCGCATCGGTTGGCAGCAGGCGGCGCGTGAAGAACGCGAAGTACGCGAGCCCCGTCAGCAGCAGCGGAATGCCGATCGGCGCGATCGCGAACAGCGAGAACGGCTCGATGGACTGCGCGCCCGGCGGCAGGTTGCGGTTGGCGCTTGCGATCAGGTCGTTGAGCAGGATCAGCGGCGAATTGCTGATCATCGTGATGTTGGTGCCGCACAGGATGCAGAACGCCATCGGCAGCAACAGGCGCCCGAGCGGCACGCCGGTGCGCGCGCTGACTCGGCTGGTCACCGGCAGGAATAGCGCGGCCAGCGCCTGGCTCTGGATCACCAACGACAACGCGCCCGCCATCGCGTTGATGAGCAGACCCAGGCGCGATTCCACGCCGCCGGCCAGACGCAGGATGAGCGAGGCCGCCTTGTTCAGCACGCCGGTGCGGTCCAGGCCCGCACCCATGATCATCACCGCGATCAGCGAGATCACCGCATTGCCGGCGAAGCCGTCGAACAGTTGCTCGACCGGAATCAAACGCGTGATGCCGATGACCACCACGACCAGCAGGGCGACCAGGTCGCCGCGCACCCATTCCAGCACCAGCATGAGCACCGTGAACACGAGCAGCCCCAGCACGAGTTGCATGTCGTGGCTGAGGACGAGTCCGGAATTCATGGCTGGCCGTTCATCGGGGCTTGTTGTTGTTTGCGGCGTCAGGCGTGGCGGTCAACAGCGTTCATACAGCAGATCCCAAACGCCGTGGCCGAGTTTGCGCCCGCGTTTCTCGAAGTGGGTTTCGATGCGCCAAGGCGGGCGCGCGCCGCCGCCATCGGCACCGGCGAGGGCGCGCCATTGTGCGGCGTTGTCCAGGACTTCGCGCATCTGCGCGGCATAGTCCGCCCAGTCGGTGGCCAGATGCAAGCGCCCGCCGGGCACGACGCGAGTGGCGAGTTTCGCGGCGAATTCCGGCTGCAGCAGACGGCGCTTGTGCTGGCGTTTCTTCGGCCATGGATCGGGAAAGTAGATGCGTACCTCGTTCAAGGCGTGCGTTGTGAACGCCTGTTCCAGCACCTCGACCGCATCGTGATTATACAAACGCACATTGTCCACATTGTGCGTGGTCAGGGCATTAAGCAGGCGGCCGACGCCGGGGCGGTGGACCTCGACACCGATAAAATCCTTGTCCGGCTCGTGCAGGGCCGACCACAGCAATTGTTCGCCGTTGCCGAAACCGACTTCCAGTACCAGCGGTGCGCGCCGTCCGAACACCTGCACCCAGTCCGGGCCCGCGCTGGAAAGGTCGAGGCCGTAGCGTGTCCAATGCGTTTCGAATGCCCGTTGTTGGGCCGGCGTGAAACGGCCCTGGCGCAGCACGAAGCTGCGGATACGTCGATTTTCCTGCGGTTGAGGCGTCGCGTGTGGCACTAAGTTCTCCAGGAACCGTCCATGGTGCGATTGCCAGCCCCGACATCCAGGTCGAGTCGTTCGCCGGAGTGAGCCGCGCTCCGGCTCACCCAAGGGTTCCGTCCAGCGGACTCGAGGCGGACGCGTAGCGTTTGCGCGGAATGCGACCGGCGCGAAAGGCGTCGCGTCCGGCCTCGACCGCCTTGCGCATCGCCGCCGCCATGAGTACCGGATTCTTCGCGCAGGCGATGGCGGTATTCATCAATACGCCGTCGCAGCCCAGTTCCATCGCGATCGCGGCATCCGAGGCGGTGCCGACACCGGCGTCGACCAGCACCGGCACCTTCGCGTTCTCGACGATCTCCAGAATGTTCCAGCGGTTCTGGATGCCCAGACCCGAGCCGATCGGCGCAGCCAAAGGCATCACCGCGACGCAGCCGATTTCTTCGAGGCGTCGGGCCAGAATCGGATCGTCGCTGGTGTAGACCATGACCTCGAATTTTTCGGCGACCAGGATTTCCGCGGCCTTGAGTGTCTGCACCACGTCCGGGAACAAGGTCTTCTGATCGCCGAGCACTTCGAGCTTGACCAGGGCGTGGCCATCGAGCAGCTCGCGCGCGAGGCGGCAGGTGCGCACCGCGTCCTCGGCGCTGTAGCAGCCGGCGGTATTCGGCAAGATCGTATATTTCTGCGGCGGCAACACGTCGAGCAGGTTCGGGGCATTCCGGTCTTGACCTATGTTCGTGCGCCGGATCGCGACAGTGACGATCTGCGCGCCCGCCGCATCGGTGGCGCGCCGCGTTTCCTCCAGATCCTTGAACTTGCCGGTGCCGGTGAGCAGGCGCGAACGGTAGGCGCGGCCGGCGATAACCAGCGCGTCGTCGATTGCGACATTGGGTTGCAATTGTGCGTTCATGCTTCAGCCTCCACCCAGCGCGTGAACGATCTCGATACGGTCGCCATCGAGGATCTCGCGCAGTGCGTGCTGGCTTTTCGGCACGATTTCACGATTGACTTCCACGGCCACGCGACGCTGCGCGTAGCCGGTTTCAGCGAGCAGTTCGCGCAGCGTGCGGCCCGGTGCGCAGGTGCGGGACTGTCCGTTCACGACGATCATGTACATGCCGTTAGTTTAGCCGCTTCGGCGCTCGCGGCGAAATTCGATCCGTGCAAAAAACCGCGCCCGGACTGGCCGGGCGCTGTTCTCGGATTTGCCGATTTCGGGATCATTTGTGATGTTGGTGATCCTTGTCGTCGCTCTTGTGTTCCGGCGGCGCCGGACGCGTCGCCGGAGCGGCGTGTTGCACTGGCGCCGCGCGCTGGTATTGCGGTGCGTTGCCCTGCGGCTGTGCGGGGGCGTGATATTCCTGCACGTTGCCCTGCGGTGCACGATATTCCTGCCGCGGCGGCGCGGGCGCGTGATATTCCTGCACGTTGCGCTGTGGCGCACGATATTCCTGCCGCGGCGGTGCGGGTGCGTGGTATTCCTGCACGTTACGCTGTGGCGCACGATATTCCTGCCGCGGCTGTACGGGAGCGTGGTATTCCGGATGGCTCGTTGGAGTCACCGTGCGATTGCCGTAATTGGTCGTCGCGCGCCCGTTGCCGTTGTAGTTGCCGCCATTCTCGTTGTGCGGCGGCTGGCTGGCCGGAACACTGCGCCGGAAATCACGGGCCGGCGCCGTACGCACCGGCTGCGCCTCGTGCACGGGGTTGGCCTGCGGGTGCGCGAAGCGCGAGGAATCCAGATGGCGTGGCTGCTCCGTGCTAGTGGCCGGTGACGTGCGCTGAACGGCAGGCAGCTTGCGGTCGGAGACCGACGCCGCGTTCTGCGTTGCCGGCGCGCCCGGACGCAATCCTTCCCGCGGCGCGCGGTTCAGTCCGGCAGCGGTCGCACGCGGCAAGGCGGGTGCGGTCGCGTTCGACGGTATGCCGTGCTGGGTGACGACGCGCACGTTCGGCCGTTCGGCGATGGCGTGCGCCGCCGCGGCACTGCCCGCCACCGCTCCTGCGGCTATCGTCGTGCTGCGCAGTTGCGGCTCGCTCAACGGGCGGCCGGGATTCTTGTCCAGCAGCGCCTGACGCTGTGCGAACGAGGCCATCGGCGCGGGTGGACGCGTGGCCGCCACGATCGGGCGGTTGACCACCGCTGCCACCGGCACCGCGCGCGCGGCCAGTGCAGGCGTGATGCTGGCGCGGGTCGGTGCAATCGCGGCGAATCCGCCGACGTGTGCGTTCGCGAAGGTCGTCCGGTTGACCGCGATCGCGGCGCCGGCGACCGGACGCGAGCCGACAAAGGCGGCGGCCGGCACGGCAGTCACGGCCCCGGTGACATTGCGATTGACGTAATTGATTTGCGTGTAATTCACGTTGCCGCGCGAGTAACCGCCATAGTAGTTGTTGATCACGGTGCGGTTGATCACCGTGTTGCTCACGTTGACTTGCGTGAAGTAATTGCGGCTGACGCGATAGGCGGGAATGTAGGGCTCGCCCCAGCCCAGCGGGAACCATCCGATCGGACCGCCGACCGAGACGCTGATGCCGAATCCGCCGCCACCGCCGACGAAAGCGACCAGCGCCGGCGCGTAGATCGGACGCACCGCGATCGGGCCCGGGCACCAGCCCCAGCGTCCGCCGACGAAGGCCCAGCGGCCATAGTGGAACGGCGCAAAGCCCCACGGCGCGTCGTCGATCCAGGTCCAGCCGTAGGCGCCGACCCAGGCCCAGTGTCCGTAGTGGTAGGGCGACCAGCCCACGGCAACCGATGTCGGATACCAGACGTTGCCGTACTCGGGTACATCGTTCCAGGAGCCGTAGCTGTCCAGATCCTGGTAGCCGATCACGTCCTCGGATACGTAACGGCGCGAAGGCGAATCGTCCCAGCGCGTATCGCGCGCGTGACAGAAATCGTCGAATGCGTCCGTCGGCGGCAGGTCGTTGACTTGATAGTCGCGCAATTGCGGATCGCGGAAGGTCACCGATTGGCCTTCATTGACGGCGAAGCGCGCGCCGCCCTCGCCGTAGACGTCGCCGCCGCCGCTGAGGACAGTGACAAGGGTCGTCTGGCCGTCCGGCTCGACGTCGATGCGGAATTCGCCGACGCGGTTGACCACAAAGGCGAGCGTGGGCGTGTCGATCTCATAGCTTTGGCCGTCGTAGAGGCGGCGCACGCGCAGGTTCAACGTGCCCTGCGTGAGTTCCATCTGCGCCGCGTTGTCGGTAAGGTTGAGGAAGTCGAAGCTGGTGCTCTGATCCATGCGCACGGCAGCAGCGCCGATTTCCAGCGACGCTCGCGAACCGCGGTCGGTCCACAGCTTGTCGCCGGTGATCAGCGGACGGTTCAGTTGTGCCTGCACCCAGTCGTTTTCACCGGCAGGCACGAAGCTGACATCGCCCTGGATGTAGGACAGTCGGGCCACACGGCCCGGAGGATCGACCGGAGTGCCGTTGTCCTGCGCCAGCGCGGCGAAGGCAAGGCCGATGCCGGCCAGAAGCACAGCGAAACGAGAGAGTCTGAACATGGCAACGCTCCTTGATGCGTTACACGGTGGTTGGAAAATCTGCCGACGGGTTTTTGCTGCCGAACACATCCCGCCGGATCCCTAACTCTACGCCACAAATCTTTGCGCGACGAAGCTGAATGGCCGCCTTCCCCGGCATCCCGGGCACATTCTGTATTAGCCGCCATTCAGGCGGCGTGAACCGTCGTGCTTGCCCGATCCGGCGCGGCTTCGTACAGTAGCGTCCCGGTGCGGGTGTAGCTCAATGGCAGAGCTGTAGCTTCCCAAGCTACTGACGAGGGTTCGATTCCCTTCACCCGCTCCAACCCTGCGGACGCGCGTCATGCAAGAACCGCTTCTGATCGGCTGGCGCGAATGGGTGTCCCTGCCGCAGCTCGGGCTGGCGGCGATCAAGGCCAAGATCGACACCGGCGCGCGCACGTCGTCGTTGCACGTGACCGCACTGGAAACATTCGATCGCAACGGGCGCACCTGGCTGCGCTTCGCGGTGACGCCGCGGCGGCGCCGCGCGCGCACCGTGGTGTGCGAGGCGCCGGCGCTGGAGCGCCGCGCGGTGACCGATTCCGGCGGACGCACGGCGCAGCGCTGGTTCATCCGCAGCACGATCGTGCTCGGCGGCGAGCGTCTGCAGGCGGAGATCAACCTCAGCGACCGCGCCGGCATGCTGTTCCCGATGTTGCTCGGGCGCACGGCGCTGCGCGGGCGCTTCCGCGTCGATCCGGATCTGTCGTGGGTGTGCGGACGCCGCAAGCGGAACGCCAGCGCATGAAAATCGCCATCCTGTCGCGCAACGCCAAGCTGTATTCGACCGCGCGCCTGGTCGAGGCGGCGCGCGCGCGCGGGCATCGCGTGCGTGTGCTCGATCCGTTGCGCTGCTACATGCGCATCGCGCCCGGCGATTTCGCCGTGCACTACAAGGGCCGCGCCCTGGCCGACTACGATGCGGTGATTCCGCGCGTCGGCGCCTCGATCACCTTCTACGGCACCGCGGTGCTGCGCCAGTTCGAGATGATGGGTGTGTATACGCCCAATTCCTCGGATGCGATTCTGCGCGCGCGCGACAAACTGCGCTGCCTGCAGATGCTCGCGCGGGAGAACATCGGTTTGCCGACCACCGTGTTCGGCGATTACCCGGACGACACCGCGGATCTGCTTGCCATGCTCGGCGAGCCGCCGCACGTGATCAAGCTCAACGAAGGTGCGCAGGGTCAGGGCGTGCTGCTCGCCGAGAAACGCTCGGCGTCGCAAGGCGTGATCGAGGCATTCCGCGGCCTGTACGCGAATTTCCTGGTGCAGGAATTCATCCGCGAGGCGCGCGGCGCCGACATCCGCTGCTTCGTCGTCGGCGGGCGCGTTGCTGCAGCCATGCGCCGGCAGGCGCGCGAAGGCGAATTCCGTTCCAACCTGCATCGCGGCGGCTCGGCTACCCCGGCGAAGCTGAGCCAGGCCGAGGTCGATACGGCCCTGCGTGCCGCACGCACGATGGGCCTGAACGTGGCCGGCGTGGATCTGCTGCGCTCGCGGCGCGGGCCGCTCGTGCTCGAGGTCAATTCCTCGCCGGGCCTGGAGGGTATCGAGGCCGCCACCGGTGCGGACGTGGCCGGCGAGGTGATCGACTACCTCGCGCGGCGCGTACGCAAGCGCCGGCGAATGCGCCAAGGCTGATGTCCGTCACCGTCTACGAAGATCGTCGTTGACAGTCTCGATTCGGTTATGTACGATAAAAAACGTACATACAATCATTCAAACCGGAGACTGCAATGAACCGCTTCGCGATGTTTGCCGCCGTACTGGCCCTGGCCCCTACCGCCTTTGCTTCCGCTGCGCATGCCGCGCCGGCGGCGGCCAAGCCGCTGGTGGCGCAAACCCTGGATTCGTTCAAGCAGGACGCGGCGCGCATCCGCAAGGATATGCTGCCCGGCGGCAAATACGGCTACATCTCGGCCACCGACAAGTCGCATGTGGAAGCGCGCCTGACCGATATGCAGAATCTGTTGACCGCGCACGCGAACGCGTCCGACATGACGCAAACTGACAAGGTCGCGCTGTTCAACGCGCAGGAACAGATCAACGGCATCCTCGATCACAACGACAACGACCGCCTGGTGTGCGAGCATGTCATGCCGGTCGGTTCGCACATTCCGGTGACGACCTGCCACACCTATGCCGAGATAATGGCGCAGCGTGAGCGCACCCAGCACGATCTTGAGCGCAACCTGAGCACGCCGCAGCACGCCACCGGCAATTGATCCGCTTGCGGCGCGCCGGTGTGCGCGGCAAGCTACGCGGAAAGGTTTCTCGCGATGGTAGTGCCGACATGAGTCCACGCCACAGTTCCGAACCGCACTGGCCGACCGCGTCCGAACTGGACATCCTGCGCGTGCTCTGGGATCGCGGTCCGTCCACCGTGCGCGAGGTGCACGAGGCGCTGTATGCGGACGACGGCGCCGGTTACACAACGGCGCTCAAGCTCATGCAGATCATGCACGCCAAGGGTCTGGTCGAGCGCGACGATTCGCAGCGCGCGCATGTGTATCGCTCCGCGATCAACAAGGGGCGCACCCAGAAACGCTACCTCACCGACATGGCGCGGCGGCTGTTCAACGGCTCGACCTCGCAGATGGTACTGCATGCGCTCGGCAGCAATCCCGGCGCCTCGCGCGCCGAACTGGCCGAGATCCGCGCCTTGCTCAACAAAATCGAGGCGGAAGGAGGCAAGTCATGATCCTGCCGGCGTACTGGACCATGGCGATCGACGCGCTCGGCGCGGCGCTGCTGCATTTTCTCTGGCAGGGCGCCGCAGTCGGCTTGCTGTATTTCCTGATACGCCCGTTGTGCGCAAGCGCGCGCTCACGCTATCGCATGGGACTTTGTGTGCTGGCCGTGCTGGCGCTTTGCCCGGTGCTGACCCTGGCCTGGTTATGGCCGGCGGCGGGTTCGGCCGCCGCCACCAATGGCCTGGATACCGTTGCCGCGGTCGCGGCGCGGGAACTGCCGCATTCGCACGCACGCACGATTTTGCCGTGGCTGGTGGCGCTGTGGCTTTGCGGCGTACTCGTCATCGCGGCGCGGTCGCTGTGGCAATGGCGCAACCTGCAGATTCTGGTACGCGGCGCCAGCCGACCCGGGGCTGCATGGGAATTGCGCTTGGCATATTTGCGCGCGCGCTTCGGCGTGCGCCGGCCGGTGCGTTTGCTGAGCTCGGCGCGTGTGCTCACGCCGATGCTGGTCGGCTGGATCAAACCGGTGATCCTGCTGCCGGCGAGCCTGCTCAGCGGTTTTCCGCCGCAGCAGGTCGAACTGATCATCGCTCACGAACTGGGGCATGTTCGGCGCTGGGACTATCTCGCCAACCTGGCTCAGGTTGTCGTCGAAACGGTGTTGTTCTATCACCCGATGGTGCACTGGATTTCGCGCGACGTGCGCAACGCGCGCGAGGAATGCTGCGACGATCTCGTCCTGCAGGTGGCTTCCGGAAAGGCGCTGGCCTATGCGCGCGCGCTGGCCGGGCTCGAGGAATTGCGTCACGATCCGCGCTTTGCCGCGCCCGCGCTCGCCGCGGGCGGGGGGGAATTGTTGACGCGCATTCGCCGCATCGTCGGTGCAAGCGCGATCGCGCAGCCGGCGCCGCGCAATGCGCTGCCGCTGCTGCTAGCGGCGGCCACGTTGGCGTTCGGAGCCTTGCGCATGCAGCAGCGCACTGCCGATCTTGCTGCCGCGCTGCAAGCCTTGCCGGCGCAGGCGCTCGCCGTGGTCAGCGGCAATTCGCAACTGATCGCAGCGCCGGGATTGTCCATATCGCTGCCCGTGCCGCAGATCGCGCCATTGTCGGCGGTTGTCGCCGGAGAGGCCGCAGCAGACACCACCGTGCGTATCGCTCCGGCGCGTACGGAACTGGCCGGCGCGGCGTTTGTCCGCATTCGTGATCTGACACCGGATCGTGCGCATCTGCCGGCTTTAGTCCCGCAGTTCGCAGACGCGTCGGTTGCGCCGAATCCGCAAGCCATGCCATTGCAGGTCGTGGCCCCGGTCTATCCGCCGCGCGCGATGGTTGCCGGGGTGGAGGGCAGGGTGGAGTTGTCCTATCGCGTCGGCGCGGACGGCGGCGTGAACGAGGTACGCGTGCTGCACGCGCAGCCAGCCGGCGTGTTCGATCAAGCCGCCAAGGCGGCGCTCGGTGCATGGCGTTTCCCGGCATCGGCTGCAGGTCAGTCGCGCACGCAGAACTTTGCCTTCACCTTGAGCGGCAAGCCGGGGACGGACGACAAATGCCTGTCGCCGACGGGGACGTTGATCTGCCGGCACCCTGGCGATTAACGAAAGTCCGCGCCGGATTTAACGTCGATTTAATCGCGTCGCACCTACTATCGGGCCCACTGTAGGCTGCTCGACACTCCTAAGGTCAGGTCAGGTGACAGGCAGATTACGGTAATCGGGGCAGTAGCTTTAGGCCCAAGGCAGGTGTGTTCCCCCAATGACACCTCCTTGGGCCTTTTTATTGCCCGCGATTTCCAAAAATTAAAGAGTATGCTTGCCCCATGCGCATTCTGGTCATTGAAGACAACAGCGACATCGCCGCCAACATCGGCGACTACCTCGAAGAAAAAGGCCACGTGGTGGATTTCGCCGGCGATGGCGTAACCGGCCTGCATCTGGCCGTGGTGCATGAGTTCGATGCCATCGTTCTGGATCTGACGTTGCCCGGCATGGACGGCCTGGAACTGTGTCGCAAGCTGCGGCAGGAAGCGCGCCGGCAGACGCCGGTGCTGATGCTCACCGCGCGCGATGCGCTGGAACAGAAGCTTACCGGTTTCGACTCCGGCGCCGATGACTACATGGTCAAGCCCTTCGCCTTGCAGGAGCTCGAGGCGCGCCTGCAGGTGCTCGGCCGCCGCGGCAAGGGCGTGCAGAGCCGCGTCCTGCAACTGGCCGATCTCACCTACAACCTCGACACCCTCGTGGTCACGCGCGGCGGCAAGTCAATCCAGCTCAACCCGATCGGCCTGAAACTGCTGCAGCACCTGATGGAATCGAGTCCCTCCGTGGTCACGCGCCAGGATCTGGAAACGCGCGTGTGGGGCGAGGAATTGCCGGACAGCGATTCCTTGCGTGTGCATATCCACGGCCTGCGCGCGGCTCTCGACAAGCCGTTCGGCAAGCCGCTGATCCAGACGCGGCATGGCATCGGCTACCGGATGGTCGATCCGGACGCGGCGGCGGGGTAAGCTCGGGCGCATGCCGAGGATCCACTACCGTCGGCGGCTGCGCAGCCGCATCGTCGTCTCGTTTGTGCTGTTCGGCTTTGCGCTGACGGCGCTGTTCTCCGCCGCGACGATCTACATGCGCGGACGTCTGGAAGATCAACTGATCAACGGCACGCTGCAGCGCCAAGTCGAGCGTTTCGCGGACTTCAAGCGCGCGAACCCGGATCCGTCCGCCCCGTTCCTGTATCCGCTGGTGCGGATGTCGATATATGGGCGCAACAAATTCGCGAACGTGCCTTTCGAGTGGCAGAAGTACGGTACCGGCGTTTACGAAATCTGGGACAAGGACGACGAAGGTCGGCGCCGGCGCTATAAGCTGGCGGTGTACAAGGCGGATGACGTATGGGCGTTCATGCGCTACGACATCAATGCCCAGCAAATGAGCGAGCGCCAATTGGTCACGGTTTTATCCGGCGCGATTGTCGTCTTTGCGCTGTTTTC
>JAGWXP010000168.1 GCA_018969845.1 Lysobacteraceae bacterium | reverse complement strand
GCCCGCCGCATTGGCCGCACGCACTGCCTGTACCTCGCCGCGGCGCGCCATCATGCCGGCCATGCCGACCGGCGCGAGCGCCAGCGGCATCGCGCAGGACTCGCCGGCGAGCGTGGCGGCCGTGTCGATTCTGTCCACATCCACCAGCACGCGCTGGCGCAGACGAATGCTGGCGAAGTCCGCGACGTTCGCCGCCAGGGTGAGCTCGTCGCTGGCGCCGCCGTCGATGTAATCGAACAGGAAGCGCGGCAGCCGGCGCTGTGCGAGACGGCGGTAATCCGCTGCAGTGACCGGATAGTTCAACCCCATGCGTTCTGTTCCTGCCTTTGTGGGAAGTTATGAATTACCGTCGCCAGCGAAGGCAGATTGCGGGCCGTCGGAGCGCAGGAACCGGAGTGTACATAGAAGTACATGAGGATTCCGAGCACCGCCGGAACGCAAGCTGCCGAGCGCAGCAGGTAATTCACCCGGCCACGATGGATCGCGCCGCGGCGCGTGCAGTAAGGATACATCCGGGCAGGAAGGTGCCTTCCAGCGAACGCTTGCCGCTGGCGCCACCACCGCCGAAACCGGCGGCCTCGCCCACGCAGTACAGACCCGCTATAGGCCGGTCGTTGGCGCCAAGCACGCGGCTGTGCAGATCGGTACGCAGGCCGCCGAGGCTCTTGCGCGTGATGAGCTGCATCCGGATCGCGATGAAAGGTCCGGCACCCTGCATCTGCAATGGCGCAGGCTTGCAGGTGCGCAGCCGGTCGGGTCCCCATTGCCGCGCATGCAGGATGCGGCGAATCTGATCGTCGTTTTCCAATTTGCGACCATCGGCGAAGTTGGCATCGAAGGCGTCGGCAGTGGTCTGCAACACCGCCGCATCCACATCCAGCGAGCAGGTCAGCGCGTTCATCTTCGCGGCCAGACCAGCCAGGGTGTCGTCGACGAGGAAATGCGCACTCTCGCGTTGCATCTGGCGCACGAGGCGATGGTTGCCGAACAGGGTTTCGATGAGGAACATCGGCAACTGCTTGTCGCGGATGCGCTGATTGTGCTCGGCGCCGGAGATCGCGAACTCCCTGATCGCGATGCGCCAGTTGAGCAAATGCCAGGTCCAGGGCTTGTCCTGTTCGGCCACGCGCCGGCACAGCCAGTGCGTGTCGAAGCCGGTGACCAGCGGCTGCGGGCCGATGCGTTCGCCGCGATGATTCAGCCACAGCGCCGACTTGCACGGAATCGTCGACAGTCCATGGCCTTCAAAATGCGGATACGGATGCGGGAAACCGGCGGCGTAATTCCACATCTCGCCGGCGTGCGCGATCTGCGCGCCGAGTCCGGCCGCTAGATGGTGCAGCGCGCCGTCGGCGAACGGATGCGCGCCGTTGAGCATCGTGGCGGGTAGCGGGCGATCTTTCGGCCAATTGGCGCGCACCTGTTCGTGGCTGCCGTTGATGCCGCCCATCGCGAGCACGACGACCGACGCGTGCAGATGCTTCTCGGCGCCGGTTGCCTCATCCACCGTCACGACGCCCACGATGCGTCCGGCGCCGGACTCCAGTTGCGTGACTCGATGCCGATGCAGCACGGTAAGCCGTCCACCGCTGCCTGCCTCGCGCATCGCTGCAATCATCTGCCGCACCAGCTCGCGCGCGGTGCCCCAAACGATGTGGTAACGCGGCAGGCTGTTGCCATCGCCGTACAGCCCGCGCTCGACCCAGTTGACGGCCGGCATGAAGCGGATGCCTTCGCGCAACAGCCAGTCGTGCACTTGTGCGCGCGAGTGCTCGACGTAGTAACGCGCCCAACGCATCGGCCAGACATCGTCCGCAGCCAGTTCGCCGAAACGGATCCAGTCGCGCAGCGCGACTTCCGGCGTATCCGGAATCTTCATGCGCGCCTGCAGCGGCGTGCCGACCAAGGCCATGCCGCCGAAGGCCCACAGCGCGAGTCCGCCGAAGCGCTCGGGTGTGTCGCGATCGAGCAGCGTCACACGCTGTCCCGCGCGCAGCGCTTCGAGTGCGGTGACGATGCCTGCGAGGCCGCCGCCGATGACCAGCACATCCGATCGCGTTGTCGCCATGGGGCGATTCTGACTGCGCGGACGGCGCTGTCAATGCACCGATCGCGTCAACCCTTCAACTCGACTCCCGCAATCCAGCCATTGCCGATCCACGCCTTGAGCAACCCGGCGGCGCGCAAGGCGACCTCCTCTTGTGGATGCCATTCGCACAGCGCCTCGCACAGCGCCTGGAACTGACGTCCGGCAGCGATGGCGTCGAGCGCGGCCGCTTCGTCGCTTTGCAGTTCGCGGTAATGCACTTCCAGGTTTTGCCGCGAGACGATCCAGGCTTGCGGCCGTTCCAGGCGGCGCAATGGCGGACAGGGCTGCCCGCGGTCGCGGCACTGGCGCACCTGACCGACGTTCCACGCAAAGACGCTGCGCTGCACGTGTTGCGGCAGGTGCAGGATCATCTCGCCCCAGCGCTCGAACGGTATGGCGGCGACATCCGCCTCGACCAGGCCCGCTTCGTCCTTCGCATCGAATGCAAGGCCTATCATCCAGTCCAGCCGGGCCAGTTCGGCGTACGCGGGCGTGTCCTGCCACGGCGCAGCGGCTTGCAGAAAATCGGCAAGGCCCCTGCCGTACCAGCGCACATTGCGATGCAGGGACGGCGTGGCCATCACGTAGTCGTGGAACATTGCCGCGCCGGCTTCGTCGCCGGCCGCATAACGCAATGTCAGAAACTCGTTTTCCAGCGCCTCGGCCAGGCGCGATGCGTAGGCGTGCACGTACACGCCGACGCGTTCGCCGGCGCTCGCAATCGCGTTGCCGACGACGTCGTCTAGGATGGCTGCGTCGCCGCCGAGAATGCGGCGTTGGAATGCGTGCTGCAGTGGCGCCAGCGCGTTCACGCTGCGGCCACACGCACGCTGGAATCGGCGATCGACCGGGCGATGGCGCGGGCATGGTCGAGTTCGGCGACGAGTTCGCCCAGTTCGGGAATGTTGTCGTCGCGCTCGATCATCGTCGAAACCGGGCCGAATCGGCGCACGGCGTCGGCGTACAAGTCCCAGACCGGATCGGGCACGGGCTGATCGTGGGTGTCGATGACCAGGTTGTTCTGGAACGTATGCCCGGCCAGATGGAACTGCTGCACGCGCCGCGGCGGAATTCCGGCCAGATAGTCGTGTGCATCGAATCCGTGATTGCGCGCGCTGACGTGGATATTGTTGACGTCGAGCAGGATCAGGCAATCGGCGCGCTCGGCGATGGCGGCGAGAAATTCCCACTCAGGCATGGTCGAGGCCTTGAACTCGACGTAGCTGGAGACGTTTTCCAGCAGGATGCGGCGGCCGAGGAAATCCTGCACCTGGCGTACGCGCGCGCTGACGTGCGCGACGGCTTCCTCGGTATACGGCAGCGGCAGAAGGTCGTGCAGATTGCGGCCGTGCGCACCAGTCCAGCACAGGTGATCCGACATCCACGCCGGTTCCATCGAATCGGCGAGTTTTTTCAGCGCGGAAAGATATTCACGATCCAACGGATCCTGGCTGCCGATCGACAAGGACACGCCGTGCAGCACGACCGGATAGCGTTCGCGCATGCGGCGCAGCCAATCCAGCGGTCTGCCGCCGGGCACCAGGTAATTTTCGGATATGGCTTCGAGCCAATCGACGTTGGGCCGAGACTCGATCAATGCGTCGTAATGATCCGCGCGCAAGCCGAGGCCAAAGCCCAGTGCGGGAAAGCGCGGGTCGGAGACTTTCGTCATGGCGAAAATGGCGGCGGCCGGCGCTGCATCGGCCGGCCGCCTTTACGTCGTGTGTCGTCTTACTTTGCTTTGGCCGCTTCCTGCGCGGCCTTGCACGCAGCCTGGTCCTTCTGCATGGTGAAGCCCTGACCCTTGCACGCGTTATGGCCCTTGCAGGAGTTGGCTTTGGTCTTGCACGCGCCCGTGCCCTTGCATGAAGTCGAGTGCATGCATTTCACCTGTGCGTGATCGCCGGCGGATGCATTGGCCGCGCTGGCGGTGGTCACCGCGAACAGGCCGGCGACGGCGGTGGCGAGCGCGAGACTCTTGATGGCGGAAGCTTTCATGTGAAGTCCTCTGATTGGGAATTGTCGTGGAGTGTACGTCGCGCGTTCCGGCTCCCTGCGAGCAGCCATGCCGCGGACGTCTTCAAGACCCGCCAACGCGGCGGCGTCTTTCACCCCGTGCGCATCCTACGCTTGCGCTGTTAACCCGGCGTGGAAATCCGTGCTGCAGCGCGAAAGATTTATGATGCCCGGCAGGTCAAGTGCCTCCGTCAAGCGCCGCGGCGTGGTGTGCCGGCGGCCGCATCCCTTTCACGCCAATCCCGAGGAGTCGACATGTTCGCCACGTTGTTGCGATATCAACAAGCTTTGCTCGACGCCTGCGCGCGCCTGCGCTGGCTAGGACCCCTGGTCTTGCGTCTGGGTTTCGGCTATTTCTGGCTGGAAACAGGATGGGGCAAGTTGCACAATCTTGACGGCGCGATCGCGCGCTTCGTCGACTGGGGCCTGCCACTGCCGATGTGGAGCGCGCCGCTGTCTGCGGGAACCGAATTTGTCGGCGGCGCCTTGCTGATGCTCGGCCTGTTCACCCGCTTCACCTCGCTGGTGATGGCCTTCAACATGGCCGTGGCGATCGCCTTCGTGGTCATCAAGAACGTGATGGGACTGGACGACTTCGTCGAACTCGACGAATTTCTCTACATCCTGATCTTCTTCTGGCTGTTCCTCGCCGGACCCGGCAAGGCGAGCCTTGATCGATGGATCGAAAGCCGGCTGGGTTTGCGCAGCGTGAAT
>JAGWXP010000167.1 GCA_018969845.1 Lysobacteraceae bacterium | reverse complement strand
AAGGCCGAAATCCCGGACGTGCGCACGCTCAATGCCGAGGTCGATCCGGAACTCGAACGCATCCTCGCCAGAATGGTCGCCAAGGATCCCGCCGAGCGTTACCAGAGCTGCCAGGAACTCGTCGCCGACCTCGGCAGGCACCCGCTCGTGGCCAAGGGCGGCCCGATCACACTGCAAACCCGCATGTCCACGGCCGCCGCGACAATGGTCGGACAGAAGACGCCGGTCTCGGGCCAGCGTCCGCTGCCCTCGACTTCGCCCACGCCGCAGCCACTGCCGGTCAGCCGCCCGACGACACCCGCCGCCGCGCAGCCGGTCATGGGTGCGCATCAACCCGTGTTGCAACCGCAGCCGACGGCGAAATCCTCGCCGATGCTCCCGCTCGCCATCGCCGCGATCCTGATCCTGGGATTGGCCGGCGGCGCCTGGGCGTTTCGCGACCGCATCCCTGTCTTGCAGCAGCTTCTGGGCGCTGGCGCCACGGCACAAAATTCGCCTGCCGCGCCGGCGCAAACCGCGCCGGTCGCATCGCCGGCGGTACAGGCGCCTCCCACTGCGGCGAATGCAGCGCCGACGAGCAGTACAGCCGATTTGAAAGCATCGACCGATCCTCGCTATGCCGAAGCGGCGCCCGCGAATTCGCCGACGGCGATTCCGCCCACGCCGGCCCCGCCTTCGAATGCGTCCGTGCCTGCGCCAGTCAGCGCGACTGCGGCCACGTCGTCGCCAGCTCAGCCGGTACAAGTGGCGCTGGCCACGCAACCGCCGAAAGTCTCCGCGCCGCCCAAGCCGCATGTGCCGGTCGTGGTTGTCCTCGCCAGCGGCGACGAAGCGATTTCCGGTCCCGCGGAAGCGGCAATCGAGCGCACGTTGGAACGCAATGGCTACCGCGTCAGCGACCAGGATTCGATGCCGCGCGTGGATCATCTGTTGCGCGGCGAGCGTCCGCGATTCGCCGAGGCGCTGGCCGTCCTGCACGGCCATGCGGATGCCGTGGTGTTCGTGCATGCACGCAAAGTCGGTGCGCAGGAACTCACCTATTACGGCCAGAGTTCGACTTTGTATACCGCCGAGCTGGGCGTGCGCGCGTATGCCGTCGAAGGCAGGCGTCCGCTTGGGCCGCCGTGGAACGAGCAGGTGAACTTCACCAGCCTGAACGCGTCGCAAAAGGCGCACGAGGCGGTCGCGCCGATGCTCGAGCGTGTCAGCGAGCGGCTGGTCGATTACAAACCCGGCAAACGCCGCGAGTAACCGCGGCGCGCAGGCTAGGGCAACTCGCGCGGCGCGTTTGCGCTGCCCAGCAGCTTGCGCGCATAGTTGTAGCCGGCCTCGATCGCGCGCGGATAGGCTTTCCAGTCGAGCAACTCGATGTCGTCCAACGGCGGTGTCAGCAGCAGACTCGTGCGCGCGCGGCGCTCCAGACTCGCCGCCTCCGCATTGACCATGCCTGAGCGCAGCAGGATGGACAGAATCCCGGGCCGCTGGTGGCGGTGAAACCAGCGCTGCCAGGCAAGTTTCCACCACGGCGGCAGGGCGAACTCCTCCACTTCGGCGTGCAGCACGTCATCGGCGCCGATATCCACCGCGATTACCTCGCCCACCCCCTGCGCGCGCATCGCGTCGACCGGCAGGTTATCCATCACCGCACCGTCGACGAAGACCTCGCCGCGATGGAACACCGGCGGCAGCACGCCGGGAATCGCGCAGCTCGCGCGCAACCAGAACCAGAGCGGCCCGGCGCGATGGGTTTCGGCACGGCCAGCGCTGAGGTTGGACGTGATGCAGTAGTACGGCAGCGCCAGATCGGCGATGTCGCGCGGACCAAACGCCTCGCGCAGCAGACGCGCCACGCGCCGTCCGGTGACCAGGGCGACGAAGGGCAGGGTGTAATCGCTCAGGGGTTTGCCGATCACGAAGGCGCGGTAGTAGTTGTCGAACATCTCCTCGTTCGACCAGTCCGCGGCAACGCCGGCGCCGATGATCGCACCGATCGAGGTGCCGCCGACGCAATCGATCTGCACGCCGGCTTCGCGCAACGCGCGCACCACGCCGATGTGGGCGAAGCCGCGCGCGCCGCCGCCGGACAACACCAGGCCGATGCTGCGTCCGGTCAGCAGCCGTGCGACACGTTCGATGTCGGCGTCGCCGCGCACGTGGTGGTGGGCAACGCCCGGCACCGCGTCCAGCCAGCGCCGCGCCGCGCCGGGCGCAATCGCGCCACCGCGATGCAGCAACACCAGATGCCGCGGACGATGCAGGGCGCGCTCGGCATCGATGCAGGATTTTTCCGGCCACACACTGGCAGGATCGTCCGCGTTCGCCACCAACAGGATGCAATCGGACTGACGCACGCACAGATCCCGCCAGTCGCGGTCGCTACCGTCGCCGAGATACAACACGAAGCGCACACGCGCCTCGAGCGCGCTGAACCACGCGCTGAGATGGCCTTGCCCCGCTTCCGCGTCAACGAGCGCGCATTCGCCGTAGCGGGCGAGCGACTCGCGCAGACGCTCGGCGAAATCGCGCGCATCTACCCCGGCGTCGTGGGCGAGGACGGCAAAGGTGCGTGGGGCGGACAGGCTTGCCCCTTCGCGTCGCGCGACCAGGCGCTTGACCGCTAGACGCGCGCTGACCAGCATCGCCTGCGGATGCCGTGCCACGAGTTTGTCGAAGCCACGCCGCGACAGGCGCAGCAGTTCCGAGTCGCGCAGCGCGCGCACGGTGGCCGAGCGCGGCTGGTCGACGATCAGACCGAGTTCGCCGACGGTCTCGCCGGCCGCCACCACACCGTCGAGCTGGAGGCTGCCGTCCTGCGCGGGTTTGAACGCGCCGAGGCTGCCGGATTTGAGCACGCACAAAGCGTCCGACGGTTCGCCGTATTCGAACAAGGTCGCGCCGCCGGGCAGGGCAAACCATTCCAGTTCCGCCGCCAATTCATCGAGCGTGGCGGCGTCCAGATGACGGAAAAGCTCCAGCCCGCGCAGCAGGCGATGTGCGTCGTAGGTTTCGCTGGTTCCGGATTCGTCCATCGCGGAACATGCTAGCGCGAAACTCCGGCGCGCGGCTTGATTTTCCGGTACGCATGCGCCACGTTGGACGCATGACGACAAACCCCTTGCTGGAAGACACCGATCTGCCGCGCTTTTCCGCGATCCGGCCCGAGCATGTGCAGCCGGCCGTCGCCGCCGCGCTGGCCGACTACCGCACGCATATCGACGCTTTGACTGCCGATCCCTCGCCGCGCACCTTCGCCAACACCCTGCTGCCGCAGGAAGCGCTGGAAAATCGCATTGAGCGCATCTGGTCGCCGGTATCGCATCTGCACGCCGTCGCCGATACGGCCGCACTGCGCGCTGTGTACGCGCCGGCTGAGGAAGCACTCAATGATTTTGCGGCAGAACTGGGCCAGAATCGCGAGCTGTACGCGGCGGTCAAGTCCATTGCGGACGTGCCGGAATTCTCCGCATTGCCGCGTGCCGCAAAAACGCTGGTCGAGCACAGCTTGCGCGATTTCCGGCTTTCCGGAGTGGCGCTGGAGGAACCGGCGCGCACGCGCTTCCGCGACATCAGCAATGCGCTGACGCGCCTGGGCACCGAATTCGAGGAAGCCGTGCTCGACGCGACGCAGGCGTGGGCCGAACCTGCCGAGGAATCCGCGCTCGCGGGATTGCCCGACACCGACCGCGAACTGATGCGCCAGGCTGCGCGCGAAGCCGGCCGTGACGGTTACCTGGTAACGCTCAATCCGCCAAGCGTGCAGGCGGTCCTCACCTACGCAGACGATCGCGGCCTGCGGGAACGCGTCTACACCGCATACCACACGCGCGCTTCGGATCAGGGGCCACAGGCCGGACGTTTCGACAATTCCGCGCGCATCGAGGAAATCCTGGCACTGCGGCACGAGGCCGCGCGCCTGCTCGGCTTCGCCAACGCGGCGGAAGAGTCCCTCGCCACCAAGATGGCGGCGACGCCGGCGCGCGTGCTGGATTTTCTGCACGATCTCGTGCGTCGCGCGAAACCCGTGGCCGAGCGCGAACTGGCCGAGCTGCGCGAGTTCGCCAGGACCGAATTGGCCCTCGCGGATCTGCAGCCGTGGGACGTCAGTTATGTTTCCGAGAAGCTGCGCCAGCGCAAATTTTCGCTCAGCGAAGAAGATCTCAAGCCGTATTTTCCGCTGCCGGCAGTGCTGGGCGGACTATTCGCGATCGTCGCACGTGTGTTCGGCGTGCGCCTGCGCGAGCGTGAGGGCGTGGAAGTTTGGCATCCGGATGTGCACTTTTACGACGTGCTCGACGCCGGCGGCAACATCCTCGCCGGTTGTTACGTGGATTTGTATACGCGTACCGGCAAGCGCAGCGGCGCATGGATGGACGTGTGCCGTTCGCGTTTCCGCAAGGGCGCCGAAACCGCGCTGCCGATCGCCTATCTGACCTGCAATTTCGCCCCGCCCGCGGCGGAACGGCCGAGCCTGCTCACGCACGACGATGCGACCACGCTGTTCCACGAATTCGGCCACGGCCTGCACCATCTGCTCACCGAAGTCGACTACCCGAGCGTGGCCGGCATCGACGGCGTGGAATGGGACGCCGTCGAACTGCCGAGCCAGTTCATGGAAAACTTCTGCTGGCAGCGCGACGCGCTGAATCTGTTCGCGCGGCACTGGCAAACCGGCGCAGCATTGCCGGACGAACTGTTCGCACGCATGCTCGCAGCGCGGCATTTCCACGCCGGATTGTTCCTGGTTCGTCAGCTCGAATTCGCCCTGTTCGATTTCCGTCTGCATCGCGAGTTCGATCCCGCGCGCGGCGCGCGCGCGTTGGAATTGCTCGCCGAGGTGCGCCGCGAGGTCGCGGTGCTGCAACCGCCC
>JAGWXP010000166.1 GCA_018969845.1 Lysobacteraceae bacterium | reverse complement strand
TCCACCAGCAGGTAGGGCGTCAGACCGTTGTCGCTGATCCAGTCCGCCACCGCGCGCAGCAGGTAGGGGCGGTTGGAGCTCATCGCCGACGGCGGTCGCTCAGTCACGCAGCGCACGCTCTTCGGGGGTGAGGCTGCGCGCAAAGCCCTGGCTGGCGAACATGCGCTCGCCGTAATCGAGCACCGGCTTGGCTTCGCGAGCCAGCTGCACGCCCAGCACCGGCAGCCGCCACAGGATCGGCGCCACCAGGCAGTCGGCCAGGCTGATCTCGGGATTGAGGAAGAACTTGGACGCCTTGAACAGCGGCACCGCCGCCAGCAGGGCCTCGCGCAGGCGCTTGCGTCCGGTCTCGGCCGGTCGGCCGCCGGCGCGGATGGTGGCGATCAGCGGCATCCAGTCGCGCTCGATGCGCACGCAGGCCAGACGCAGCCGCGCCCGCGCCAGCGGATCGACCGGCATCAGCGGCGGATGCGGATAGCGCTCGTCGAGGTATTCGCAGATCACGCCGGTGTCGTAGAGCACGAGGTCGCGATCGACCAGGGTCGGCACCGAATTGTAGGGATTCAGATCGAGCAGGTCCTCCGGCGGATTTTTCGCCGTGACCGGAACCAGATCGTAGACCACGCCCTTCGCCGCCAGTACCAGGCGCACGCGGTGGCACTGCGCGTCGTCGTTCGACGAATACAGGGTCAGAACGGTGCGCGATCGTTGACTCAACGCCATGACACGTTCCCTCACGTCGCCGCGGGCAGGATCGGCACCGGCGGACTCCCCTTCGGCGCCTCGCCCGAATGTACACCCGGGCGCGACGCTCGCCTAGACCCGTTTCAATGCACGTCCTTCCAGTACTCGTGCTTGAGCAAATACGCCAGCAGGGTGAAGAAGGCCAGATACAGCAGCACCCACACGCCGATCGCATGGCGCTGCAGCGCGGCGGGCTCGCTCGCGTATTCGAGGAAGGCAGTCAGATCGCGCACGGTGTCGTCGTACTGCGCCGGGGTGAGCCTGCCCGGCGTGGACAGCTCGAGTTTCTCGACCACGGGTTCCTCGCCGGGCTTGGCCGGCGCGTAGACCGGCGTCTGCACGCCCTGCAGTTCCCACAGCGGGAACGGCATCGACACGTTCGGGAACAACGTGTTGTTCCAGCCGGTCGGCCGCGTCGGGTCGACGTAGAAGGACTTCAGGTAGGTGTAGATCCAGTCGTCGCCCTTGGCGCGCGCCTCCAGCGACAGATCCGGCGGCGCCTTGCCAAACCACTGCTCGGCCTTGTCGTCGGGCATGGCCGACATCGCCAGATCGCCGATCCTGGCATCGGCGGTGGCGAAGTTCTTGAGCACCGCGTCGTCGCTGAGTTGCAAATCCTGGGCGATGCGCGAATAGCGCATGTACTTGAGCGAGTGACAGCCGGAACAATAGTTGAAGAACGTACGCGCACCGCTCTGCAGCGAGGCGATGTTGGTCACGCGCGCGCCAGCCTCTTCCAGGCGCGCGCCTTCCTGCGCCAACGCGCTGCCGGCAACGAGAAAAAGGCCGGCGAGCGCAACGGTGACACGCACGAGAACGGATCGGAAATGGAGGGAATTAGTCATGGGTCGTCACCCGCTCCGGCACCGGCTTGGTCTTCTCCCAGCCGAAATAGGTGTAGGCCCACAAGCCCACAAAACACGCAAAGTAGACGATCAGCCAGAAGCGGCCGAATGCGTTCTCGATGGTGGTCACGTCGGCAGTCGGGCCGAACCACGCGGGGATGTACTCGCTGGTCAATCCCGCGCCCACCGCGCCGAGCATCACGAACGACGCGGCGAACAGACCAAGGCCAATCTTGTAGCCCAGGCCGCGATAACGCACCGACTTCACGTGCCCGCGATCCAGCCACGGAACCAGGAACAGGGCGGCGATGCCTACGAACATGATGATCACCCCCGGCAGCTTGGCCGGGATCATGCGCAGCATGGCGTAGAACGGCGTGAAGTACCACACCGGCTTGATCTCGGCCGGCGTCACCAGCGAATTGGCCGGAATGAAGTTGTCGTGTTCGAGGAACCAGCCGCCCAGGGTCGGCTGGAAGAAGATGATGAAAGCGCAGATGACGAGGAAGAATCCCACGCCGAACAGGTCTTTCACCGTGTAATAGGGATGGAACGGAATGCCGTCCGCGGGTTTGTCGGCACCGAAGCGGCTGCCTTTCGGTCCCTTCTTGATTTCAACGCCGTCGGGATTGTTCGAACCGACTTCGTGCAGGGCGGCCAGGTGCAGCACCACCAGCAGCAGCAGTACCAGCGGCAGCGCGATGACGTGCAGCGAGAAGAAGCGGTTGAGCGTGGCGTCGGCCGGGTTGTAGTCGCCCATGATCCACTGCACCAGCGCATCACCGATCCACGGCACCGCGCCGAACAGCGAGATGATCACCTTCGCGCCCCAGAAGCTCATGTTGCCCCACGGCAGCACATAGCCCATGAACGCCTCGGCCATCAGGGCGAGGAAGATCAGCATGCCCAGGATCCAGATCAGTTCGCGCGGCTTCTTGTACGAGCCGTACATCAGGCCGCGGAACATGTGCAGGTAGACGAC
The DNA here is from genome assembly GCA_018969845.1 of Lysobacteraceae bacterium. Classification (GTDB taxonomy): domain Bacteria; phylum Pseudomonadota; class Gammaproteobacteria; order Xanthomonadales; family Rhodanobacteraceae; genus Rudaea. The sequence continues at coordinate 2,334 of JAGWXP010000166.1, read as the reverse complement.
GATGAAGAACATCGACGCGCCGACCTCGTGCATGTAGCGGATCAGCCAGCCCCAGTCGACGTCGCGCATGATGTACTCGACTGACGCGAACGCGGTGTCCGCCCCGGGCTTGTAGAACATGGTCAGGAAAATGCCGGTGACGATCTGGTTCACCAGCACCAGCATGGCGAGCGAACCGAAGTAGTACCAGAGGTTGAAGTTCTTCGGCGCGTAGTACTCGCTGGTGTGCGTGGACAGGAACGAGAGGATCGGCAGGCGCTCCTCGATCCAGGCAAGGACGCGGTTCTTGGGTTGGATGCGCACGGGTGCGGTGGCCATCACGCGGCTCCTTGCGGATTGACGCCGATCTGCACCAGCGTGTCCGTCACGAAGTGGTACGGCGGCACCTGCAGGTTGGCGGGCGCCGGCACGCCGTCGAACACGCGTCCGGCCATGTCGTAGCGCGACTTGTGGCAGGGGCAGAAGAAGCCGCCCTTCCAGTTCGGATCGAACGGCTCGGCCTTGACCTCGCCGAAGTATTCCGGCACGCAGCCCAGATGCGTGCAGATGCCAACCACGACCAGCCATTCGGGCTTGATCGAACGGACCTCGTTTTTCGCGTAAGCCGGCTGCTGGTCGGTGTTGTCGCTATTGGGATCCTTCAGGCGACCGTCCAGACTCGGCAACGTGGCAATCTGCTGCGGCGAGCGATTGACCACGAACACGGGCATCCCACGCCACTTGAATTTGACCAGCTGACCGAGCTCGATCTTGCCGATGTCGGCCATGACCGGAGCGCCAGCGGCCTTGGCGCGCGCGCTCGGTTCCCAGCTCTTGATGAACGGCACCGCCGCGCACGCGACACCCACGGCGCCGACGACCGACGTCGTCGCGGTGAGAAAGCGGCGGCGTCCGGGATCCACGACTTCATTCGCCATCCGGCACTCCGATGATTCCAGATCAGGTTTCGCAACGCAGCGAGCGCCACGGCGGCGACCCGCAAAACTGCGCTAGTTTAACGAACGCGCCGGCAGCAAACAATGTAGCCTATGCATCGGAGGCGCCGGATTTGCAGGCGCGCGATGTTTACGACACCGGATCGTGCATGAAGACCGTCTACCGATTCCTGCTTTTCCTCGGCCAGTTCATTACCCTGGGGCTGGCCGCGGCCTTCGTCGTCAGCGTCATATCGCCGCACCTGGTCGAGCGCGTGCGCCAGCGCTTTGCGGCCAAGCCTTCGCCCGCCGCGGTCACGACCTCGCCTTCGGTGACCCGGAGCGCGCCGGATCATTCCGGCGCCGCCAATGCGACCGTGCCGGATCGCAATGTGGTCACCGTGTCCTACGCCGCGGCGGTGGCGCGTGCCGCGCCCGCGGTCGTGAGCATCTACGCGAACAAGGTGGTAAGCACCGGACCGCAGGTGCTGCGTCCGGCCAATCCGGTGCTGCAACGCATGTTCCCCGGCATCATCATCGGCCCGCCGCTCAAGCGCCGCGAGCAGAGCCTGGGTTCGGGCGTCATCGTCGGCCGCGACGGCTACGTGCTGACCAACAATCACGTCATCCAGGGCGCCGAACAAATCCAGGTCGTGCTCTACGATGGCAGCAACACCAGCGCACGCGTGATCGGTACCGATGCCGATACCGACCTGGCCGTGCTCAAGATCGACACGCCGAACCTGCCGAGCATCGCCATCGCCGACAAGACACCGCTCAATGTCGGCGACGTGGTACTGGCGATCGGCAATCCGTTCGGACTCGGCCGCACCGTGACGATGGGCATCGTCAGCGCGCTCGGCCGGCAGTTGAACCTGTCCACGTACGAAGACTTCATCCAGACCGACGCGGCCATCAATCAGGGCAATTCCGGCGGCGCCCTGGTCAATGCCTACGGCGAACTGGTGGGAATCAATTCGGACATCTTCTCGCCGTCCGGCGGCAACATCGGCATCGGCTTCGCCATCCCGGTGAGCACGGCCAAAGCGGTGCTTGATCAGATCGTCGCGCACGGCCGCGTCATCCGCGGCTGGCTCGGCGCCGAATATGCCGACGTCGGCGCTCTGCAAAACCCGGGCGCCGCGCACGGCGTGGCCATCGTCGGCATCTACGACAAGGGGCCCGCGGCGCTGGCCGGCCTCAGGCCCGGCGACGTTCTGTTCACCCTCGACGGCAAGCCCATCGCCAGCCAACTCGAATTGCGCAACCACGAAGCCAGTCTGGCGCCGGGCACCCAGGTACAACTGACCGGCGAACGCAATGGCACACCGTTCGCGCTGACCGCCACCTTGCAGGAACGCCCACAGCGTCAGACGAGCGGTTAGACTACACTCAGCATACAGGGGCAGAGATAATCGCA
>JAGWXP010000165.1 GCA_018969845.1 Lysobacteraceae bacterium | reverse complement strand
GCGTCTTGTCTGCGAAACTGCGGGGTCGAGCGTGGAGTTCGGATTCGACCGTATCCTGCTGGCCCTGGGCCGTAAACCACGCGTTGAAGGTTTTGGTCTGCAGGAACTGGGCGTCCGCATTTCGGAACGCGGTGCCATCGAGACCGATGCGCTGTTGCGCACAAATTTTCCGACTATCTATGTGTGCGGCGACGCTGCAGGTCCCTACCAGTTCACCCATGTCGGCGCGCACCAGGCATGGTATGCAGCAGTCAACGCATTGGTCGCTCCGTTTTGGAGTTTCCGCACCGACTATCGCGTCATTCCATGGGCGACCTTTACCGATCCGGAGGTCGCTCGCGTCGGTTTGTCCGAGGACGAAGCGACGCAACGGAAGATTCCCTACGAAGTCAGCAAATTCGGTTTCGACGATCTGGATCGTGCCATTGCCGATTCGGCGGCGCACGGCTTCGTGAAGGTGCTGACCGTCCCCGGCAAGGATCGCATTCTCGGCGCCACGATTGTCGGAGAACACGCTGGCGACCTGCTCGCCGAGTTCGTGCTGGCGATGAAGCACAGCATCGGACTCAACCGACTGCTGGGCACGATTCACATCTACCCAACTTTGACCGAAGCGAACAAGTACGTTGCCGGTGCATGGAAACGCAACCACGCACCGCAACGTGCTTTGCGCTGGGCGGAACGCTTTTTCCGCTGGCGTCGCGGCGGGCACGAACCGCAAGCCCAATCCTCGACACCGGCATAGGCCGGACGAAGCAACCCACCGGAGCACGACATGCTGGCTTCCATCCTCATCATCACTTTACTGCTCGCCGCCGCCAATGGTGCAAACGACAACATCAAGGGAGCGGCAACGCTGTTCGGCAGCGGCGTCGCCAACTATCGCACCGCCATCACGCTGGCAACGCTGGCCACGGCCGCTGGCGGCCTTGCATCGATTTACGTCGCGCACGGTCTGCTCGTTGCATTCAGCGGCAAGGGAATCGTGCCTCAGGACATCGCGACGTCCATTCCCTTCCTGGGTTCGGTCGGTTTGGCTGCCGCGGTGACGGTAGGGATCGCGACGCGCTTGGGCATGCCCATCTCGACCACGCACGCGTTGCTGGGTGGCTTGTCGGGCGCTGGCTTCGCGGCGGTCGCCTCCAATGTCCACCTCGATATTGCGTTCAAGGAAATGCTGTTGCCGCTGTTGTTCTCGCCCGTCATCGCCTTGGTCCTCGCGCTGGCTGTCGTGCCGCTCGTCCGGCGAATCCGCACTCGAACGGCGAACGCAAAAGCCTGCGCCTGCATCGACGTGCCAGCCACGGCGGTCGGCGAAACGCTTGCTGCGACGCGCGCCACGCTGACTTTTGGAACGATGGATCAGCCGGCCTGTGCGCCGGCTGCAGGACGCCAGGCGATCGCCGTCGACAGCGCCCGGTTCGCCGATCATGTGCACCTTGCCAGTGCAGCTGCTGTCAGTTTCGCCCGAGGATTAAACGACACGCCGAAAATCGCCGCGTTGTCGGCCGCGACGGGGATGCTGGGGGCGTCCTCGGCCACAACTCTCGCGGTCATCGCCATGGCCGTTGGCGGGTACCTGGCGGCGCGACGCGTCGCCGACACGATGGCGTTCAGGATCACGCGGATGGACGTCGGCCAAGGCCTTGGCGCCAATCTTGTGACGTCGCTACTGGTAATCGGTGCGTCGCGATTCGGGATGCCGGTGTCGACCACGCACGTCGCCTCCGGCGCCCTGTTTGGCGTTGCCGCCAGCGGCCACGGTGGGCACCGCGCAGTAATCCGCAACGTGGTATTGGCATGGCTGCTGACCCTGCCCGTAGCCGCTGTCTGCGCGTATCTGATTTATCTGCTTCTCACGCGGTAACAGGAGCTTTCCATGTCTGACCAGCGATCCATTGCCGAAGTCCGCCGCTATTACGGCGAAGTCTTGCAGTCGAGCACCGATCTGAAGACCGGTGCGTGCTGTCCACCCGAAGCCATGCCAGCGCCGCTGCGACGCCTTCTCGACGACGTTCATCCGGCGATCAAGGATCGGTTCTACGGCTGCGGATCGCCGTTGCCGCCCGCTCTGGAAGGCATGACCGTACTAGACCTTGGCTGTGGCAGCGGACGTGATGCGTACCTGCTGTCGCGCCTGGTCGGGCAGCACGGCCACGTTATTGGCGTCGACATGACGGCCGAGCAGCTCGATGTCGCACGTACCCATCAGCAATGGCACGCCGATCGATACGGCTATGCCGCCAGCAATGTGCGGTTCGTCGATGGCTACATCGAAGACCTGTCAGCCTGCGGCATTGCAGACGCGAGCGTCGATGTCGTCGTATCCAACTGCGTGCTGAACCTGTCGTCGGAGAAAACGGGCGTTTTCGCCGAGATCATGCGCGTGCTCAAGCCCGGCGGAGAGCTGTATTTCTCGGACGTGTTTGCCGATCGCCGGATACCCGCATTGCTGCGGCGCGACCCGGTGCTCTTGGGCGAGTGTCTGGCCGGTGCGATTTACCAGGAAGATTTCCGCCGGTTGATGGCCCGAGCGGGCTGCGCCGACACGCGCATCGTAAGCAGTCACCCTGTCCCGCTGCTCGACGAAGAGATCACCGCGAAAATCGGGATGGTTGGCTTCACCTCGATGACGATACGCGCGTTCAAGCTGGATCTCGAGGATCGCTGCGAAGATTACGGTCAAATCGCGACTTACCGCGGCAGCATTCCGAACCTGCCGCACGCATTCGATCTGGACGACCATCATCATTTCGAGACTGGCCGCCCGCTGCGCGTGTGCGGCAATTCTTTCGACATGCTCGCCGCGACGCGCTATGGCGCACACTTCGAACTCGTCGGCAGCAAGCAGACACACTTCGGTTTGTTCGATTGCTCGCCGGCGTCAGCCACGTTGCGGTCTGCCGCCGCGAGCTGCTGCTGATGCCCGCCGATCTTGCCATCGTCGTGCCTGTGGGACCGAACGAAGATCGCTGGGGTCTTCTGTTGCGCCAGCTGTCTCGGCTCGATGTGCGCGAGATAGTGGCAGTTCTACCGACTTCGCTGCTGGCGAAGCAACCGAAGCCGCAGCAATTCAATGCACGAGTTCACGTGGCCTTTGCGCAAGCCGGTCGTGCCCGCCAACTCAATGCCGGAGCGCAGGCATGCACTGCCAAGTGGATCTGGTTCCTGCATGCCGACTCAGCATTGACGAAGCGTGTCGGCGCAGCGCTCACGACCCATCTTTGCCGCGACGAGGATGCACTGGGCTACTTCGATCTGCGTTTCCTCCGCGACGGTCCGGCGCTGATGCTGCTCAACCGGTTCGGCGCCTGGATTCGCAGCCGCTGGTTCGATCTGCCCTTCGGCGACCAGGGTTTCGTGGTCTCGCGGTCGCTGTTCGACCGGCTGCAAGGCTTCGATACGTCGCTGGCGTTCGGCGAGGATCACGATTTCATCTGGCGCGCACGTTCTGCCGGCGCTCGCATCGTTCCGGTCGGAGCGCCGCTGTACACGAGCGCACGCAAATATGCCGCGAACGGCTGGTGGCACACGACGGCACGGCATGTCCGCGCGACCTGGGAACAGGCACGCGAATTTTCCGGACGGGCTCGGGTATGAACCGTGCCGGCATTGCCATCTTCGTCAAGACACCATCGCTGTCGCCGGTGAAGACGCGTTTGTCGGCGCACATCGGGCAGCGCTGTGCAGAGGCCTTCCACCTCGCTTCGGCCGAAGCCGTGGCATCAGTGAGTGTGGACGCGCAGACGCGCGTAGACCTCGCCGTCTATTGGGCGGTTGCCGAACCGGAAGCGATGTTGACCGAGGTCTGGTCTGATCTGCCCAAGATGGAACAAGGCGCCGGTGCGCTGGGCGAACGGATGGCAAACGTGCATCGCAGGCTCCTCCAAATGCATCGCGCAGCCATACTCATCGGTGCCGACTCGCCGCAAGTCACCGCGGAACGTATGGTGCACGCCGTCCGCTGGCTCGATTCCAATCAGCCACGGCTCGTCATTGGCCGCGCCAACGATGGCGGTTTCTGGACATTCGGGAGCAACGTCCCTATTCCGGAAACTGTCTGGAGAGGCGTGCGCTACAGCACGCACGATACGGCGAGTCGCTTCATCGAGTCCGCACGCCATTGCGGCGAGTGGCTGGAGCTCGATCCCATTGACGATGTCGACACCTACGCTGATTTCGCTCCGGCACTGCATGCGATCAGGATACTGCCGCATCCAACCGAAGCGCAGCGCCGACTCGCAATTTGGATGAGCGAAGTGATGCAGCGGGGAGGCCGCTGCTCATGATAATCCAGTCGTTCAATCAGCTTGACGCGCTCAGAAGCGCGGTATTCGTCGTGCTCCTCTCGCTGCTGTTCGGTTTGGAGGCATGGCGACCTCGTCGCGTTGCCGTTGGGGGCTGGCGTCGTCGCCTCAATAATCTGGGCCTGATCGCCATATCGACGGTTCTCGTGCGAATCGCATATCCGGTGGGAGTCGCGGGATTCGCCGCGGCCTGGCACTCCGGGTTATGGCATCACGTCGCGGTGCCGTCGGTTGTACAAACCGGCGCAAGTCTTGTGCTCCTTGACCTGGCGATCTATTGGCAACATCGCGCGTTCCACTATTGGCCGCTCCTGTGGCGTGCACACCGCGTGCACCACAGCGACACCGCCTTCGACACAAGTCTCGGCGTGCGCTTCCACCCGTTCGAAATTCTGCCGTCCTACGCCTACAAGATGCTTATCGTGGCGATCTTCGGCATGGCACCGATTGACGTCGCAATCTATGAGGCGGGCTTGCTCGGCTTTTCGTTGCTGACCCATGCCAATGTGACTCTGCCAACGCCACTCGATCGCGCCTTGCGTTGGGTGATCGTCACGCCGGATTGGCACCGCGTGCATCACTCCATTCGGGACGATGAGATGAACACTAATTTCGGCAACATCCTTTCGCTCTGGGATCGGCTGTTCGGCACCGCACGCGAGGAACCGCGCGACGGCCAAGTCGAAATGCTTATTGGACTGCCTGAGTTTCGT
>JAGWXP010000164.1 GCA_018969845.1 Lysobacteraceae bacterium | reverse complement strand
GCGTGCCCAGAGCAACGAGTTTGTCCTTCAACCACAAGCGCGTGGCGACCAGTACCTGATCGTTGCGGCTGCGTCCGGTGTGCACGCGGCGCCCGGCGTCGCCAAGGCGTTCGGTGAGACGCATCTCAATCGCCGAATGACCATCCTCATAACGCGCATCGAGCACGAAGGCACCATTCCTGAAATCTTGCGCCAGCGTATCCAGTTCGCGCTTCAGCGCGGCGGCGGCGTCAGTGCTCACGACACCAATGTTGGCCAAGCCTTCCACGTGCGCACGGCTCGCGGCGACGTCGTACAGGAAAAACTCGCGATCCAGGATCACATCGTCGCCGGCCAGGAAACGCATGATCTTCGCGTCGATGCGCGTGCCGGCTTTCTGCCAAAGCGGATCAGTCATGGGGAATACCCGTCAATTCGTCAAAACCGAGTGCGAGATTCAGATTCTGCAGCGCCTGCGTCGCCGCCCCCTTGAGCAGATTGTCGAGCGTCGCCACGATCACCACGCGCTTGCCGCCAGGCGCCAGCGCGAAACCGCCGATCTCGGCGTGATGCCGGCCTGCGATACGGCTCACCCAAGGCGCGGCGTCGACGATGCGCACCAGTGTCTCATCGGCATAACACTCGCGAAATCGCGCCATGATCGCCTGTGCGCTCAGCGCCTCGCGCAACCACAGATTGGCAGTTAGCGTGATGCCGCGGAAATACGGCGCCACGTGCGGCATGAATTCCACCGGCAAGCCGAGCCGGAACGACACTTCCCCTTCATGGGTATGGCCGACGAGTGCATAGGGCATCAGGTTGTCGCGCAGCTTTTCCGCATCGTTCTTGTCCGATGGCGTGGTGCCCGCGCCGGAGTAGCCGGAAACGCCGAAACACACTGGCGGCGCGGCCATCCGATCCCTGAGCGGCGCAATGACGAGCTGCATTGCCGTGGCGTAGCAACCCGGATTGCTGATGCGGCGTTGTCCGCGCCACGCATGGCGCGTCAACTCCGGCAGACCGTAGTACCACGACGGATCGAAGCGGTAATCGGCGGATAGATCGATGATCAGTGTGTTCGGTGCGGCCTTTTCAAGGGTTTCCACGAATGGCGCCGCCTGGCCATTGGGCAGGGCCAGAAATACCGCATCGGCACACCTGGCCGACACCGCGGCGGGATCGAGATTTTCGTAACGCAAATCGCCCGCGCAGGCATCGTTGTGATCGCCGACGCGCTGACCATCCAACTCGCGCGAGCAGACGAAAGCCAGTTCCAGTTCCGGATGCGCCGCAATCAAACGGATCAATTCCGCGCCGGTGTGGCCACGTGCCCCGACGATGCCGATCTTTTTCCTGCTCATGCATCCACCAATGTCGGATGGCGTCGTGCGCAATGCACCACGCAGCGTTCGATGGCGGCGAAATCCGCGCCGAGACCGTACCAGAAGGCGCGCCAGCGTTCCTGCCGGATGCAGCCGTCGGCCTGCTCGTGATAGAAGGCATTGATACCGTTGCCGTGGCGGGACCTCCAGAACAAACGCGGCGTCTCGGCGCGCATCACCTGCCACACCGCGCGGCCCAGGCCCTCGCCTTGCGCCTCGTCGAGCACGGCGAACTTGTCCAGATACGGCAAGCCATCTTCGAGGGTAAGGACCATCGCGGCGCGATAATTCTCGCTCACGTAGACGCGATACGGCTTGGTGCGATCGAAGTAGTCCGGCACCAACGGGCGGCCGAAACCGGCCTCGATCAATACGCGCAGACGCTCCACGTCAAGCCCGCCCCACGCCGCATGCGTGTCGACGCGCTCGCCGCGCCGCACCAGCGTGCCCGAACCCTTGTGCGTGAACAGCTCCTTGGCCAGTTCATCCGGCCGGGTGATCGACACCGAGGAAGCAAACGGCAAATGGTCGAGCAGTTGCTTGATCTGTTCGATCTTCACGCGCATGCCGCCGCTGATCCACGGCTGCGCGATCAGGCGTTCGTACTCGGTTCGCAGGTTGATCGAGTCGATGATCTTGCCGTTTTCATCGAGCAGACCGCCGCTGCCGGTCAGGAAAATGATCTTGTACGGCTTGAGCACGCGCACGAGTTCGTTCGCGGCGAAATCGGCGTTGATGTTGACGATCTGGCCGTCGCGGGTCTCGCCGAGCGAGGCAATGACGGGAATGGAACCTGCGCGCAACGATGCCTCGATCGGTGCGAGGTTCACGCGCGCGACACGGCCAACCAGGCCAAGTGCCTCGCGGTCGATGAGCTCGGCCTCGAACACGCCGGACAACACCGAGGTCGCGCGGGCATCGATTTCCTGCAGCGCTTCGACCAGATTCAGATTCTGCGCCTGCGATACGCGCCGCACGATCGCCAGCGTTTGCGCCGAGGTCACGCGCAGGCCGTCGACGGTCCGCTTCACGATGCCGGCCGCGGCGAGTTCATCGTCGAGTTGCGGTCCGGCGCCGTGCACGACGATCGGCGTCAGGCCGACCTGCTGCAGAAACGCCAGCGACGAGGTCAGCGCATCGAGGTCGTCGCGCAATACGGCGCCGCCAACCTTGACCACGGCAAAGCGCTTGGCGTCGAGCTGCGAGAAGCGTTTGACGTATTGATCGATCTCGCGCGCACTGGCCATGCTCGAAAGCAGGCGCAGGATGGTCTGGCGCATTTGCAGGTGAGCGGCGGCGTTCATGACTCGAGGATGCCGTAGACGGTTTCGGCGTAGCGTTGCAGTTGTTCAAGCGCGACCCATTCGTCGGCCGTGTGCGCCTGCGCGATGTCGCCGGGGCCGTAGACGAGCGCGGTGCAGCCGGCAGCGGAGAACAGTGCGGCCTCGGTCCAGAAATCCACCGCGTCGCCGACCGGGATGCCAAGTTCGTCGGCAAGATCGCGCGCGGCGAGCCGGCGCGCCTCGGCGGCAGCGGTGTCGCCGGCCGGCAGCGGGGGGCCACGAAAGGTTTCGGTGAACTGCGCGGTTCCGACGTCCGCAAATCCGCGGAACGTCGCGAGCAGACCATCGACGTCCATCGACGGCAGCGGCCGGAAGCCGAAGCGCAGTTCCGCCGCCGGCGCGATCACGTTCGCCTTGATGCCCCCTTCGATACGGCCGATATTGAAGCGCAGGCCGGTCATGCCGCCGAAGCGCGTGTGTGCGAGCGAATCGGCGTGGTCGAGCGCGCGCGCACCCCAGCGCAACGCCTGGTGCACTGCGCTGTCTGTCAATCGCTGCTCGCCCGAGGCATGCCCGGCGCGGCCTTTCAGACGCATCCACACCGAGCTGATGCCGCGATGCGCGAGCACCGCTTCACAGCGCGTCGGTTCGGCCACGATTACGGCGTCGTACTCGGGTGCTTGACGCAGGAACGCGGCAATGCAGCGGGCGTCGTTCGCTTCCTCGTCAGTCGTGAATAAAAACGCGGCATTGCCGTGACTCGCCTGCGCGGCTGCGAGCAGCGCCGCCGCCGCACCCTTGATGTCGCAGGCGCCGAGGCCGATGGCGCGGTCTTCCGTCACCCGCAGCACGTGCGGGTCGGCGGTCCATGCCGGCGAATCCGGCACGGTGTCCAGATGCACATTGAATAGAAGTTTCGGCGTACCGCGCACGGCGCACAGGCTCACCGCGCCCGCGCCGTGATCGGTCAGCGCGCAATCGAAACCGGGAAGCTGCGCGCGCAGGTAATCGAAGATGCCGTGCGTGCCGATCGCGCGCGGCGGATTGCGCGTATCGAACGCGACCAATGCGCGCAAGTGTCCGAGCGTGGCATCGAGCAGCGCGCTCATTCGCGGTTGACCTCGGCCCACAGCGTCGAACTCATGCCGTACAACTTGATGAAGCCTTCGGCCTCTTCCACGCCCCAGTCGGCCGATTGCGCGTAGGTAGCGCCTTTGGCGTTGAGGATGTGCTTCGAGGACACGTCCACCGCATTGACCACGCCACCCTGGGTTTCCAGGGTCACATCACCGTTGACGCAACGCTGGCTTGAGGCGAGGAAGGCTTCGAGATCGGCCTTGAGCGGATCATGGAAGAAACCTTCGTAGACCAGTTCCACCCACCTGCGTGCCGCTTCGGGCTTGTAGCGGTTCTGTTGCTTTGTCAGCACCGCTTCTTCCAGCGCACGGTGCGCGGTGAGCAGCGCGATCAGACCCGGCGCCTCGAAGACGATACGGCCCTTGAGGCCGATGGTGGTGTCGCCGGTATAAACGCCGCGACCGACGCCGTATTGTGCAAACAGCGCATTGAGCTTTGCGAGCAGCTTGTGGCCGGCGATCTTCTCGTCATCGAGCGCGACCGCCTCACCATTGGCGAAGGTCAGTTTCACACGCAGTGCCTGCGAGGGCCACTCGGAACGCGGCTTGCACATCCCGCGTGCGCCCTCGCCCGGCGCTCGCCATTGGTCGATCTCGCCGCCGGAAAGGGTCACGCCGAGCAGGTTTTCGTTGATGGTGTAGACCTGCTGCTTTGCACGCACGCCGAAGCCGCGCTGCTCGAGGAACTTCTGCTCGTAGGCGCGCGCTTGCGTGTGTTCCTTCTGGATTTCCCGGATCGGCGCCACGATCTGCCAATCGCCCTGCGCCTTCACGGCGAGATCGAAACGTACCTGGTCGTTGCCCATGCCGGTGCAGCCGTGCGCAATGGCGCGCGTGCCGAGCTCGGCTGCGCGTTTCAGCGCAGCATCGACGATCAGATAGCGGTCCGACACCAGCAGCGGATATTGGCCTTGATATCCTTCGCCCGCCCAGACGAACGGCTTGACGAAGTGCTCCCACAACGCCGGTCCGCCGTCGACGGTGATGTGGCTGGCCACACCCAATTCCTGCGCACGATTCTCGATAAACGCGCGCTCGTCGTTGTCGATACCGCCGGTGTCAGCGAAAACGGTATGCACGGCCCAGCCGCGCTCGCGCAGATACGGCACGCAGAAACTCGTGTCGAGGCCGCCGGAAAAGGCGAGTACGATTTTTTTGCTCATGCGAGGATTCCGATTGGGTTCACGGGTTGGCGAGTGCCGCCATCACCGCCTTTTGCACGTGCAGGCGGTTCTCGGCTTCGTCGATAGCAATGCAGTACGGC
>JAGWXP010000163.1 GCA_018969845.1 Lysobacteraceae bacterium | reverse complement strand
TTATGCAGGCGGACAGCTAAACCTTCGACAGTAACTAGAATCGTCATGGCGAACTCCTTGGAGTGCCGCGCGCTTGCGCACGCAGCATTCAACGAGTCCGCGACAGCCGAGGGTTGCTTGGGTCCAATAGGCCTGCGGGCCTATCGAAGCCGCTTCACGCGTTGTGCTTTGCACTGTGCGTGACCCAACGGCGGGGTTGTGCCCCATTTTCCCCTGCTCTCCCAGTAGGCTTCCGCATTTCGGGTCCCGGTCTCATCGCTCCCGGGCGCTGCCTTTAGCCATTTTTTGTGGCACGTTGGGCGATTGCCGCTGTAGCGGCATCCTTTCTTACCGTCGGGCTCGTCGCTTTAGACACCGCCGGTTGCTGGACGTGGGCGCCCACTGGTCTCGGCTAAACTGCTCCGCTAAGCCTTGATTAGCCGTACTGCGACCAGCGTTGGTTCCACCCAGCGCATTGCTGTGCAGGTTGCTGCAGTCATGCCGTTCTGTCAAGCAGTTCGCGTCGCGAATATTGCGCAACACTGCAATAGTGCCGACTCGGTTGCCACAAATTTGCCACACTCAGTGTGGCAAACAGTGCTGCGTAATGCATAACATTGCGCAGTATTGCACTACGCAATGCTATGATAATCAAGGGAAAATTGGTGGAGCGGAGGAGGATCGAACTCCCGACCTTCGCATTGCGAACGCGACGCTCTCCCAGCTGAGCTACCGCCCCACGGGCGCGTCTTGCGCCTGATGCTTCCGCCGCCAATCCGGGCGGGGCGCGCATCATACATGCTTGGATGCGATGGATTCAAGGAACGCCGAGTCGTGCCATCAACGCCTCATGTAGCAGCGGCTTGCGCCAGCCTTCCAGCGCAGCGGGCCAGGCGCCTTCGCTCACGAGCGCCTCCAGATGGCGGCGCGCGCACAACAGTCCGTCGGGAAGATTCAGCGTTTGTGCGATGGCGGCGACGGTATCGCGCAAATCCGCCAGCCGGCGCCTGTCCGCAGACGAAAGCGGCGGCGGAATCGGCGCGAAGTCGAGCTCTTGCATTGCCAGCGGCGCGCGCAGAACGTCCAGCAATTGCTGGCGCTGCGGACCGCGCAGGGCGCGCAGGCCCTTGCAGCGTTCGAATAATTCCGCGCCGTCGCGCGGTGGCTGTGCGGCGAGGTCGAGTGCACGCGCGTCGTCGAGAATCCACGAGCGCGGCTTGTCCTGTGTGCGTGCCATCGTCTCGCGCCACAGCAGCACGCGGCGCAGCAGGGCCTGCGACTCGCGCGGCCAGTCCGCCGCACGCGGAAACGCGCGTTGCGGCTGCGCATCGGGTTCGGCACGGCAAACCTTGTCCACCAGTTTGCGGCAATCCTCGGCCAGCCATTCACTGCGGCCGAGTGCGGCGAGTTTTTCCGCGAGCAAGCCGTGGATCTGCGGCAGATGCTCGACGTCTTGCGCGGCGTAATCCAGTTGCGCGGGACGCAAGGGGCGCTTGAGCCAGTCCGAACGCGTCTCGCCCTTGGGCAAGTCCACGCCGAGCAGGGCGGCGACGAGTTTCTGATAGCTCAAGCCGGGGCCGAATCCCGCCATCGCCGCGGCGATTTGCGTGTCGAACAGTGTGGCCGGGCCGTTGGGAAGGATCGCGGACAAGGCTTCGAGATCTTCGCTGGCGCTGTGCATCACACACACGTTGTGCGGATCCGCCAGGCGTGCGGCGAGTGCCGTATGGCCGTTCAACGCCGGCGCATCGATCACGGCAATGCGTCCGCCGATTTCCGCCTGCACCAGCGCGAGCCGGGCGTGGAACGTGTCGGTACGCATGAATTCGGTATCCAGGCCGATGATGGCCGGCACGGGCTGCGCGGCTAACCAGGAGGCGAGTGTGGTTTCGCTGTCGATCCAGTCGTACACAACGATTCCTTATTGCAGAACACGCAGGAGATGGCCTAAGGTGCGCGCATCGCCATCGCGCCGACACACCACCGCAATGCCAGGCACCGAAGTCGTTAGCAAGCAAGCCGTGTATGGTGGCTCGGCCGGCATTGCGCTGCTCGCCTTCGCGCTGATCTATCGATTCTACCCCGGAGGCGCCAGTGCGCCCGCCGCGCCCGCGCCGCCGCCGCAAGCGGCAGCGGTTCCGTCCATGTCGCTGGCACCGCCCGCAAAGTCGGCCGGCCCGGCCGCTCCGGCCATGCCGACCAAGATTGCGGCGAAACCGCCGCCACCTGCCGCGCCGCCGACGAAAGCTATCGCCGCCTTGCTGAAGAAGGCCGCCAGGGCGCTCGATGAGGGCCGTTTGATCGCGCCGAAAGACGCCAGCGCTGTGGCGTATTACCAGCAGGTGCTGGCCGCGGACAAGGACAACGCTGCCGCTCGCGCCGGACTGGAAAAAATCCACAAATCCCTTTTGCAGCAAGCCGGCGACGCACTCGACCGCGGCGACGAACGCGATTCGGCGCGTCTGATCGGCGATCTGGCGCAAGTTCCCGAAGCGGACGCGGACGTGTCGGGTCTGCAGGCGCGCCTGAAGACCCTGCGCCAGGTGATGCCCTTACTCACGCGCGCGGCCGACCTGCTGCAGCAGGGCCACGCGACAACGCCGCCGGCGGGCAACGCCCTGAGCGTGTACCGGCAGGTGCTCAAGCTCGATCCCGGCAACAAGCTGGCCGAGCAGGGCCTGGGCCAGGTGCAGCAGGGCTATCTGGATAGTGCGCTGGCCGCCGCGGCGCAGGACGACTTCGACGGCGCGGACAAGATCCTCGCCGACGCGTCCACGATCAGCCCCGGTTCGCAGCAACTGCTCGACACGCGCTCGCGTATCGAGGGCATCCGCCGCGACCGCGCCGCGAATACGCTGAGCCAGGCCAATTCGGCACTGGACGCCGGCAATCCGGATCTCGCCGAGTCGCTCGCCAAGAAGGCATTGGCGCTGAGCCCTGATCTCGCCGGCGTCGACGACTTCAATCGCCGTCTGCGCAACGCGCGGCTGTATGCGAACTACAACCCCGGGCAGATCGTCGTCGACAAGTTCCTCGACCGTCACGGCAGTGCGCCGCCGCTGGTCGTGATCCCCACCGGCAGCTTCATGATGGGCGCGCCGGCGGACGAGCAGGGGGCGCGCGCGGATGAGGAACCGCAACGGCTGGTCAAGATCGATACCGGATTCGCGCTCGGCCGCGACGACGTCAGCGTCGGCGAATTTCGTGTCTTCGTCGACGATTCCGGTTACGCGACGGATGCGGAAAAAGCCGGCGCATCGAGCGTCTACGACGAAGACAGCGGGCGCATCATCGATCGCCGCGGCATCACCTGGCGCGACGATTACCTGGGTCATGCGGCAGCCGACGATCTGCCCGTGATCCATGTTTCTTGGAACGACGCGATCGCTTACACGCAATGGCTTTCCGCGCGCACCGGCAAGCATTACCGCCTGCCCAGCGAAGCCGAGTTCGAATACGCTCTGCGCGCCGGATCGACGACGCGCTATCCGTGGGGCGACGGCAATCCGCCACGCGTGATCGACAA
Source organism: Lysobacteraceae bacterium (assembly GCA_018969845.1). Lineage (GTDB taxonomy): Bacteria > Pseudomonadota > Gammaproteobacteria > Xanthomonadales > Rhodanobacteraceae > Rudaea. The sequence continues at coordinate 1,606 of JAGWXP010000163.1, read as the reverse complement.
CTTCACCGGCGACGGCGATCGCTCGCCGCATTTGAAGCGCAGTTGGGCCAAGGCGTTCCGCCACTACGACGACGGCTATTGGGGGCCGGCGCCGATCGGCAAATTTCCGCCGAACGCCTTCGGCCTGATCGACATGGATGGCAACGTGTCCGAATGGGTCGCCGACTGTTGGCACGACAACTACACGCGCGCGCCGGCCGACAGCAGTGCGTGGATGAATCCCGGCTGCGCCGAACACGTCATCCGTGGCGGCTCGTGGGGCAGCGCGCCGAACCAGGTGCGCTCGGCGTATCGGCTGTCGGCGCCGTCGGATACGCGCAGCGCGCGTGTCGGTATCCGCGTCGCGCGCGATCTGTAAGCGCCGGCATTCCCGTCGCGCAGCGCGTTCAGTATTTCAGCAACCGCACCTTGCCCGTTGCCAGCTCGTATTCTGCGGCGACGACCATGGCGCGGCCGTTCTTCACGGCTTCGGAAATGATCGGTTGCGCCGATGCGGTTCGCGCCGCGTTGTATTCGGTGTTCGCTTCAATCGCACGCTCCAGCAGGTTATCGCCGCCGCTCTTGACCACGTTCTCGATGCCCGCGCGCACGGCGTCCGTGATGTCCCAGATGTGTCCGGGCAGCGGCTTGGAATCCCGGATTTCCTCGATGGTCGCCTTGACTGCCCCGCAATTGCTGTGTCCGAGCACCATCACCAGCGGCGTACCCAGAACGCCTACGCCGTACTCCAGGCTCGACAGCGCGTCACGGTTCAGATAATTGCCCGCGATGCGCACCACGAACAGGTCGCCGGGCGCCTGATCGAACATCAATTCCGGCGCGACGCGCGAGTCGGCGCAACCCAGGATCGACGCAATCGGGTATTGCGCCCTGGCGCGGGCGGCGCGGCCGACCGAGAAATCCTTGGGATCGAATTTGTTCGCCGCGTAACGGACATTGCCCGCCAGCAATCGGTTCAGCGCTGCCTGCGGCGTGATCGCGTTCTGCGGCGGGGCCTCGGCCAGTACTCCGCGCAGCGGTGCGGTCAGGGAAAGCGCGATGCCGCCGAGGCTCGCAGCATGCAGGAAACGACGACGGGAATAGCAATTGAATTCGCTCATGATCTGTCTCCCCATTGTTGCCGAATCGAAGCGGATCGAAACATGCATCTGCAGCCGCGCATCGATTCTAAGCCATGCCGGCGTCGGCGTGGCCAGACGGCATCGCAGATGCGAGCCCGGTCCGTTGGCAGCATAATCGGCGCCTGTCCGTTTCGAGCCACGCCATGAACGCCCCCACCCGCATCGACACCGCCCGCATCATCCATCCGCCGCGCGGCGCCGAACTGAGCTGCAAGAACTGGCTGATCGAAGCCGCGTATCGCATGATCCAGCACAACCTCGATCCCGAGGTGGCGGAAAATCCGGCGGAGCTGGTGGTCTACGGCGGCATCGGCCGCGCCGCGCGCAACTGGGAATGTTTCGACGCCATCCTGAAATCGCTGCGCGAATTGAATCCGGATGAAACCCTGCTGGTGCAATCCGGCAAGCCGGTCGGCGTGTTCAAGACGCACGCCGACGCGCCGCGCGTGCTGATCGCCAATTCCAACCTCGTGCCGCACTGGGCG
>JAGWXP010000013.1 GCA_018969845.1 Lysobacteraceae bacterium | reverse complement strand
TGCTTGACTTACGCCCCTCACGTTTTGCCGTCGCCGCGGGCGGTAGCGAGGTCAGCGCACGCGAGCGATCGAACAAAAACGCCACGCGTTCGGTCTCGCTGGCGATCCACAGATTCGTTCGGGACGTGCTCGCGCAGCACGTGCAAGTTGTCGCCGAAGTACAGCCGGTTGGTGATGTTGCCTCCGTTGCAGCGAGCCTAGCCGAATCGGTTCGGCGCAGGAATGCAGTCGGTAGTATCCTGAGCCGATGACCGTGTCCGCGCCCGACGAACTCGACGCCGAGGAATTGCTCGGACTGGTCGATGCGATGGAGCCGCACGACGACGCGGCGCGCGATTCCACCAGCGCCTACCTGAATGAAATCGGATTGATCCCGCTGCTCGACGCCGCAGGCGAGCGCGCGCTGGCGATGCGCGTGCGCGCGGGCGAGGCACAGGCGCGGCAGGCGATGATCGAGGCGAATCTGCGCCTGGTGGTTTCTGTTGCGCGCGGTTACGTCGGCCGCGGCGTGCCGCTGCTGGACCTGATCGCGGAGGGCAACCTCGGCCTGATTCGCGCCGTGGAAAAATTCGAGCCGGCGCGGCGCCTGCGGTTTTCCACGTACGCGGTGTGGTGGATTCGCGAGGCGGTGCAGCACGCGTTGATGCACCAGGGCCGCACGGTGCGCGTGCCGGTGCACGTGCTGCGCGAGTACGCGCAGGTGCTGCGCGCGCGGCGCGAATTCGTGTCAGCGCACGGCTGCACGCCCGGCATCGAGGAATTGGCGCGCGCCACCGGCAGACCCGCAAGCGAGGTCGCTGAATTGTTTTCGGCGACCGAGCGCATCCGTTCGCTGGACGCGCCGCTGTCCGACCACGACGAGCGTGCGTTGAGCGAACAGATCGCGACGGGGGAGGCGGACGCTGCGAACGCGGAGAATGTCGCCGGCAGCGGCATCGGCGCCTGGATCGCGCAGTTGCCCGATCGCGAGCGCTGGGTGCTGGAGCACCGTTTCGGGCTGAACGATCACGGCGTGCAGACGCTGGCCGAGGTCGCCGAACAACTGGGGCTCACGCGCGAGCGCGTGCGCCAGCTACAGGCGCAGGCGCTGAAGAAGCTGCGCGCGTTGCTGGAGCGCGACGAGAAGGACTAATCGGGAATTCGATTAAATCCGTTCGTGTTGAGCGAGCGAAGTCGAAACGCCCGTCCCTTCGACTGCGCGCCTTCGGCCCTGCGTTCAGGGCGAACGGGTTTCTAACTCGACAGCAGAAACACCGCCACGGCTTGGCGTCCCTCGCCGATCAACACGTTGAACGTGCGTGCAGCGGCGGCGTTGTCCATGGTTTCGAGTCCGATACCGCACTTGAGGAATTGCGCGAGCACCGATTGCGGCGGAAATACGGCGCGCACGCCAGTGCCGAGCAAAACGACCTCGGGTTCAAGCGCGAGAATGGATTCGATCGCGGCGGGGTCGATCTGGTCGGGCCGTTGCGCGGGAAAGTCCTCGACGATGCGCGTGGCGCTGACGACGAGGCTGCGGCGCAGCGTGCGGTCGATCACGGTGACGGATTGCGCATCCGCGTTGCGCAGGAAGAATTGCCGTTCGTTGCGGTGTTCGGTTAACTGCATGGGTTATCGAGGCAGCGCCAGCTTCGGCTTGTCCTCGTTGCGGCGATAGAAACACGCCACGCGGCCGATGCTCTGCACGAGTTCCGCGTTCGCGCTTTGCCCAAGTTCGGCGATCTGCGCGCGACGTTCGGCACGGTCCTCGCTGCCGAGTTTCGCCTTGACCAGTTCGTGCTGATCCAGCGCAGCGGAGAATTCCTTGACTAGCGCCGGCGTGATGCCCTTGTTGCCGGTCAGGATCACCGGTTTCAGTGTATGCGCGAGGCCGCGCAGATAGCGTTTCTGGCTGGGTGAGAGCGGCATCGAATCGTCCGAATGCGGGTATTACAGGGTATCATGCGGCTATGCAGCATCCATCTTGCTTCGCTGGAGCCTTCGAATAACCGTCGCGAGCGAAGCCAGATTGCGGGCTGCCGGAGCACAGGAACCGGAGCATACGTGCCAGTATGTGAGGATTCTGAGCACCGCCAGCACGCGAGATGGCGAGCGCAGCAGGTTATTCAAGGTTCCAAGATGGCGCGTAGCAAATCCAGCTCCCGTTGGCTCAAGGAGCATTTCTCCGATCCCTTCGTCAAGCGCGCACAGGCCGAAGGCTGGCGCTCGCGTGCGGTCTTCAAGCTCGAGGAATTGATCGAGCGCGACCGCCTGCTCAAACCCGGCATGGTCGTGGTCGATCTTGGTGCGGCGCCGGGCGGCTGGTCGCAGATGGTGCGTGAGCGCCTCGGCGACGCCGGCCGCATCGTGGCGCTGGACATCCTGCCGATGCAGGGCATCGCCGGTGTGGAATTCATCGAGGGCGATTTCCGCGAGGACGAGGTTCTGCAACGGCTGGAAGCGACATTGAACGGCGCGCCGGTCGACCTTGTGCTTTCGGACATCGCTCCCAATATGAGCGGTGTGGACTCGGCCGACCAGGCACGCGCCATGCATCTGGCTGAACTGGCAAAGGAATTTGCCGCCGTGCACCTGAAACCCGGGGGTGCGTTCGTGGTCAAATTGTTCCAGGGCCGCGGCTTCGACGAGTATCTGAAAAGCTTGCGCAAGGCTTACGAGCGCGTCAGCATGCGCAAACCGAAGGCCTCGCGCGCGCGCAGTGCCGAGGTTTACGCCATCGCGACGGGAAAGAAGTAGGAATTTCATGAATTACTTTCAAGCAGCAGTTTTCGCTTTCCGCTGCATCGAGTTGAGCCGGTGCGTCCGTTGCACAGCGATGGGCCGGGAGCCGGGGGTATCTGGCGCCGCGTCCGCAGCCGGTCCGGTTGTCAATTCCAGGGTGCTCCCATGAACGACATGGTCAAGAACCTGCTGCTCTGGATCGTGATTGCCGTGGTACTGATCGCGGTATTCAACAGCTTCAATCCGCGCAGCACGAGTCCTCGCAACATTTCCTATTCGGACTTCATGCAGCAGGTGGAAAACAACGCCGTCGCGCAGGTGTCGATCAGCGCCACCATGCCGTCCAACATCACCGGCAAGCGCAAGGACGGCAGCCCGCTGTCGACCACCGCGCCGTTTGACGACAGCCAGATGATTCCGACCCTGCGTTCGCACAACGTGGAGGTCACACAAGAGCCGGCAGACACTTCCGGTGCATGGACGCGCGTATTGGTCGACTGGATTCCGTTCGTCATCTTCATCGGTCTGCTGGTGTATTTCATGCGCCAGATGCAGGCCGGCGCCGGCGGACGCGGCGCGATGAGCTTCGGCCGTTCGCGCGCCAAGCTTCAGGGCGAGGACCAGGTCAAGGTCAATTTCAGCGATGTGGCCGGTTGCGACGAGGCGAAGGAGGAAGTCGGCGAACTGGTCGAGTTTCTGCGCGATCCGGGAAAATTCCAGAAATTGGGTGGTCGAATCCCGCGTGGTGTGCTGATGGTGGGAAGTCCCGGCACAGGCAAGACCTTGCTTGCCAAAGCGATTGCCGGCGAAGCCAAGGTTCCGTTCTTCTCGATTTCCGGTTCGGATTTCGTCGAGATGTTCGTCGGTGTAGGCGCATCCAGAGTGCGCGACATGTTCGAGCAGGCGAAGAAGCATGCGCCATGCATCATCTTCATCGACGAAATCGACGCGGTCGGCCGCCATCGCGGTGCGGGCCTGGGCGGCGGTCACGACGAGCGCGAGCAGACCCTGAATCAGTTGCTGGTGGAGATGGACGGCTTCGAAGGCAACGAGGGCATCATCGTCATCGCCGCGACGAACCGTCCCGACGTGCTCGATCCGGCGCTGTTGCGCCCGGGACGTTTCGATCGGCAGGTGGTTGTGTCGCTGCCGGATCTGCGCGGCCGCGAGCAGATTCTGAAAGTCCACATGCGCAAGGTGCCGCTGGCCGACGACGTCGATGCCACCGTGATTGCGCGCGGTACGCCGGGATTTTCCGGTGCCGATCTCGCCAATCTCGTCAACGAGGCGGCGCTGTTCGCCGCACGTTTCAATTCGCGCGCGGTGACGATGGATCATTTCGAGCGCGCCAAGGACAAGATCATGATGGGCAGCGAGCGCAAGTCCATGATCATGAGCGAGGACGAGAAGAAGCTCACTGCTTACCACGAAGCCGGCCACGCCATCGTCGGGCGACTGGTGCCCGAACACGATCCGGTACACAAGGTGACGATCATTCCCCGTGGCAGAGCATTGGGCGTAACTTTGTTCCTGCCCGAGGCCGACCGGTACAGCCACAGCAAGACCTTCCTCGAAAGCCGCCTCGCCAGCCTGTACGGCGGGCGCGTGGCGGAGGAACTCATCTTCGGCGACGACAAGGTCACCACCGGCGCGTCCAACGACATCCAGCGCGCCACCCAGCTTGCGCGCGACATGGCGACAAAATACGGTCTATCGCCGGAACTGGGACCAATGACTTACAGCGACGAAGAGGACGAGGTGTTCCTCGGCCGCTCGGTCACCCAGCACAAGCATGTGTCGGAGGAAACCGCGCGCAAGATCGACGAGGTCGTGCGCGGCGTCATCGACAGTGCTTACAACCGCGCACGCACGCTGTTGACGAGCAACATCGACAAGCTGCACACGATGGCCAAGGCGCTGCTGCAATATGAAACCATCGACGGCGACCAGATCAGCGCGATCATGGAAGGCCGCGAGCCGGGCCCGCCCAAGGACTGGGGCAAACCGACCGGCACCAGCCCCGGTGGCACGCCGAAGGCGGACAAACCGGCGACGCCGCCAATCGGCGGGCCGGCGGCGCAGCATTGAGGCGCTGGTCGGCTTGAGCATCCGGGGCGGTGGAGTGGCTGCATTGCGCGATCTCGACGAACTGCGCGGGCTTGCAAAGAAGGCGGCGCAACAGGCTTATGCGCCGTACTCGCTTCTGCGCGTCGGCGCGGCGCTGAGTTCGGCGGCCGGGTGCGTATACACGGGTTGCAATGTGGAAAATGGCGCATTACCCATTGGCGGCTGCGCTGAACGCGCCGCGATCGCCACGGCGGTTCAGGCTGAAGGTGCGGCGTTTCGCCTTGCTGCAATCGCGGTGGCGGCGTTTGCTACTGATGGCGCACAGCTTCCTGTGTCGCCCTGCGGCGCCTGCCGGCAAGCGTTGGTCGAGTTCGGCGCCGAAGCGGCCGTGACGTTCCGTCAGCCGGATGGCTCCTGGATCGAGGTGCTGGCCGGCGACCTGCTGCCGTGGCGTTTTGTCATGCCGAACCGGTAACCCCCTGGCGCATGCCCCTCAAGCGCACGCGCATTCCAGCGCCAGTTCGGCCATGTCGTCAAGCCCCTGCTCGCGTTCGGCGCCGGTCAGGTGGACGCCGCGTTCCAGATGATCGCTGACGGCGATTATTGCCAGCGCCTGCACGCCTTCGCGCATCGCCAGCCCGTACAATCCGGCGGCTTCCATCTCCACGGCGACGATGCCGTGCCGTAGCAGCAGCGGCACGAGGTCTGGATCTGCATCGTAGAAGCGATCGGTGCTGAATACGGACGCCACACGCACGCCCATTCCCGTCTTCGTGGCGACTTCCGCGGCGCAGCGGAGCAGCTTGAAATCCGCGCAGGCCGCAAGGTCGTGGCCACCGAAGGCGTGACGATTGAAACTCGCGTCCGTGCTGGCCGATTGTGCCAGCAGCACTTCACCCAATGCCGTATTGCCGATGCCTCCGCAAGTGCCGACGCGGATGATGCGGCGCACGCCGTAGACCCGCACCAGTTCAGTGGCGTATATGGCCGTGGACGCAATACCCATGCCGCCGCCCATCACCGAAACACGCCTGCCGCGATAGACGCCGGTATACCCCAACATGTTGCGCCGCGCGGTCACTTGTATCGTGTCGGTCAGCTGTGTCTGGGCAATGTGGCGGGCGCGCAGCGGATCACCGGGAAGCAGAACTGTGTCGGCGAAAGCACCGGGTTCGGCATCGATGTGCGGTGTGCTCATGCGGGCGTCTCGTCCGGAATGTTGCAGCAGGCTTGCGCCGCCGGCAGAGGTGCGGGTGCCGGAAGCCAGCGCAGTAGGGGTACTTGGAGCGGAGCGTGGTCGCCGAAGCAAAATGCAGAGCGGACGTGCGCGGCAATCGCGTCGGCTTGCGATGCGTCCCTCGCGTGCACAACGGCGAGGGTCTCGCCCCGGTCGACGCGTTCACCACGCCCGCGCACGCCGGATAAACCAACGGCCCGATCAAGCACCGTATTCGGTGTACGCCGACCGCCACCCAGATCCACGACACATTTGCCCAGCACACGCACATCGACGGATTGGATGAATCCCGCGCTTGCCGCGCTTACCGGCCGCACGACCGGAGCGCGTGGCAGGTGGCGATCGGGGCACTCGAGCAGGCCGGTCGGGCCGCCCAGTCCCGCCACCATGCGCGCGAAGCGCTCGGCCGCCGCACCCGAATCCAGCGCGCGGCGCAGGCGCAGTGTCGCCGCGGGGCGGTCGCTGTCAATGTCGCCCAGGCACAGCAGTTCGGCAGACAACGCAAGGGTCAATTCGCGCAAGCGCGGGCAGCTCGGCCGGCCCGTGAGCAGGTCGAGGGCGGCGCGAACTTCCAACGCGTTGCCGGCCACGCCTCCGAGCACTTCGCCCATGTCGCTAAGCGCCACCGTGAGTGCGATGTCGCAGTCCGCCACGACCGCTTGCATGCGCTGGGCGAGGGCGAGTGCGGCCGTCTCGGACCGGGTCTGCGCGCCGCTGCCGGTCTTGACATCAAGCACCAACGCTTGCGCGCCGCCGGCGAGTTTCTTGGACAGGATCGATGCGACCATCAAGTCGGGTACATCGACTGTTGCGGTGACATCGCGTATGGCGTAAAGGCGAAGATCGGCGGGAACGAGGTCGGGGCTTTGCCCGACGATCGCGCAACCGGTTTCGCTCATCACACGGCGCAATCGCTCGAATGTCGGGTTCACGTCATATCCGCGCAGGCTTTCGAGTTTGTCCAGCGTGCCTCCAGTGTGGCCGAGACCGCGACCAGAAATCATCGGTACATAGCCGCCGCAGGAGGCTACGAGCGGCGCCAATGCTAGGCTGACGCAATCGCCGACACCGCCGGTGGAATGCTTGTCCAGCACCGGGCCGGGCAGGTCATCCCACACGAGACGGCGGCCTGAGTCGCGCAGCGCCAAGGTGAAATCTCGGCATTCGGCGATTTCCAGACCGCGCCATGCTACCGCCATCGCGAAAGCGCCGACTTGTCCGTCGTTCCACTCACCTTGCGCGATGCCGATCGCCAGATCGCGCCACTGCGCCGCGTCCAGGCTTTGGCCTTCGCGCTTGGCGCGAATCAGCGCATCGGCTGGCCAGGCGGTCATGTGGGTGAGGCCACAAGCGCAGCAAGTTCGTCGTACAGCGTGCTGGCACCGATGCGAAACTGTTCCGGTGCGATCCAATCGTCGCCAAGACGTGCACGTGCCAGATCAAGATATTCGATGGCGGCGTCGAGGTTGCGGATGCCTCCGGCCGCCTTGAAACCGCAGCGTCCACGGTTCGCAGCGATAACATCCAGCATGATGGCAGCCGCTTCCGGCGTGGCGTGCACCGCCGCCTTGCCAGTTGATGTCTTGAGGAAATCCACGCCGGCGTCTATGCCCAGTTGCGCTGCAGCGCGGATGCGTTCTGGCGTAAGCTCGCCGGTTTCCAGGATCAGCTTGAGCGTGTGCCGGATGCCGCAGCCACCTCGCACCGCATCCACAACGGCGCGTGCCGAGGCTTCGTCACCGCGGACGAACGCGGCCCAGGGCAGCACCATGTCAATTTCGTCAGCGCCGGCCGCGATAGCGCGTCGCGTCTCGCGCAGCGCGCGCGACGCATCGCTTGCGCCATCGGGGAAATTCACCACCGTGGCGACTTTCACGGACGAGCCTTCAAGGGCGCGCCGTGCGGTGGTTACGTGCTCAGGATATACGCACACAGCAGCCGGCGCGATTGCGCCCGCGCGGACTCGCCTGCATAGCGCCTCGATCTTTCCCGGCGTGTCGTCTTCACCGAGGCTAGTCAGATCGAGCAGAGGCAGCAGGCACGCAGCGAGCTGGCATCGTGTGTCGTCGAGTGGTTCCATGGGAACTTCGGTTTGTCCGCCGCTCAAGCTTAAGACGAATGACGTTTGCGCAATTTGATCTGGGGCAAGCCAGCGCAATGATTTAGGTCACCGTGGCGGAGGAACGCGAAATGCTGCACGCGTGTACTATGTGCATACGCACGCACAAGGCAGCTGCTTGATGTGCAAGCACTGCCTTGCTACCGGCAAACCTTGGCGCGTCAGGAAAAAATAGGATTCAGTCCGATGTTCGATACCGCTCTCGCGCTCGACTGCGGCGGCAGGCCGTTGAGGCTCGACCGCCCGCGCATCGCCGGCATCGTCAACGTCACGCCGGATTCGTTTTCCGGCGACGGCCGCGCGTTGGCCGAAGCGGCGATTGCACACGGATTGAAACTGGCGGAGGACGGCGCCGATCTGCTCGACATCGGCGGTGAATCCACGCGTCCGGGTGCAATTGAGGTATCCGGCGCAGACGAAGTCGCACGTGTGGTGCCGGTCATCCTAGTGCTGGCGAAACAAACCACGTTGCCGATTTCCGTCGACACCTCCAAACCGGAAGTCATGCGCGCCGCCGTTGCCGCCGGCGCCGGCATGATCAACGATGTGTACGCGTTGCGCCGCGACGGTGCGCTGGATGCGGCGGCGGAATTGAAAGTGCTGGTGTGCCTGATGCACATGCAGGGCGAACCGTGCACGATGCAGGACGCGCCGTACTACGACGATGTTGTTTCCGATGTGCGCCGGTTCCTGGCCGAGCGCATCTTTGCCTGCGAGATGGCCGGCATCGACAAGAAGCGCATCGTCGTCGATCCGGGTTTCGGTTTCGGCAAGACGCTGGAACATAATCTCGTGCTGTTGCGCGCACTCGATCAGTTCGCCGCACTGGATGTGCCACTGCTGGTCGGGCTGTCGCGCAAGGCGATGATCGGCGCACTCACCGGCCGCGAGCAACATGCAGACCGTGCCGCCGGTTCTGCGGCCGCCGCCCTGATTGCGGTGCAGAAGGGCGCGGCGATCGTGCGCGTGCATGATGTCGCCACGACGCGCGACGCACTGGCGGTGTGGGAGGGCGTGGCGAGCGGCATGGCACCGCCGAAGAAAGCGCCGAAGCCGTTCGGGTCGCAGCGGTTCGAGGACGATTAGCTTGCGAGTGCCTTCAACGCCGGACTCTCCCAACCCTGCTTGGGCTCGAAGCGCTTTCCGTACTTGCCGGCGAGTTCGGCCAGCTGCGCCTTGATCTTGTCGGCGCCTTCGCTACGGATATGCTGGATCGGGCCACCGCGGAACGGCGCGAAGCCGGTGCCGAAGATGACCCCGGCATCGAGCAGATCGGCGTCGTCGACCACGCCGTCGTGCAGGCAGCAAACCGATTCGTTGAGCATCGGCAGGATCATGCGTTCGGTGATGTCCGCCGGCGCCTGATAGTTCGGATCGACTTCGGGTTTTACCGGTTTGCCATTTTCCCACTTGTATAAACCTTCGCCGGTTTTCTTGCCTTTCTTGCCGGCGGCGAGGAGCGCATCGAGCCCATCGGGAATTTCCAGCCCGAGGAATTCGCCGACTTCCTTGCCGACCGAAGCACAGACATCCAGGCCCACCGTGTCGGCCAGTTCGATCGGTCCCATCGGCATGCCGAATTTCTTCGCCGCCTTGTCGAGCACGGGGCCGGGCACGCCTTCCTTGAACAAGCGCAGGGCTTCGAGCAGGTAGGGCATCAGAATCCGGTTGACCAAAAACCCCGGTGTGCCCTTGACCGGCACGGGCAGCTTGTCGATGGCCTTGCAGAAAGCCAGCGCATGCTTCTCGTTCGCGGCGTCGAGGTGATCCTGGCGTACGATTTCCACCAGCGGCATCTGCGCGACCGGGTTGAAATAGTGCAGGCCGAGGAAACGCGCGTCCTTTTGTACCGCGGTGCGCAACTGATCCAGCGGAATGCTTGATGTATTCGTCGCCAGCAGCGCCGCGGGTTTCATGGACGGTTCGGTCTTCTTGTACAAATCCTGCTTGGCTTCGAGATTCTCGAAGATCGCCTCGATCACGAGGTCGGCTTCGGCGATGCCCTTGCCATCCACATCCGCCTTCAATCGATCCGCAGCAGGCTTGATGCGGTCGGGCGTTTTCAGGCGCTTGGCGAACAGATCCTGGGCGCGATCCAGCGCCGGCTGGATGAACTTCATCTCGCGATCCTGCAAGGTCACGTCGAAGCCGCGCAACGCACACCACGCGGCGATGTCGCCGCCCATCACGCCGGCGCCGACCACGTGCACGCGATGGATGTCGGCATCGCTGCCGGCGCCAAGCCCTTTCAGGCGTTCCTGCAGAAAGTACACGCGCATCAGGTTGCGGCAGGTCGGCGTGGCCGCCAGTCTGGCCACCGCATGCGCTTCGACTTTCAGGCGCTGGTTGATATTCGACCCGCCGCGCCGCCAAACCTCTATCAAGGCGAACGGGGCGGGGTATTGATCCGGCCGCGCCTTGGCCGCGGTCTGCTTGCGCACGATGGGCGCGAGAACCTGGCGCACCGGCCAGATATTCGTCGCCCAGGCGCGCAGGCGCTGCGCGAACGGCCGCGCGTGCGGATGGCGGATCTGTTCCTTGGCGGCGTCGAGCAGCAGTTCCGGCGAGGTCAGCGCGTCGACCATGCCGAGCGTGCGTGCGGCCTCGGCGCTCAACGTCTTGCCCGTGAGCATGATCGGCAAGGCTTGCGGCGCGCCGATCAGGCGCGGCAGGCGTGCGGTCCCGCCCCAGCCGGGGATGATGCCGAGCAGGACTTCGGGGAAACCGATTTTCGTTTTCGGATCGCGCGTGGCGACGCGATAGCGGCAGGCCAGCGACAGTTCGGTGCCGCCGCCCATGCAATAGCCGTGGATCGCGGCCACGGTCGGGCAGCGCAAGCGGGCGAAATTCTGGAATACGCGCTGGCCGTACTGGATGCTTCCCAGCACGCCGCCCGGCTGTGTCTCGAAGCTCTCGAATTCGTGCACGTCGGCGCCGGCAATGAAACCATTGGCCTTGCCCGAACGCACGACGACGCCTTTCGGCGGTTCGAACGAAAGGCGTTCGGTGATTTGCGCCAGTTCGTCGAGAACCGCGCGGCTGATCGCATTGACCGAGGCGCCGTCACGGTCGAACGTGAGTATGGCGATGCCCTCGGCGTCGATTTCCGCTTTCCAGTGAGCGAAGCGCAATCCTTCGAACATGACATGCCTCACGATGGAAGGGCAGTGGGAGCGCGAATTCCCGCGCTTGGAGCCCGTGGACCTCGCTATAATCCGCGCAAGCCGCACCTGTGGTCAAATAGGCCGTTAGCATTGCAGTCGCACCCGTCCATCAACGATAGCGCCGCGAGCGATGTTTTCGTCACGCCGGCCCTGTTCGACCGCATCGTGCAGTCGCCGCACAACCTCATCGCGATCCACACCGCGAACGCGGACGATGTGATCGCGCAGTTCCGCCTGCTCGCGCTGCGCACCGGGCAATCAGTCTACTACTGGCAGGAAGACGCCGGCATCGCGTCTCTGCGTGAACGCGAGATGCGTGTCCCCGGCTCCAAGCGCGCGACCGATGCGCTGCGCTACATCCTGCAAAGCCCGCAGTTCGGCATTTACCTTTTCGCCGATTTTTCCGAGCATCTGCGCCCGCCGAACACCGGCCTGCTGCGGCAGATCGCCCGTTCGCGCAGTGTGGCCGGGCGCAAGGTCGTGTTCGTCGGCGACGAGATCGCGATGCCCGAAGGCATGGATGCCATGGTGGAATTCATCTCGCACCGGCCGGTCGCGGGTACGCGCCCGCGCCTGCGCGACGGACGCTGGGTGGTCTGATGGCCGCTGCGCAGGCCAATCCCGGGTCGGTGCTGATCGTCACCACGCAGCGCGATGACCGCCGTGTGCTGTTCGACACCCTGGATGCGCAGAACTTCGAGGCGGTGTACACGGCGAAGGATCTGCCGCAGGCGCTGGCCTTTCTCAAGCAGGACCCGCAGATCGACGTCGTGGTGATGGAATTCGTCGGCGAAGCGCGCGAGGCGGTGGCGTTTTGCACCCAGCTCAAGGGCGATGCGCGTCTGGCCAAGGTGCCGGTCATCGGCATCGCCGCCGCCGATACGGCGCAGCGGCACTGGGACTGGAGTCGTGCGCCGGCCGGCGTGGTCGATTGGTTGCGCAGTCCGGTGGACGCGAGCGAAGTGTTGGCACGGGTGCGCAACGTCCTCGCTGCGCACGCCGTCATTGGCACGGACAGCGCCGCCGGCAGGGATCGTTATCAATTCGCCTTCGAGGACAGTCTTGACGAAATCGTGTTGTCGGATCCGAAGACCGGGGCTGTGATCGACGCCAACGCGACGTTCGAACAGCGCTCAGGTTTTTCGCGCGCGCAGGTGATCGGTCAGCCGCTGGATGCGCTCGACGCGGGTCACGAGCGCGGCCAACGTGCCGCCCTGCTGGCCGCACTGGCGCGCGAGGGCAGTGTGCAGTATCGCTGCAACCGACGCCGCGGCGACGGCGGCAGTCAGACGCTCGAGGCGCACATGCGTCTGGCGGTACAGGACGGCCGCCTAGTACATGTGACCGTGTTCCGCGAGCCCGCCAGCGGCAACGACGCCACTCGCTATCAGACGGCGCTTGGCCTCATCGCCGCGGCGGCCGAATGCGGCGGCGGCGACGAAGGCATGAGCCAGGTCGTCAAGCTTCTGTGCGGTTGGCTCGATCCGGATTTCCTGATGCTGGTGTCGGCGCGTGCCGAGGAAAATGCCGATGTCCAGCCAATGCACACGTATTACCGTTCCAGCCTCCCGGCCGAAGCGCCGGACCCGCTGAAACAGCCGGTACTCAAGCGTTTGCTGGACGGCGAATCCGTTTTCCACGGCGAACGCGCCTGGCAGGCGTTGGAGCAGGACCCATTCGTGGAATTCTTCCGCTATGAGGCTTTCATCGGGCTGCCGTTGCGCGATGAGCGCCGTAGCACGCTCGGCAGCCTGATCATCGCCCGCCGCGATGCCTTGACCACCGACACGCTGTTGATCGATACGCTGCGCACGATCGCCGCGCGCCTGGCTCTGGAGCTCGAACTGCGTCGCGCGCGTGAGCAGGGCCGTGCAAAAGGCTTGCAGGATGCGCTCACCACGCTCCCGAACCGGCTGCTGTTCAACGACCGTCTGGAAACCACGATCAAGGAAGCCCACCGCACCGGCGAGATGTTCGCCGTGCTGTTCGTGGACCTGGATCGCTTCAAGAGCATCAACGATTCGCTCGGCCACGGCGTCGGCGACGAAGTCCTGATCGCCGTAGCCAAGCGCCTGCGTGGCAGCGTGCGCGCGTCCGATACGGTGGCGCGCTACGCCGGCGACGAATTCACCATGATCCTGCGCCACATCGTGCAGCGCGACGACGTGATGCGCATCGCCGAGAAGATCGTGCGCGTGATGGAAGTGCCACTGACCCTGGCCGACGGCAGCGAATTGCACATCACCGCCAGTATCGGCGTGAGCTTTTATCCGGACGATGCGGCCAATGCCGAACGCCTGCTCAAGCACGCCGACGTGGCCATGTACAGCGCCAAGGGCATGGGCCGCAACAACTTCCAGACCTATGTCGCCGTGCCCGAGGAATCGCATCAGCAGCGCCTGGCGCTCGAATCCAAGCTGCGCGTGGCCGAGAAGAACGCAGAATTGCGGGTCTACTACCAGCCGCAGGTCAGCACCCAGACCGAGGACATCTCGGGCATGGAGGCGCTGATCCGCTGGGAACACCCGGAACTGGGCATGATCAGCCCCGGTTTCTTCATTCCGCTGGCCGAAGAGAACGGCCTGATCGTGTCGATCGGCGAATGGGTCCTGCGCACGGCCTGCGCGGATGCGCGCCGCTGGCAGGACCGCTTCCTGCTCAACCTGCGCGTCAGCGTGAATCTCTCGGCATTGCAGTTGCGCCAGCACAATCTGGTCGAGGTGGTCGCGCGGGCGCTGCGCGACACCGGGCTCGAACCCAATCTGCTGGACCTGGAAGTCACCGAAAGCATCAACGTCAAGAACATCCCGAACCTGCTCGATACCTTGCAGGGCCTGCGCGATCTGGGCTGTCATATCGCGATCGACGATTTCGGCACCGGCCAGTCCTCGCTCGACTACATCAAGCGCTTTCCGGCCGACCGCATCAAGATCGACCAGACCTTCGTGCGCAACATCGGCGTCGATCCCGACGACGAGGCGATCGTGCGTGCCACCATCGGCATGGCGCACAACCTCGGCCGTGCGGTGGTCGCCGAGGGCGTGGAGATCGAGCAGCACCTGGATTTCCTGCGCGGCGAGGGCTGCGAGGAACTGCAGGGCTATCTGTTCTGCCGGCCGCTGCCGGCGGCGAGTTTCGAGAATCTGCTGAGCGAGCGCGAGCGCGTTTTCCAGAATGCGCAAGCGGACGAAACGGCAGCGTGAACCCGGATGCGGCCGGTGAGTGAACTTGTCGGCTCCCGCTTTGTCTATCAGCCCGGCGTGACCGGGACGCCAGTACAGGAGTAATGCCCGGATGGGCGACAACGAGTCGGATCTGGCCCTGGTCGAAAGGGTGCAGAAAGGAGAAAAGCGCGCGTTCGACCTGCTGGTGCGCAAGTACCAGCACAAGGTGATCGGCGTGATTTCGCGCTACGTCTCGGACTGGAGCGAATGCCAGGACGTGGCGCAGGAAGCGTTCATGCGCGCCTACCGCGCCATGGCCGCGTTCCGCGGTGACAGCCAGTTTTATACGTGGATGTACAAGATCGCTACCAACACCGCCAAGAACCATCTCGTCTCGCAGGGCCGGCGCCCGCCCGCGGACGACATTGCCATCGACGATGCCGTCCAGCTCGATGGCGGCATGCGCCTGAAGGACCGCGCCACGCCCGAGCACGAGCTGATGCGCCAGGAAATTGAACAAACCGTGTTCGCCACGGTCGAACAATTGCCCGAGGACCTGAAGACCGCCATCACCCTGCGCGAGGTCGACGGACTGAGTTACGAGGAAATCGCCGAAAAGATGGATTGTCCGATCGGCACAGTGCGCTCCCGCATCTTCCGGGCGCGCGATGCGATCGATGCGAAGCTGCGTCCGCTGCTTGCGGATGCGAAGGTGAGCGAACCATGAGCCAAGGTCTGCGCGAACAACTTTCCGCCCTGATGGACGGCGAACTGAGCGGCGAACAGACGCGCTTTCTGTTGCGCGCCGTGGATGCCGATGCAGGTCTGGCGCGCAGCTGGACACGCTACCAGCTTGCGAGCGCCGTGATCCGGCGCCAGGCCGCGTTCGTGCCGGTCGATCCGGACTTCGCCGAGCGCGTCATGCAGGCGGTATCGCGGCAGTCGCCGGCAAGCGGCTACGGCGTGCGCATCCTGCGCTGGGCCGGTGGCGGTGCCATCGCCGCGGCGGTGGCGGTGATCGCTCTGGTCGCCAACCGTCCGGCTGTCGAGAGGTCAACCGCATCGGTCGCCATCGCCGCGGTTCCGGCCGCGCCCGCGCAGCGGTCGCAGAACGTGTTCATGCCGATCGCACCGAGTTTCGATTACGCACAGCCGGCCAGTTTCGATACCACCGTCATTGCCCTGCCGCGCTACGACCAGCGCCTGCGCTATGCGGACGGTTCCATGCCCGGCGCGCAAGCGCCTTACGTGCTGTTGATCCAGCCACCCCAGGCGCCGGCACCGCAACGCTGACGCAAAAATCCGCGCATGACCCGGCGGGAACCCCGCCGCGTCTGCGCACGCCACGATTAGCCTGAAACGAAGGACGCATCCATGCACAAGATCGCCATGCACAAGGCCGCTTTCAACAAACTTCTGGCACTGGTTGCGCTGGCCCTGCTCAGCGCCGGCGCATTCGCCCAGCAACTGCCGGATTTCACCCAACTGGTGCAGAAGAACGCGCCAGCCGTGGTCAACATCAGGGCCACGCACACCGGCAGCGAGGAAATCGGTTCCGGCAACCAGGTCGATCCGCAGGACGTGCCGGAAATCTTCCGCCGCTTCTTCGGCCCGCTCGGTCCGGGCGGGCAGCCGCGCTTCGACGGCACGCGCGTATCGCTGGGCTCGGGTTTCATCATTTCCAGTGACGGCTACGTGCTGACCAACAAGCATGTCGTCGACGGCGCCGACCAGGTCGTGGTGCGCCTGTCCGACCGCCGCGAACTCGATGCCAAGGTGATCGGCACCGATGCCGATTCCGACATCGCCCTGCTCAAGGTCGATGCGACCGGCCTGCCCACGGTGGCGATCGGCGATTCGAGCAAGCTCAAGCCCGGTCAATGGGTGGTCGCGATCGGCTCGCCGTTCGGCTTCGATCACTCGGTGACGCATGGCATCGTCAGCTATGTTGGCCGCGGTTTCGGCGGCGCCGACCAGCAGTACGTGCCGTTCATCCAGACCGATGTGCCGATCAACCGCGGCAATTCCGGCGGCCCGCTGTTCAACATGGACGGCCAGGTCGTCGGCATCAATTCGCAGATCGTCAGCAACACCGGCAGCTCGGTCGGCATTTCGCTGGCGATTCCGATCAACATCGCAATGAATACCGTCGAACAGCTCAAGAAGTACGGCCACGTTTCGCGCGGCATGATCGGCGTGCAGGTCCAGAACATCGATCGTGGCTTGGCGCAGAGCCTTGGCCTGCCCAGCGCCGAGGGCGCGCTGGTCGCAAACGTGACGCCCGGCAGCGGCGCGGACAAGGCCGGCGTACAAATACGCGACGTGATCCTCGCCTTCGACGGCCATGCCATCGATCAATCATCAGACTTGCCGCCATTGGTCGGCAACACCAAGCCCGGCAGCAAGGCGGAACTGAAAATCTTCCGCGACGGCAAGACGATCACGCTGCCGGTGACAGTCGGCGAGCTGCCGCAGGACAAGAACGCACTGGCCAGCACGGGCGGCGCCGGAGCGAATCCCGCCAATGCGCTCGGCATCGCGGTCGACGATCTGACTGCCGAACAGCGCAAGCAGCTCGGCATCAAGGACGGACAGGGTGTTGTCATCACCGATGTGCGCGGCCCCGCGGCGCAGCGTGCCGGCTTGCAGCCGGGCGATGTCATCCTGATGGTCGGGCGCAAATCGGTGAAGTCGGCGGCAGAATTCAACGCCGCAGCCAAGGAGGCCAAGCCCGGTGAGTCGGTCATGCTGCTGATGCGCCGCGGCGATGCCACCCAGTTCGTGGCGGTGACGGTGCCGAAGAGCAAGGGTTGAGACGGCGCTGCATTCCCCCTCTGCCGATGGCGGGAGAGGGGGCCAGCACGGCGCAAGGCGGAATCCGGGCCATTCTGCGATAATGCGCGCTTTGCCGCGCCGTTCTGGCCTGCGGCCGCACCCAGCCGCATGAATCTGATCCGCAATTTTTCCATCATCGCTCACGTCGATCACGGCAAATCCACGCTCGCCGACCGCATCATTCAGTTGTGCGGCGGGCTGGAGGCCCGCGAGATGGAAGCGCAGGTGCTCGATTCCAATCCGATCGAACGCGAACGCGGCATCACGATCAAGGCACAGTCGGTATCGCTTCCGTACACTGCACGCGACGGCAACACCTATCAGTTGAACTTCATCGACACTCCCGGCCACGTGGATTTCTCCTACGAGGTCAGCCGCTCGCTGGCCGCCTGCGAAGGCGCGTTGCTGGTGGTCGATGCCGCGCAGGGCGTGGAGGCGCAGTCGGTCGCCAACTGCTACACCGCGGTGGAAATGGGTCTGGAAGTAGTGCCGGTACTGAACAAGATCGACCTGCCGACGGCAGACATTCCGAAAGTGAAGGCTGAGATCGAAGCGGTGATTGGTATTCACGCGGACGATGCCATCGCCATCAGCGCCAAGACCGGTGAGAACGTGGCCGAAGTGCTCGAGGCGATCGTCGCGCGCATTCCGCCACCCAAGCCGCGCGACACCGACCGGTTGCAGGCGCTGATCATCGATTCCTGGTTCGACAATTATCTCGGCGTGGTGTCGCTGGTGCGCGTGATGCAAGGCGAGATCCGGCCCGGCGAAAAGCTCCTGGTGATGTCCACCGGGCGCGCGCACGAGGCCGATCAGGTCGGCGTGTTCACGCCCAAGCGCAAAAACCGCGACGTATTGCGCGCGGGCGAGGTCGGCTGGGTCACCGCCTCGATCAAGGACGTGCACGGCGCGCCGGTGGGCGACACGCTCACGCGCGCGTCCCAGCCCGCGCCGCACCCTTTGCCGGGCTTCCAGAAGATGCAGCCGCGCGTGTTTGCCGGTCTGTTTCCGCTGGTCGCCGAGGATTACCCGGCGCTGCGCGAGGCATTGGAGAAGCTCAAGCTCAACGATGCCGCATTGCACTTCGAACCGGAATCCTCCGAGGCGATGGGCTTCGGTTTCCGCTGCGGCTTCCTCGGCCTGCTGCACATGGAGATCGTGCAGGAGCGGCTCGAGCGCGAATACAACCTCGATCTCATCACCACCGCGCCGACGGTGATTTACGAGGTGCTGAAAACCGACGGCAACACGATCCAGCTCGACAATCCGGCCAAGCTGCCGGCGCTCAACTACATCGAGGAAATCCGCGAGCCGGTCATCGTCGCGAATATTCTGACACCGCCCGCGTATGTCGGCAACGTCATCACCCTGTGCGAGGAAAAGCGCGGCACGCAGCGTTCCATCCATTATCTGGCCAGTCAGGTGCAGATCAGCTACGAGCTGCCCCTGGCCGAGGTGGTGATGGATTTCTTCGACAAGCTCAAATCGGTTTCGCGCGGCTACGCCTCGATGGACTACCATTTCGAGCGTTTCCAGACCGGCCCGTTCGTGCGCCTGGACGTGCTGATCAATGGCGACCGTGTGGATGCATTGAGCCTGATCGTGCACCGCAACCAGGCCGACCGGCGCGGACGCGAACTGACCGAGCGCATGAAGGACCTGATCCCGCGGCAGATGTTCGATGTCGCAATCCAGGCCGCAGTCGGCGCGCAGATCATTGCCCGCACCACGGTCAAGGCGATGCGAAAAAACGTGCTGGCGAAATGCTATGGTGGCGATGCGACGCGCAAGCGCAAGCTGCTGGAGAAACAGAAAGAAGGCAAGAAGCGCATGAAGCAGGTCGGCCGGGTGGAGATTCCGCAAGAGGCTTTCCTGGCGGTGCTTCAAGTAGACAAGTGATTTGACGCTTCTCCCGCTACGGGGGAAGGGAACTGGAAGCAAAGGAAAATACAATGGATTTCGATTTTGCCCTGTTGCTGGTCGCCCTGACCGCCGTCACCGGCGTGATCTGGCTGATCGACAGCCTGTTGTTCAAGCGCGGCCGCATCGCGCGCGCGCGCGCGATGGAGGCCGCTGCCGGCGACAAGAACGAGCGCCAGCAGCGCGTCGCCGAAGCACTGCGCGAGCCGGTGCTGGTCGAATACGCGCGATCGTTCTTCCCGGTCATCCTGATCGTCCTGCTGTTCCGCTCATTCATCGCCGAGCCGTTCAAGATTCCGTCCGGATCGATGATGCCGACCCTGCTGGTCGGCGACTTCATCCTTGTCAACAAGTTCGCCTACGGATTGCGCCTGCCGGTGCTCGGCACCAAGGTCGTGGACATCGGCGAACCGCACCGCGGCGATGTCTTTGTCTTCAAGTACCCGGGGTTCTCCTGCAGCGTCGACGGCAAGCCGGTGCGCAGCGGCAAGCCGTGCGACTACCCGATCACCCCGGTCCCGCGACTGGACTACATCAAGCGTGTGATCGGACTGCCGGGGGACACCATCACCTATCGCAACAAGACCTTGTACGTGAACGGCCAGGAGATGGCCCAGACCGACCTCGGGCCATTCGTCGGCGCGGGCATGGAGGGCCGGCGCATGGCGGGGGCGGAAATCCACGACGAAACCCTGTCCGGTGTGCGCCACCAAGTCCTCGAATCCAATTTCCTGCCGCCGGGCCGCGAAGGCACCTGGGTCGTGCCCGCTGGACACTATTTCGCAATGGGGGATAATCGCGACAACAGCGAAGACAGCCGCTACTGGGGCTTCGTGCCGGAAAAGAATCTGATCGGCAAGGCCTTCGTCATCTGGATGAACTTCGACGGCGGCATCGATTTCAAGCGAATCGGCACCCTGATCAAGTGAGGATGATCAAGTGAGAACGACCATGCGCAGGCAACACGGCATCACCCTGATCGGCTTTGCGATCGTACTGATTGTCGCCG
Source organism: Lysobacteraceae bacterium (assembly GCA_018969845.1). Classification (GTDB taxonomy): domain Bacteria; phylum Pseudomonadota; class Gammaproteobacteria; order Xanthomonadales; family Rhodanobacteraceae; genus Rudaea. The sequence goes on along the minus strand of JAGWXP010000013.1, from coordinate 6,521 downwards.
GCTTCTTCGCTTACGCGGCGATGAAACTGATTCCGGTCTACACCGAGTATTTCGGCGTGGTCAAGTCGATCAAATCGCTGCAGTCGGACCCCGACATCCATAACATGTCGATCGAGGAAATCCGTCGCAAGCTCGATACCATCTTCGACGTGCAGTACGTGGACACGTCGGACGTGCCGCTGAACAACGTTACCCTGATCACCAGCAACGGCCAGCGCAGCCTCAATGTCGCCTACAGCGTGGACAAGCCGTTCATCTACAACATCGATCTGCTGGTGCACTTCAACTACACCGTCGACCTGTCCAAGGGCGCGACGTACTGAGCTTGGGCGCCGCGTTCGCCTACGCCTTCCGCGACCCGGCGCTGCGCGAACTGGCGTTGCGCCACCGCAGCACCGGCGCGCACAACAACGAACGGCTGGAATTCCTCGGCGACGCGCTGGTCGGTCTGTTCGCGGCGGAGTTGCTCTACGCGCGTTTCCCGGATGCGGACGAAGGCGAGTTGACGCGCTGGCGCGCGCACATGGTCAACGAGGGCGCGCTGGCGCGGATCGCGCGCGAACTCGACCTTGGCGACCAGCTCCATCTCGGTCAGGGCGAATTGAAAAGCGGCGGGTTCCGGCGCGATTCCATTCTCGCCGACGCCTTCGAAGCGCTGGTCGGTGCGTGCTATCTGGATGGCGGCTTCGACGCCTGCCGCGGCGCCGTACGCGCCATCTTCGAGGCGCGTGTCGATGCGGCCGTGCGCGCGCAGGAAAAGGATCCGAAGACGCAACTGCAGGAAGTGCTGCAAGCGCGCGGCTTGCCGTTGCCGGTTTACGAATTGACCGGATCCAGCGGCGCCGAGCACGCGAAACTCTTCGACGTGATGTGCGCCATCGACGCCTTCGATTTGCGCTGCGAAGGCCGCGGCAGCAGTCGGCGCGCAGCGGAGCAGGCGGCGGCTACGGCGGCATTGGCGCAAATCGCCGCACGCAATGTCTGAAATCCGCCCGCCGTCCGAATTCCGTTGCGGCACTGCCGCACTCGTCGGCCGTCCCAATGTCGGCAAGTCGACTCTGCTCAACGCCTTGCTCGGCTGGCACCTCTGCATCGCCGGACCCAGGCCGCAGACCACGCGGCACCGCATCCTTGGCATACTCACCCGGCCGCATGGACAGATCCTGTTTCTCGACACGCCGGGTCTGCACCGCGGTGGCGCACGCGCGATCAACCGCCAGCTCAACCGCACCGCGCGCCAGGCCATTGCCGAGGCCGATGTCGCCGTGCAGGTCGTCGAGGCCGGACGCTGGACGGCGGAAGACACCCAGGTGTGGAATGCGCTCGATCCGGCGCGTCCGCGTCTGCTTGCGGTCAACAAGGTCGATGCACTCAAGGACAAGGCTGCCTTGCTGCCGTTCATCGAACGCATCGGCGCCGAGCGTGCGCCGGATGCGGTGTACCTCGTGTCCGCACGGCGCCGCGATGGCCTGGATGAACTCGTGCGCGGCATCCTGACGAAGCTGCCGCAGAACGCGGCGATTTACGGCGATGACGAACTCACTGATCGCAGCGAGCGCTTTCTCGCCGGCGAGATGGTGCGTGAGCAGGTGATGCTGCGGCTCGCGCAGGAATTGCCGTATGCGGCAACGGTGGAAGTGACCGAATTTTCCGAGGCGGAAGCGCGCGCGGCGATCCATGCCACAATCTGGGTGGAACGCGAAGGGCAGAAGGCCATCGTCATCGGCGCCGCCGGCGCGCAATTGAAGGCGATCGGCAGCGCCGCGCGGCGTGCCATGGAAAAGGCTTTCGGCCGGCGCGTGCATCTGCAACTGTGGGTGCGCGTACGCCAGAACTGGTCGGACGATGAAACCATGCTCAAACGCTTCGGCTACGCCGAATGACGCGGGTCGAGGCGCAGCCGGCTTTTGTCCTGCATGCGCGTGCATGGCGCGAGACATCGCTGCTTCTGGATGTACTCAGCCGCGATTACGGCCGTGTGGGGCTTGTGGCGCGTGGTGTGCGCAGCGCGCATTCGCGCACGCCGCGATCGCTGCTGCAACCGTTCGCGCCGCTGCAACTGGGCTGGAGCGGACGTGGCGAGCTGGGCACCCTGCATGCCGCGGAAGCGGCCGGCGCGGCGCTGCCGCTGGCCGGAGAATCCCTGCTGTGCGCCTTGTATGTGAACGAACTTGTCGTGCGCCTGGCGCCGCGCCACGATCCGCATCCGGGCGTGTTCGCCGCGTATCTGCAAACCCTGGCGCGGCTGGCGCAGGGCGCGGCGGCCGCATGGACCCTGCGGCGCTTTGAGCGCGATCTGTTGGCGCATCTGGGTTACGGACTGCTGCTCGATACCGACGCCGATAGCGGCGAACGGCTCGAGGCAGATACCGACTACGCCTACCGCCTGGAACAAGGCCCGGTGCGCTGGCGTTGTGCAGGGGACGGCCTGAAATTGCGTGGCTCTGCGCTGCTCGCATTGGCACGAGACGAGGAACCCGAAAAATCCGATTTGCCGAATCTGCGCCGTCTGCTGCGCGCCTTGATCGCTCAGCGTCTGGATGGCGTGGCGCTGAATGCCTGGAATCTGCTGGGCGGAGCAACGCGCGCTGCACGCGGCTAAGGGCGCAGGGCGGCTGCGGTTTCCCGGCAGCGGATCACGAACGCGGCGCGTTGCCTGTCCGTGAATCGATTCCCGGCACGCATCGCGTCTTGCCATTCGGCGGCAAGCTCCGCCAAGGCTGCCGCGCCGCAGAACCCGCAGGCTGCGCGCAGACGGTGCAGGCGTTCGTCGAGCCGGGCAGCGTCCGTTGCAAGATCGTCATGCGTCAGGTCGCGTTCGAGTTGCTCCAACTCCTTGGCCAGCAGGCCGCGCAAGGCGCGCAACGCATCCGCATCGCCACCAATGGCGGCCAACGCCGCGGCGTCGTCGAGCAGCGCGGATTGGATGTGCGGCAGGTGCCGCCTGACGATTTTGCCGATGCGCTCAACGGATGCCGGTTTTTCCATCACGTCCGCGAATCCCGCCGCACGCAGTTCCAGCGCCGTTGCGGCGTCGATTTCCGCGCTGGTGGCGATGGCAGCTGCATCGATTCCGCGTGCGCGCAGCGCGTGCAGCAATTCGGCACCGCCGAGGTCCGGCAAGCGGCGGTCGATCAGCAACAGGCTGAACACCCCGCCCACCGCCAGCGCCGCCATGCCGTCGGCCGCGGTCACGACGGCGCAGCCGCATTGCGCAACAGCCGCATCGAGAAAGCGCAGCGAAACCGAATCGTCGTCGACGATCAGGACGCGCGGTTGCGATGTGGATATTTGCATGATCGCAGGATGCGCAATGCGCAGGATCGCGTCAATGCACTGGTATCATGTCGCCCCTTTTCCGGCCCCGCCGCATGACCGTCTTCGAAACCGACATCACCGATCTTTCCCACGACGGCCGCGGTGTGGCGCATGTGAACGGCAAGGCCGTTTTCGTGTCCGGCGCGCTGGCCGGCGAACGCGTGCGCGCGCACTTCAGTGGCAAACACCGGCATTACGACGAGGCCGTCGTTGATGAGGTGTTGCGCGCATCGGCGGATCGTGCGGTTCCGCGCTGCGCGCATTTCGGCGTCTGCGGCGGCTGTGCGCTCCAGCACCTGAAACCCGAGGCGCAGATCGCGGCGAAACAGCGCGTGCTGCTGGAGAACCTCGAACGCATTGGCAAGGTCACGCCGCAACGTGTTTTATCGGCGTTGACGGATTCGCCCTGGGGCTACCGGCGCAAGGCGCGGTTGAGCGTGAAATTCGTCGAAAAAAAGGGCAGGGTGCTGGTCGGATTCCGCGAGAGCAACGGACGCTATGTCGCCGACATCGCGCGCTGCGAGGTGCTGCTGCCCTCTGTAGGTGAACATATCGCCGGCATCGCTGCGCTGATCGAGACCCTGGATGCCAGGCGCGACATCCCGCAGATCGAAGTGGCGATCGGCGACGACCTTGCCGCGTTGGTGTTCCGCCATCTGCAACCGTTATCCGCGCGAGACCGCGTCGCCCTGACTGAATTCGGCAAGACGCAGGCGCTGGCGATTTTTCTGCAGCCCGGCGGCATCGACAGTGTCGCGCCGCTGTGGCCGGAAGACGCGTGCTTGACGTTTCGTCTGCCGAACCATGGTGTCGAACTCGAATTCAAGCCGCTGGATTTCGTGCAGGTCAACGCTGGTATGAACCGCGCCATGATCGATCAGGTGCTCGGCCTGCTCGATCCACGGCCGGCGAATCGCGTGCTCGACCTGTTCTGCGGTCTCGGGAATTTCACCCTGCCGCTGGCGCGCCGCGCCGCGCACGTCACCGGCGTGGAAGGCGAAGCCGGACTGGTGCGCCGGGCTGGCGAAAACGCGCTACGCAACGGTATCGCGAATGCGCAATTCTTCGCAGCCGATCTCGCCGTCGACCAGCGCGACGCGCCGTGGGCGAAAGCCGATTACGATCTGGTCCTGCTCGATCCGCCGCGCAGCGGCGCCGAAGCCGTCCTTGAATACCTGCCACGGAAGTCGGTACGCCGCGTCGTTTACGTGTCCTGCCATCCGGGTTCGCTGGCGCGCGATGCGGGTACGCTGGTCAACCGGCACAGTTTCACGCTCAGCGCCGCAGGCGCCATGGACATGTTTCCGCACACGGCGCATGTAGAATCGATCGCGGTTTTTGATCGCTGAAGTACAATTTCCTGAACTTCGTCATTCCGGCGTGGAGTGCCGGAATCCAGAAGCCATGGATGGCATTGGTGCACGGAAACGCTTTCTACTTCCGGCATCCGCGCAGTCTGGTTCCCGGCAATCCCTGCCGGGATGACAAACTGTTGTGGTGATCCATGCTGATTATCGGAATCAGGGACAAGCAACTCCTCCCCGTCGAGCGCGAGTGGATCCGTTCGCCGCAGGTCAGCGGCGTGATCCTGTTCATGCGCAACTTCGACTCGCGCGAGCAGGTGGCCGCGCTGATCGCGGATATTCGCGCGGCGCGCACGCAGCCGTTGCTGATCTGCGTTGATCAGGAAGGCGGGCCGGTACAGCGCTTTCGCGCCGAATTCACGCGTCTGCCCGCGCTGGCGCGGATCGGCGAGATTTGCGAACGCGACCCGCGGCGCGCGCTGGAACTCTCCGGCGAACACGCCTGGCTGATGGCCAGCGAGATGCGCGCCATCGACATCGATTTGAGTTTTGCGCCGGTGCTGGATCTCGCGATCCGCAATGTGATCGTCGGCGAACGTGCTTTCCATGCCGATCCGAAGATCGTGTCGCAACTCGGCCTCGAATACGTGCGCAACATGCGCCTGGCCGGCATGGCGGCAACGGTCAAGCATTTTCCCGGCCACGGTTCGGTGCGCGAAGATACGCATGTCGAGAAAGCCGTCGATGCGCGTTCGCTGGGTGAAATCCGTAACGCCGACATGATTCCTTTCGTCGACGCAATCGATGCCGGCGCCGAGGCGGTGATGATGGGACACGTCGCGTATCCGGCCGTGGATGCGCTTCCGGCCGGTTATTCGCCAGTGTGGATCCGTGACATCCTGCGTGGCGAACTCGGGTTCCGCGGCGCGGTGTTCAGCGACGACATCAGCATGGCGGCGGCGGAAAGCGCCGGCGGCATTGGCGCGCGCATCGCCGCGCATCGCGACGCCGGCTGCGACATCGTGCTGGTCTGCAAACCCGAGATCGTGCCAGAGGCGCTTGCCGCCTGCCGCGGTGCCGGCGCGTGCGATCCCGACGTGATCGCGGCATTGCGTGGCAGGGTGGCGCCGACGTGGCAAAGCCTTGCCGACAATCCGCAACGCGCGCGCGCCGCCGCACGCCTGACCGCACTGGAAACCGTATCCGCATGACCCGACCCGCACTTGCCGATGCGCTCGGCCACGCCGAGCAGATTTTCAGCCGCGCGCAACTGGATATCGCGATTGTGCGCATGGGCCGCGAAATCGACGCCGCACTGGCGGGCGAGGTGCCGTTGTATCTGAGCGTCATGCACGGCGGCCTGATCTTCGCCGGCGCACTCGCACTGGCGGTTCGCACCGATCTGGAGTTCGACTATGTGCACGCCACGCGCTACCGCAGCGGCACTCACGGCGGCGAATTGCGCTGGCTGCGCAAACCTCCCGTTGCGCCGACTGGGCGCACCGTACTGCTCGCCGACGATATCCTCGATGAAGGGTACACGCTGCGCGCGGTGCGCGACTGGTGTCTGGCGCAAGGCGCGCGGCGCGTGCTGATCGCGGTGCTGTGCCAGAAGCGCCACGGCCGCACCGCACCCGGCATCCGCGCCGATTTCTGCGGTGTGGAAGTTCCGGACCGCTACGTGTTCGGATTCGGCATGGATTATTACGAGCAGGGCAGGAATTTACCGGGCATTTTCGCGTTGAAGGAATGAAATGAGTCTCGACCTTGCCATCATCGGTGGTACCGGCCTGTACGCATTTCCGGGGCTGGAGAACGTCAGCCGCGAATCCGTCACCACGCCATTCGGCGCGGCATCCGGCAAAATCGTGCTGGGCACGTTGGCCGGCAAGCGCGTAG
>JAGWXP010000162.1 GCA_018969845.1 Lysobacteraceae bacterium | reverse complement strand
GCTGATACTGCCGGGCCCGGGTGTGTTGACCGGCCTCGTCGGCGCAGCCCTGATCGCCGGCGAATCGGCATTTGCAGCACGTCTGCTTGATCGCATCGATTTGCATGCAGCCCATGTGTGGGCGCGCTGGCGCAGGTGAGCGTAATCAAATCTCGTGGCGCGCACCGTGTGTGAGTTGCGTGCCGATCATTGAGGACGGGTCACAATTCGGTTGCCCCAACTAAGGGGTGGGTGGCGATCTTCCCCAACGACAGGCTCGCAGCAAACGACGTTCGCGCAGGAATCTTGGATTGCTGCTGCAGGATTCCGAATCGTGCTAAAATGGAAGCATGAAAACCTCCATCGATATTCCTGAAAGAGAGCTCGCCGACGCGATGCGCTTTACCCGCGCGCGCACCAAGCGCGAAGCCGTGGTCACGGCGCTGGCCGATTTCAACCGGCGCAAGCGCATGGCGGAGCTGGTCAAGTACGCCGGCACCTGTGACGGACTCATCAGCGCGGAAGAGCTGGCGCGGCAGCGACGCAAGGGCTGAGCCGGCGTGATCCTGGTCGATACCTCATCGTGGATCCACCTGTTGCGTCCGCGCGGCGACGCGGCCGCGCGTGCGCGTGTCGTCGCCGCGTTGCGGGCGGGTGACGCGTGTTGGTGCGCGCAGGTGCGTTTGGAGCTGTGGAATGGTGCGAGCGGAGCGCAGGAAAAAAAGGCGCTACGCGATTTCGAACGCCTGTTGCCCGCGCTCGCCATCACCGATGAGGTTTGGGCGCTGGCATGCGAACTTGCGCGCAAGGCGCGTGCCGGCGGCATCAGTGTTCCGGCTACCGACCTGTTGATCGCCGCTTGCGCGCGCCATCATGGCGTGGAACTTGAGCACTGCGACAGCGACTTCGATTTGCTGCGCAAGATCCAGACCTGATACGGCGGTCGCCGCGCAGCGATCCGCATGTTCAGCCGCCTGCGCCAAAATCTGCACGCCTTCGTCCGCGCGCATCACGCATGCATGTGCGAGCGCCGGCACGCCTTGCGTACGGTACTCGCGATCGGGTGCGGCCTGTTATTGCTGGCGCTCGGCCTGATCACGCTGATACTGCCGGGCCCGGGTGTGTTGACCGGCCTCGTCGGCGCAGCCCTGGTCGCCGGCGAATCGGCATTTGCAGCGCGTCTGCGTCATCGTGTGGATTTGTGGACGATGCGCCGCTGGCGGTGTTGGTGCAAGTGATGCGTTACTCGCCGAATTCGCGAGCGAGAAACTCCGGCATCGCCAGCGCGGCCTTGTGGATGTCGGCGTTGTAGTACTGCGTGGCGAATTGCTTCATCTCGGCGCCGCGTTCGCGGAAGTCGGAAAGGTCAACACCCTTGCGCGCGAGCGTGGCGCTCCACCAGCCGGTGGGATAGCACGGCTGCGGAAAGGTGAGGGTGCGCAGCGCCTGAAAGCCGGCGCCCTTCATCGCCTTGCGGATGTCGCGGAGCAAGGGCAGGTGTACGAGTGGGGATTCGCTTTGCTGCACCAGAATCCCGCCGTGGCGCAGGGCTTTCAGGCACGAATGATAGAACGCTTCGTTGAACAGCCCCTGCGCCGGACCGATGGGGTCGGTGGAATCCACGATCACGATGTCGAGCGTCTCCGGCTCGCATTCGGCCATCCATTTGATGCCGTCGATGAACAGCAATTGCGCGCGCGGGTCGTTGTTCGATTCGCACAGCTCGGGAAAGTATTGTTCCGCCAGCCGTGTCACGCGCTCGTCGATCTCGACCTGCACGGCGCTTTCCACCTCGTCGTGCTTGAGCACCTCGCGCAGCGTGCCGCAGTCGCCGCCGCCGATGACGACCACGCGCCGGGCGCGCGGATGCGTGAACAGTGCCGGATGCGCCATCATCTCGTGGTAGAAGAAATTGTCGCGCGTGGTGACCATCATGCAGCCGTCGATCACCATCAGCTTGCCCCAGTCGGTGCTGTCCCAGATCTCGATGGATTGGAACGGCGTCTGTTCGGTGTGCAGGCGTTGCGTGACGCGAAAACCGATGGACGAGCCGGAATAATCGTGTTGCTCGTTGAACCATTGCTGTGTCGTCATGGCCAATCTTCGGCTCGGAAAAGGGGCCGGGATTGTACCGGTTCCGATGCGTGCGGGCACGGCGTTACAATACCTGCCGGCAACCCCGCGGCGTTTCAGGCTTCCGGTTGCCAGTACGGTCAACGTTCGCCTTGTGCGTAGGCGCGAACGGAAAACGATCGTCACGTTGCGTCAAGGCCCGCCGCTGCGACGTTCTGAAACCTCGTTATCCGGAGAGCCACGATGACGAACGCTTGGAACGTTGATGTCGCCCGCGCCCAATACGCAATCGCGAATTGGGGCGAAAACTATTTCGATGTCGATGCCGCCGGCCGGCTGACCGTGCATCCGCGTGGTGCGGACGGTCCCGTGCTGGCCCTGTCCGAGATCGTGAACACCGCGTGCGCGCAGGGTTCGCGCCTGCCGCTGCTGGTGCGTTTCGCCGATATCCTGACGCATCGCCTCGGCCGTTTGCAGGCCGCGTTCGCGCAGGCGATGCAGTCGGTGCAATACGCTGGCGGCTACAGCGCGGTGTATCCGATCAAGGTCAATCAGCAGCACGGTGTGGTCAGCGAATTGGCGCGCGCAGGCAACGGCGGCTTTGGTCTGGAAGCCGGCTCCAAGCCGGAGTTGATGGCGGTGCTGGCGATGGCAAAACCCGAGAGCATCGTGATCTGCAACGGCTACAAGGATCGCGAATACCTGCGCCTGGCGTTGATCGGATGCAAGCTCGGCCTGCGCGTGTTCATCGTGATCGAAAAACCTTCGGAACTCGCGCCCGCGCTGGAAGAAGCGCGCGCCCTCGGCGTGGAACCGCTGTTCGGCGTGCGCATGCGCCTGACCAGCCTCGGCGCCGGCAAGTGGCAGAACACGGGCGGCGAGAAATCCAAGTTCGGTCTGACGCCGCGGCAGTTGCTCACGCTGATCGACGAATTGAAGGCCGCGAATCTCACCCAGTCGCTGCAATTGCTGCACGTGTTCATGGGCTCGCAGATTTCCAACGTGCGCGACATCGCTGCCGGCATGCGCGAGGCGACGCGCTACTTTGTGGAATTGTGCAAAATGGGACTGCCGATCGGCTATGTCGATGTCGGCGGCGGTCTCGGCGTGGATTACGAAGGCACGCGCTCGCGCTCGGCCTGTTCGATCAACTACGGACTCGACCAATATGCAGCGACCGTGGTGCAACCACTGGCCGAGGCGTGTGCGGCACACGCTCTGAAAGCGCCGCATGTGATCAGCGAGACCGGCCGCGCGATGGTCGCGCATCACGCCGTGCTGGTGGTCAACGTCAGCGACATCGAACGTGCGCCGGAAGGCCGCGTACCGCCCAGCGAGACGGACGAACCCGCGGTGCTGCGGCATCTGCGCGAAGTCCACGCCGCCCTCGGCACGCGATCGCTGATCGAGCTGTATCACGAAGCGCAACAGCAATGGAGCGAAGGCCACGCGCAGTTCGCGCAGGGCGCGCTCAGCTTGCGCCAGCGTGCGCGCCTGGACGATCTGTATTACGCCATCGTCAACATCTTGCGTTCGCGCCTGAAACCGGAGGAACGCGCGCACCGGCAGGCGCTGGATGAGTTGAACGAAAAACTCGTCGACAAGTATTTCGTCAACTTCTCGATCTTCGAGTCGATTCCGGATGCCTGGGCGATCGACCAGATTTTTCCGATCGTGCCGATCGCAGGGCTGGATCGCGCGCCCGCGCGCCGTGCCGTGATCGCGGACCTGACCTGCGATTCCGACGGACGCATCGATGCCTACGTGGATGCCGACGGCGTCGACGTAAGCCTGCCGCTGCATGCGCCGCAGGCAGGCGAACCGTATCGGCTGGGCATTTTCCTCGTCGGCGCGTATCAGGAAGCGCTCGGCGACATCCACAATCTGTTCGGCGACACCGATGCGGTGAACGTGCGTCTGACCGAATCGGGCTACGCGTTCTCGCACGTCAAGCGCGGCGATACCACCGACGTGATGCTCGATTATGTCGGCTACCGCCTCGACGAGTTACGTGCGGCGTATCGCGGCAAAGTCGCACATGCTGGCATCGGCGGCGAGGAAGCGCAGCGCTTGCTCGTCGCGCTTGAGGTGGGGTTGACCGGCTACACCTATCTCGCCGAAAGCTGATCCTGCCGGGCCGTCAATCCCGCACCACCTGAAAGCCCGCGAACGATTGCGTCACCGGCATCACCTCGATGCGGTTGACGTTCAGATGCGCGGGCAGGTTGGCGATCCACCAGATGGTTTCGGCGATGTCGTCGCCGGTGATCGGGTGTGCGCCCTGATAAAGCTTGTCGGATGCAGCCTGGTCGCCGCCGGTGCGCACGAGGGTGAATTCGGTTTCGGCCATGCCCGGTTCCACGCTTGTCACGCGCACGCCCGTGCCGTGCAGGTCGCAGCGCAGGCCCAGCGAGAACTGGGTGACAAAGGCCTTGGTGCCGCCGTAGACGTTGCCGCCGGTATACGGATAGCTCGCCGAAATGGAACTCACGTTGACGATCGCGCCGCGGCGTTCGATCAGTTGCGGCAGCAGTGCGTGCGTGAGCGTGGCGAGCGCGGTGATGTTGGTATCGATCATCTGCCGCCATTGCGCCAGATCGCAGGCCTGCGCCTTGGCGGTGCCGAGCGCGAGACCGGCGTTGTTGACCAGCACATCGATGCCGCGGAAGTTATCGGGCAGCGCGTCGAGCGCGGCGCGCAGCGCATTCGTATCGCGGATGTCGAATGCGGCGGTGTGCATGTTTGCGCCGAATTCCTCGGCAAGGCTTTGTAGCCGATCGGCGCGCCGCGCGCAGGCGATTACGCGCCAGCCGGCCTGGGCGAAACGTCGCGCCGTGGCGGCGCCGAATCCGGCGCTGGCGCCGGTGACGAGGACGGTTTTCGCGGTCATGTCGGTGTTCCGATGCAAAACGCAACGATAGCGGAAAACGCGCTGGCATGGCGGTTGCGAGGCTGCCTGCGTGCGCATTTTCACGGAAACGAAGCGGTTGCAGTGCTAGCTTGCGTGGCGCAGGGGTCTTGCGTCTCATCGAGCCGGGGCATGCCATGCGCGCAAATCCGTTGGTCCGGTCAGTCGTCGCGGTTGCGGGAATCGGTTGCGGAACCATATCTGCGCACGCCACCGACTGGTTGCAG
>JAGWXP010000012.1 GCA_018969845.1 Lysobacteraceae bacterium | reverse complement strand
CAGGACCATGATGTCGGCGCGTCCGCCCATGGCCGCGACCGGGAAACCACCGCCGATACCTTTGGCGAACACGGACAAATCCGGCTTGATGCCGAGCCGCCCCTGCGCGCCGGCGAGGCCCAGACGGAAACCGGTGATGACCTCATCGAAGATCAGCACGATGCCGTGCTTGAGCGTGATCTCGCGCATCGCTTCCAGGTATCCCGGCCTGGGCAGGATGCAACCGGTATTGCACATCACCGGTTCGGTGAGCACGGCGGCAATGGCATTACCTTCGCGCTTGATCGCATCGGCCAGTGCATCGGCGTCGTTCCACGGCAGGATGATCAGATTGTCTTCCACGCCCTTGGGCATGCCCGGACCCTGCGGCACCGGAACCGGATGCGCATCCGGACCGGCCTTGGCGATGGCCGGATGCTTGCTCCAGTACACGCCATCTGAAAATCCGTGATACATGCCCTCGAAACGGATGATCTTGTTGCGCTGGGTGAAGGCGCGCGCCAGACGCGTGGCGTACAGCACCGCCTCGGTGCCGGTGTTGCACAGGCGCACCATGTCCACGCTCGGAATCGCATTGACGATCTTCTGCGCGAGGCGCGCCTCGTCCTCGGTCGGCAGCGCAAACACGGTGCCACGCTGCTGGATGAAATCGACAACGGCCTGCGTCACCTTCGGTGGACGGTGGCCGAAGATCATCGGCCCGAGACCGAGCAGATAGTCGATGTACTCGTTGCCGTCGACGTCGGTGAGGCGCGAGCCCTTGCCCTCCTTCACAAACAGCGGATACGGATTCCAGCCCGACCAGGTTGCGCGCGCGGTGCTGTTGACGCCACCGGGAATGAGCTTGCAGGCGGCGTCGAACAGCCTGGCGCTGGCGGACGTGTTGAGGCCGGCAGCGAGTTGGATGTTGGGCATGATTTGACCTCAAAAAATGAAAACTTGTCATTCCGGCAGGGTCGAGGCTTGCGCCAGCCAGCCGAGGGGAATCCGGGTTGCATGGATGCCGCAGCAATCGCGAAGCTCACGCTGTGGATGCCGTCCCTGGAGTCTGGATCCCGGCAATCCATGCCGGAATGACGATGAAGCGGTTTGCGAGGTTCTTCAGGCCGACGCCGCTTTCGGCAACGCCACTGCCGCACGCGGCGCGGCGACGAGTTTGCCGGAAATCAGGGCCGGCAGCAGCGCCAATGCTTCGGCGAATCCGGCGACGGCCGCGTGCGGAATGCTCTTCGCCCGGCAATGCTCGATGAGCTTGCCCTTGGCGAAAACGAAATCCGTGGTTTCGGCGACGCAGAAGTCCGAAGCGCCATCGCCGATCAGCAGGGTGCGTTCGTGCGCAGCGCGTCCGCGCGCGCATTTGCAGGTGCCGCTGCCGATGCGGCAGGCCTTGTCGGCATGCGGAAATTGCAGGGCCCACTGGCGGTCGTCGGTCTGGCGCAGATGATTGGCGACGATCGGCAGCGACTCGAATCCGGTGCGTGCCAGGATGCGCCGGATCGCGTAATCCAGCCCGTCGCTGACCACAACCAGGTGCATGCCGTGGACATGCGCGGAATCGACGAATTCGCCGAACGCCGCATCGAGGGCGCGCGCATCCAGGTGCGCATCGAGTTCGTCGCGGCTCATGTCCAGCAACGCCACCTGGCCGGCCATGCAGTCGTGCGAATTGATGCGGCCGGCGCGCCAGTCGGATTCGAGCGCCTCCCAGCCCGGCCGGCCGAAACGCTCGAGCAGGGTGTCGGTGGTGTCGTCGAGGGCGATGGTGCCGTCGAAATCGCAGAGGATGGTCCAGTGGGGCACGGTGATTTGGCCGGGGCAATGTGGATGCGGCATTATCGGCACCGCGCATTAAGAAATCCTGAGCGGCAACGGCTTGAATTGAGCAGCTTTTAACCTATCGCGGCGGGGTTTCTGGCAAAATCGGGTATCGCCTATTTTCGTCGTTCGCCGCCCGCATGTCGAGCCGTTCCGCCTTTTTCGCCTACACGCCGTGGGACCTGCTTCCTGCGTTGATGGTGCTGGGTCATCTGGTTTTCGTCGCCACACTGTTTTTCGGCTTCCACGCCATGCCGTGGGCGCTGTGGATTCCGCTTGCGTGCATCTACTCGATCAGCATCTCGTGGAGCATCAACTCGACCAGCCACAACTTCATCCACAATCCGTTCTTCTCCTCGCCGGCGCTCAACCGCATTTACAGCATTATCCTGTCGCTGTCCGACGGTTTCTCGCAGGAGTTCTACCATCACGTCCACCTGCGTCATCACGTCGGCAACATGGACCGCATCGGCGCGAACGGCACCACGATCGATCCCTTGTCGATCTGGCGCCACGGCAAGGACGGCAAGCCGGAAAGTGCGTGGACGTATACTTTTTACAGTTACTTCCGCGACGACATCGGCGAGGTCTACCGCCGGGTCAAGGAAAAATTCCCGGACAAGGCACGCTGGATCTGGCGCGAAATCTACATCGTCGTCGGCATTTACCTGATCTGCCTCGTCTACGACTGGCGCGCCTTCCTGGCGCTGGTGCCGTTCTACTACCTCGGCCATTCGCTCTCGTCCCTGAACGGCTATTACGAGCACTTCAAGGGCAATCCGGACGACCCCATCGCCTGGGGCGTGAGCACGTACAACAAGTTCTACAACTGGATCTGGCTGTACAACGGCTTCCACGCCGAACACCATTTCCGGCCAAAGGTGCACTGGACCAAGATGGTGCAACTGCGCGATTCGATCCGCGACGAGCAGCGCGCCCACGGCGTGCACGTGATGAGCCACTGCCATGGTCTGGGCTTCCTCGACCGCAAGCCGGCGCAGTACACGCGAATCAACCGCTCCGCGACGAACGCCGCGTGAACCGACGGCGCACGGGCGCTTCCACCCCGCACGGCTTTTGGCTAAGGTAGGCTTTCGCAACCATCGGTGAAGGCCCATGCGGTATTTGCTGCGCACGATCCTGCTCGCATCGACGCTCGCTCTGCTCGCCGCATGCGGGCCGGTGAAACATCCGATCAATCCGCCCAGCGCCAGCATCCAGCAGCTCGACGTGCTGCCGGACGGGCGCTGGAAGCTGCAAGTGCGGCTGGAGAATTTCAGCGACCAGAGCGTGCGCTACGGCGCGTTCAAGGCTGATCTGCGCGTCGGCGGCGAGGCGGCGGGCACGATCGACACGAACGCTGACATGGATATCCCCGGTGAAAATGCGGATATCCTCGAGACCACCCTGACGCCGGGTGCAGACGCGGCGAAGGCGTTCAAGGCCGGCGTGTCGCGTCCCGACGGCGCGGCCTACGAACTGAAGGGCACGATCGAGATTCCCGCGGCCGGGAAAAGCTACCAGTTCGCGTACCGCAGCCGGCTGTCACCCGTGCCGGGCGTGACCAACTCCTACCGCTGAAATATTTCTTGTCATTCCCGCAGGGAATGACGCAGTTGAATTGCAGGAATCATCATGAGCACCTACAAGGCCCCTCTCGCGGACATGCGCTTCGTCATGTTCGATCTGCTGCAGCTCGACGCACAGTACGCGCGCATCGACGGCGGCGCGAACGCCACACGCGACGTGGTCGACGCGATTCTCGACGAAGCGGCGAAGTTTGCCGAGACCGTGCTGGCGCCGCTGAATGCGCCGGGCGACGAACAAGGCTGCACACTGGACAAGGCCACCGGCGCAGTGACGACTCCGCCCGGATTCAAGGATGCCTATGCGAAATACATCGACGGCGGCTGGAGCGGCCTGACCGCGCCCGAGGCCTATGGCGGCCAGCATCTGCCCGAATCCATCGGCGCTCCGCTCAAAGAGATGCTCGACTCGGCAAACCTGTCGTGGGGCAATTTTCCGTTGCTCTCGCACGGCGCCACCGAAGCGCTGCGCCTGCACGGCGAAGAATGGCAGCGCGTGGCGTTTCTCAAACCCATTGTCGAAGGCCGCTGGACCGGCACCATGTGCCTGACCGAGCCGCATTGCGGATCGGACCTGGGTCTGCTCAAGACCCGCGCCGAGCCGGAACCCGATGGCACGCATCGCATCAGCGGCACCAAGATTTTCATCACCGCCGGCGAACACGACCTGACGCAGAACATCGTGCACCTCGTGCTCGCGCGTCTGCCCGACGCTCCCGCGGGCGTGAAGGGCATCTCGCTGTTCATCGTGCCCAAGCATAAAGTGGATAAAAGCGGAAACGTTGGCGCGCGCAACGCGGTGAGCTGCGGCGCGATCGAACACAAGATGGGCATCCACGCCTCGGTCACCTGCGTGATGAACTTCGACGGCGCGCAAGGTTACCTGATCGGTGCGCCGAACAAGGGCTTGAACGCTATGTTCACCATGATGAACACCGCGCGTCTGGCGGTCGGCATCCAGGGCCTGGGCCTGATCGAGCGCGCCTACCAGGGTTCGCTTGCCCATGCGCGCGAACGCCTGCAAGGCCGCGCACTGAGCGGCGCGAAATTCCCCGACAGGCCGGCCGATCCATTGATTGTGCACCCGGATATCCGGCGCATGCTGCTCACGCAGAATTCCTTCGCCGAGGGCGGCCGCGCGTTGGCCTACTATGCCGCGAGTCTGGTCGATCTGGTGGAACGCTCTGCTGACGAAGCCGAACGCAAACGCGCGGACGAGCTGCTGTCTTTCATCATTCCCATCGTCAAGGCGCTGCTCACCGAAGCCGCGAACGAATGCACCTATCACGCCGTGCAGATTTTCGGTGGACACGGATATATCCACGAGACCGGTATGGAACAGTTCGCGCGCGACGCGCGCATCACCTCGATCTACGAAGGCACCACGCAGATCCAGGCACTGGATTTGCTCGGTCGCAAGATCATGCAGACCCAAGGCGTCGGCCTGAAGCACTTCCTCGAGGAGATCGGCGCGTTCTGCCAGGCCAATATCGGCAACGCCGCGGTGCAGGAATTCGTCGCCCCGCTCGCGACCATCGCCAAGCAATGGGCAGACCTCACCCAGGAGATCGGCAAACGTGCCGCGGTCAATCCCGACGAAATCGGCGTCTGCGCGGTCGATTACCTGTTCTATTCCGGTTACGTCGCGCTGGCGTATTTCTGGGCGCGCAGCGTCGCCGCGGCGGAAGTCTCCGCACAGGCGCAGGAATTCAAGCAGGCCAAGCTCGGCACTGCGCGTTTCTACTTCGCGCGAATCCTGCCGCGCACCCTCGCGCATGCGGCGGCCATGCGCGCGAATCCGGATTCGCTGATGGCGATTCCAGCCGAGCAGTTCGGCTGACGCCTCAGCGCGGCAGCAACTGCACGCTGTCGATCATCCACAGCGGACTCGGCGCAGCGCGATCGAAGGTGAAGCACAAATCGTGCGTGCCGGTGCGTGTTGGCAACACGGCATGCAGTCGCGCAACACCGGCAACGTCCGCCGCTCCGGCAAGCGGGATCGACGCGAGCGCATCCCCGCTGCATGCATCCGGATACACGCGCAATTCGCCGCCGGGTGACAAGGGCTTGCGCAGCACAACCTTGTCCGCGTCATGCCATAGCTGGAAGTTGTAGGGACGCTCACCGGCAACGACGTCAATCGCGTGCACCTTCTCCAGATCCACATGCGGATAGATCCAGCACGGATCGAAGATGTCCACGCGGTAGACGTCCTCGCCGCCATTCTTCCCCGGGCCCGGCAGGCGCAGCGGCAAGCCGCCGCCCGGATTGCACGATTCCAACTCGTCGCTGTTCATTCGCATTAGCGACCTGTCGTTCAATGCAAGCGTGCGCGCAGCGGCCAGTTCGAGGCCATGCGCATCGAACACGCCCACGCGCAAAGTTGCCGGCAGGTTCACGGTCAGTGGCGTTGTGTACCGAGACGAATCCCCCTTCGGCGCGCTGCCGTCAAGCGTATAGCGGATTTCGCCGTACCGCGCCTGATTCGATAGCGTCACCTCCGCCGCCCCCGATTGCTTTCCGGCCACGGCGCGGATGTCCGGCGCGAACGCGCTGTCGGCGAAGGCAATGCCAAGCGCGCGGTAGCGCGCGAATTGTTGCGGCAGGCGCGCGAGGAAATCATGCCAGTCGCGGCGCGACCGCGGCGACCACAGCGCCTCGGCCAGCGCGGCCGCGCGTGGAAACGCCGCGTGCTCGATGCGCTGCGGCGTGTCCATGTATTCCGTCCACAGGTTCGCCTGCGCGCCAAGCACGTGCCGTGCCTGCGCGGCGTCGAGACCATGCGGTACCGGGTCGTAAGCATAAACGTCGGCCAACGACACCACCTCCGGACGTCCGGGCGGCTCCTCGTGCAATGCGCTCTGCACGTGATCGAAGTACATCAGCGGCGATGGTGCCATCACCACGTCATGGCCCTGGCGCGCAGCGGCCACGCCGCCGGCTTCGCCACGCCAGGACATCACGGTCGCACTTGCCGGCACGCCGCCATCCAAAATCTCGTCCCAACCGATCAGGCGGCGTCCGTGCGCGGCAAGGAACTTGCCGACGCGCGCGGTGAAATAGCCTTGCAGTGCGGCTGTACTGGAAATGCCGAGCTCGCGCATTCGCCGCTGCACCTGCGCCGACGCCTGCCACTGGTCCTTGGCCGCTTCGTCGCCGCCGACATGGATGTAGGGTCCGGGGAAAAGTGCCATCACCTCGGTGAGCACGTTTTCCAGGAAATCGAATGTGGAATCCTCGACGTTGTACAGGTACGTGTGCACGCCCCAGTCCGACGAAACCGGCGGCCGCTTGCCACTGACACCGAGTTGCGGATACGCGGCGATCGCCGCCTGGGCGTGACCGGGCATTTCGATCTCGGGCACGATGGTGATGTAGCGCGCGGCGGCGTAACGCACGATGTCGCGGATCTCGTCCTGAGTGTAGAAACCGCCGTAGCGCGGCGCGCCGCCGTGCAAGGATGCCGGCGTGCGCCAGGCGCCGATCGCGGTCAGTTCCGGGTATTTCTTGATTTGTATACGCCAGCCCTGATCGTCGGTCAGGTGCCAGTGCAGCACGTCGAGCTTGTGCCACGACATCTCGTCGATCAACTTCTCCACAAACTCGGGCGACTGGAAGTGCCGCGCGGAATCGAGCATCAGGCCGCGCCAGGCAAAGCGCGGATAATCGACGATATGCAGGCACGGTACGTCCAGTGCATGCCGTGATCGCATTCGCGCGGTCAACAGTTGCCACAGGGTGACGCTGCCGTTGAACAGACCGTGCGGAGTGCGCGCGACTAGCCTGATACGCCGCGGCGACACCGACAGCTCGTAACCTTCATCGAGCCGATCGCCGGGAATGAGGTGGGTTGCATCAAGAATGAATACGATGCCGCCGTCCGCATCCGCATCCGCATCCGCGAGCGGTCGCACGTCCAGATGCAGCCCCCGCGCGCGCGCAAGCCGAGCGGCGAACTGGCGGGCGGTGCGCAGCGCCTCGGCGTTGCGCGCACGCACGTTCAACACCGCGCCTTCGTGCAAGGTGAAACTGCTCGACGCGCGCTCCACGCTCACCGGCTGCGGAATCAATGACGGCATGGGCGAGAGCCGCGCCGGCCGCATCGGCTGGCAGGCGGACAGGCACACGATCGTCAGGAGGCAAATCAGCACGCGCATGGTTTTTTCATGATGCCAAAAAAAAGCGGGTCGAGAGAATTCCCGACCCGCAACCGGTTGGAGAGCCGCAAATGAAACGTCAGAACTTGAAGTGCAGGGTGGCCATGTACTCGCGACCGAATTTATAGCGGGCGATCGGCTCATTCTTGCTGCCCAGATAACCCAGATAGGTTGAATCGAGCAGATTCAGTCCGTCCAGACTCACCGACAGATGATCGGTGAAGCGCCAGGCGATGTTCGCGTCCAGTTCCTTGTAGCCGTCCACCGTTTCTGCCGGCGCGCCGGCAACGTAACCGCCGGCGAGATAGCTGCTGCGATAGCCGTAGGTCAGACTGGACGACCAGGCACCCTTGTCGTAGTAGGGCGAAACGTTGTAGCTGTTCTTCGAATTGTATGGCAGCGCGCCGCCGCTGGCGGTGTTGGCATCCGAATAAGTGTAGTTCGCGCGAATGCCGAAGCCGGTGTCGCCGATCGGCTGCTGGTAGTTGATGGTGAATCCCTTCGCTTTTGCCTTGCCGCCATTTTCGGGCCGGGTGATGCTGTAGTCGCAGAAGCCCTTGCTGTCGCAGTTGCCGCCCGTCAGGCCGGCATAAACCGCCGGATTGAGCACGATCAGCGAGTTGTACAGACGCTCGATGCCGACGCCCTGCACGATGTAATTCCGGATGTCTTTGTAGAACACCGAAGCCGCCAGTACCGATTCCGGAGCAAAGTACCATTCCAGCGAGGCGTCGAAGTTGTTCGACTTGTACGGGTCGAGGTTCGGATTGCCGCCACCGCCGGTCAGTACCGTATCGTTGGTGAAGACGTACGGCGTTTCCTGGTTGAACGGCGCCCATGCGATCACCTGCGAGGCTGCGCCGCGCAGCACCACATCCGGTGCCAGGTCGTAGGCGATGTTGAACGAGGGCAGCACGTTGTTGTGGGTGTTCGTCGTCGTCCCCCAGGTGCTGTCGGCAATGTTGACGTTGTTGATCGTATAGGCGGATTCGTCGATCGAGGTATGCACGAAACGCAAACCGAAATTGCCGCGCACGCTGTCGTTGCCGAAATTCATCTGCGCATACGCCGCATCGCCATGCTGGGAAACCTGGAACTCGTTCTGGAACAGATACGGCAGATACAGGTATTGCGGATCGAACAGATGCGGGCTGCCCAGCACCCAGTTGATCACGGTCTGGCCATTGCTCGGCTGCACGTGATTGACGGCACCCGGCCAGAAGCCGAGGCTGCCCAGGCCGGAAAGATCGGTCAGGCCGCCGGCGCCCACGTTGGCGATGCTGCCGGCCTGCACACCACCGCTCCACACGTCGTAACTGTTCTGGCTTTCCGTGTGCTTGGTGAAACGCACGCCCAGCAGCAGTTGGTTGAAGAATCCGCCCAGATCCTTGCTGAAATCGAACTGCGTGTAATTGTCGCGCGCTGCGTACGGAATGTCGGCGTAGTTGCCGTTGAAGTAATAGCCGGACCAGTTTGCAGGATTTTGCGCGGCGGCCGGATTGTCGAAATTGAAACCATGGTTGATGTCCCAGGTATAGCCGCCGAAATACACCGGCTCGATGAACGCCTGGGTGAGATCGTCGTGCGATGTGCTCACGCCGGTCTGACCGCTGAGTTTCCAGCCGTCGCCGCGGTAGGACGCCTTCCAGTCGGCGCCGCGGGTCTTGATCACGGCCGTGCGTGCATTGTTGTCGAAGATCACCGCGCCCAGTCCGGGGCAGGATGCGGTGGTGGAAACGTCGCAACTGTGCCCACCGCTGATGACACCGCCCGAGCCCTCGGTGAAACCGGTCACTCCGGCAATCGTGCCGGCGGTCCAGTGCCAGAACGGGTACATCGACTGGTTGTAGTTGTCGAGGTTGTCGCGCATGTAGAGCAGGCTGAGCGTGGTATCGATGCGGTCGGTCGGCTTCCACTGGATGTTGGCCAGCACGCTGTCGCGCTTCTCGGTTTGCTGGAAGTTCGCCGCGTTGATCTCGTCAGGCACCATGTCGGTGGCCTTGATCGCGCCGGAAGCCACTTGCGCGGCGATCGCCGGATTGCTGGCCGCGTAGTCCGAGACCGGGTGATAGCCGAAAATCTCCTCGCCCTGGCGGTCGGTCAACTGCTCGTAGTGCTGCGCGGATACGTCGATGCCGAAGGTATGGTCGTCGCTCTTCCAGTTGTAGAACACCGAGGCATCGGGTTTCCCGTCGGAAACCATGTCGTTGTAGTTGTAGCCGACCGAGCCGCTGATCAGGCCGCTGGCCACATCCAGCGGCTGGATCGTGTGCATCAGGATGGTGCCGCCGAGGCTGCCTTCGGGCAGGCGCGCTTCGGGGGTCTTGTATACTTCAAGAGAGCCGAGCACTTCCGGCGCCAGCAGCGAGAAATTGAAGCCGCGATTCGGCGAATCGCCGTACTGCCAGATCGCCTGCGCCACCGGGTGGCCGTCGAGGAAACTCAGATTCAGGCTGGGATCGGTGCCGTCGATGCTCACGCGCTGGGTCGCGCCGAGGGCGCGGTCGATGGTCACGCCGGGAATCTGCGAGAGCGCCTCGGCCACGTTGGTCGCCGGGAACTTGCCGATGTCCTCGGCAGTGATCGCGTCGATGATCGCATCGGCATCGCGCTTCTTCTCCAGCGATTTCTTCAGGCTTTCGCGGATGCCGGTGACCTCGACTGTACCCAGTTCCTGGGCGTTGGAATTGTCCTTGCCGCCACTGGTGTCGTTTTGCGCCAGCAGTGTCTGCGCAGCGGGTGGCGAAGCGCCCGCGCCGTTTGCTGCGGACGCCGTTTCAGCGGCATCCTGCGCGTGCGCCGCGGCAACGAGGAACAGGCTGGCGAGAATGCTCGCCGTCAGGATGTTCTTGCGGTATTTCATGATGGTCTCCTCCGGGACGTGAGTGAGTTGGTTCGATGTCGTGCTGCGTTCGCTTTCGTAGTGCGTGTAGTGCCTGTTTCGATGCGTTCAACCGGGCGGTGCCTGGTTTTCGAGGAACCAGCCGGCGGCACCGAGCACGCCGAGCTGGCCATGCTCGATCAGATTCACCGGCACGCGCTCGAGCATCGGCCGCATCGCGCCCTTGTCGCGAAACCGCGCGACGAAGTCGCTGCGCAACAGGAATTCGCGTATTTGCGGCAGGATGCCGCCGGCCAGGTACACGCCGCCCTGCGCGCCGTAAAGCATGACCAGATTGCCGACAACGCTGCCCAGCCACCCACAGAACGTCTGCAGAGTCTCGCGTGCCAGCGAATCCGCTCCGGCCAAGGCCGCGTCGGCGATTTCGGGCGGCGAGCGCTCCGCAGTCCGTATTCCGCGCAGCCGGCCAAGCCCGGCGTAGAGGTTGGCCAAACCGGGTCCGGACAGGATCTGTTCCGTCGGCACATGCGCGCGCTCGGCGAGCAGCAGGCTCAGCACGTCGATTTCGAGCGCCGTGGACGCGGTCAACGCCGCCTGTCCGGCCTCGGTGGAAAGAATCACCGACGATCGCGTGCCGGGAATGCGCACGGCCGCACCCAGACCGGTGCCCGGTCCCACGACCAGCACGGGTCCGGCGATCGGCTCGGCCGCGACCGCCACCGGTGTGACGTCTCGCTCCGTCACGTGGGCGGTCGCGAACGCGATCGCGGTGAAATCGTTGACGACGCGCAGATCCGCCAACCCGAGATCGGCGCGAATCTGTTTCAGCGAAACCGGCCACGGCAGGTTCGCATTGATCACGCCGTCGTCCAGCACATAGCCGGCGCAGGCAATGGCGCCGCGCGTGACCTCGGTGCGGTCCTGCCCGCCGAGAAAATCCTCGAAGATGGCGGTGAGCGTCGGATAGTCGGCGCAGCGGTATTTGCGGTAGCCCGAAACCGCGGGTACGCCCGCGCCGTAGCGCACGACGCCGACCCGCGCATAGGTACCGCCGACATCGGCAGCGAGCACGGCACCGCCGTGCGTGCGCGCGAACCGTTGCGCTTCCGCTTGTGCCGCTGGCGTCATGCCTTCTCCCACGGTTGCATGGCCTTCACCTGCCCATCGATGCGGCGCGAGTCTGCAAATTGATGACAACGTTGTCAACAAATACTTCAACGGACCTGAATCATGTCGCATTGCGTCATGTCAGTGATCGCACAACAAACGCATTTTTCGCCGAAATAGAGGCATATTCGGCTGCGCAACGCGAATCCGAATGACGCACCGCGGCATCGGTTTGTAGACACGCTTCCCATCGAATTTGCGCAGATTGATGAGCTGGAAACCGGCAGATATTCGCCAACGGATGACAACGTTGTGCAACAATCGCCACATACGCGCACATCCGGCCATTCGGAGATTAACCATGAACGCAATCGATTCCGCCGCTGCCCCACCACGCTATTTTGCGGCAACCATCACGATCGGCATCCTGTTTTTCATCTTCGGTTTCGTGACTTGGCTCAACGGCCCGCTGATCACCTACGTCAAGCTTGCCTTCGACCTTGATGACGTCAACGCATTCCTGGTGCCGATGGCGTTCTATCTGTCGTATTTCTTCCTCGCCCTGCCCGCCTCGTGGATCCTGGCGCGCACAGGCATGAAGCGCGGCATGGCGCTGGGTCTGTTCGTGATGGCGGTCGGCGCGGCCGTGTTCGGCCAGTTTGCAACCCTGCGCATCTATCCCGGCGCGCTCGCCGGCCTGTTCGTGATCGGCGCCGGGCTCGCACTGCTGCAAACCGCCGCCAATCCCTACATCAGCATCCTCGGCCCGATCGAGAGCGCGGCGCAACGCATCGCGTTCATGGGCATCTGCAACAAGTTCGCCGGCATCGTGGCGCCGATCCTGCTCGGCCTGTTCGTGCTGCGCGACATCGGCGGATTCGCCGACAAGGTGGCCGCCGCCAGCGGTGCCGACAAACAGGCACTGCTCGACGAATTCGCGGCGAAAGTGCACATGCCCTACATGCTCATGGCCGGACTGCTGGCGCTGCTGGGCGTGGGGATTCTGCGTTCGGTGCTGCCCGAAATCGATGCGCGCACGGCCAACGCCGATGCCGGCGGCAAGCATGCGGATCGCCGCAGCGTCTTCGCCTATCCGCATCTGTGGCTGGGCGTGCTGTGCCTGTTCGTCTACGTCGGCGTGGAAGTGATGGCAGGCGATGCGATCGGAACTTACGGCCAGGGCTTCCATCTGCCGCTGGATCAAACCAAGTTCTTCACCGCGTTCACGCTGACGGCGATGCTGATCGGCTATGGCGCAGGATTGCTGCTGATTCCACGCCTCGTCTCGCAGCAGGCCTACCTCGCCTTCTCCGCCGTGCTCGGCCTGGTCTTCTGCGCTGCCGCCTACTTCACCCGCGATTACGCATCGGTCGGCTTCGTCGCCGCGCTCGGTTTCGCCAATGCGATGATGTGGCCGGCGATCTTCCCGCTTGCGATCCGCGGTCTGGGCCGGCACACCGAATTGGGTTCGGCCTTACTGATCATGGGCATCGCCGGCGGCGCGATCATTCCGCAACTGTTCGCACATCTGAAAACGCCGGGAAACTTCCAGCTCGTATTCTGCGCGATCATGCTGCCGTGCTATGCCTACATCCTTTACTATGCGCTGCAGGGATTCCGCGCGGGCGCTCCCGGCACGCGCGGCTGAAGCGCGACGCACGCCACACAGGAGCCTGGAGCGCAGATGCGAAAGCCCACCATCAAGGACGTCGCCCGGCGCGCGCGCGTTTCGCTGAAAACGGTCTCGCGCGTGATCAACAACGAACCGGGCGTGCTCGAGCGCACGCGTGCGAAGGTGTTGCGCGCGGTCGCGGAATTGAATTACCAGCCGGATCAGTCCGCGCGCAGCCTGCGCAGCGCCAAGTCGTACGCGCTGGGCCTGGTCTACGACAACCCGAATCCCTACTATGTGATCAGTCTGCAAAGCGGCGTGCTGTCGGTTTGCCGTGAAACCGGCTACGGCCTGCAGATCCATCCGTGCAATTCCACCTCGCCGCGCCTGGCCGAAGAACTTTCCGCGCTGGTGCGCAACGCACGCCTGGCCGGACTCGTGCTTGCACCGCCGATGTCCGAGCGCCGCGAGCTGATCGAGCACCTGGCCGCGGACAACATCGCCTTCGTGCGCATCATTTCCGCCGCCGAGGATCCGCGCGACGGCCATCCGTGCGTGTTCGTCGACGACCGCGACGCGGCCTACGACATTACCGAGCACCTGATCCAGCTCGGCCACACCCGCATCGGTTTCCTGTGGGGCGGCGAATCGCATCGTTCCAGTCCGGAACGCTTCAAGGGCTACGAGGCCGCGCTCAAGGACTATGCAATCGCGCCGGACAAGAAACTGATCGTGCCGGGCGATTATTCCTTCGACGACGGCTTTCGCGGCGCGCGCAAACTCTTCGCGCTGAAGGATCGACCCACCGCGATTTTCGGATCGAACGACGAAATTGCCGCCGGTGTACTCGCCGCGGCCAAGGCCGCCGGCATGGACGTGCCCTGGGATCTGTCCATCGCCGGCTTCGAGGACAGTCCGTTCTCCAAGCAATCCTGGCCGGCGCTGACAACGGCCAAGCAAGCGACCGAAGAAATCGCGCGCCATGCCACCTTGCTGCTGCTCGCCACGCTCGAGCACAGCGATGATGCACCGCATGGCAACAAGGGCTTCAGCCCGCAACTGGTGATCCGCGATTCGACGGCGCGGGTGCGCGTGCCGCCATCCGGGAACTAGACCTCGTTTCTCTCGGAATAGAGAACCGTTCGTGTTGAGCGTAGTGAAGCGCAGCTTCGCGAAGTCGAAACACCGGGGTCGTGGCCCTTCGACTTCGCGCCTGCGGCGCTACGCCAGGGCGAACGGATATTGTGGAATCCGCTCTAACCGCGCAGCGCCGCCGCCGCACGCGCCAGCGCCGTAACCGCCGGCCAGTCTTGCGCACGCACCAGCGCCGGCGGCGTCAGCCATGAACCGCCCACGCAGGCGACGTTCGGCAGTCGCAGATAGGCTGCGGCGTTGTCCACACGAATGCCGCCGGTCGGGCAGAAACAGATGTGCGGCAGCGGCCCGGCCAGGGCACGCAGGTATTCCACGCCACCTGCCGGCTCGGCAGGAAAGAATTTCTGCAGGCAATAACCGCGCTCGGAAAGCCGCATCGCTTCGCTTGCCGTGGCCGCCCCCGGCAGCAGCGGCAGCGTGGATGTATCGGCCGCATCGAGCAAGGCGGACGACGCGCCCGGCGATACGGCAAATCTCGCGCCTGCGGCCGCAGCGGCGTGCAGATCCGTGGCCGACAGCACGGTGCCGGCACCAACCGCGGCCTGCGGAACATCGCGTGCGATTGCGCGGATGGCATCGAGTGCTGCCGGCGTGCGCAGGGTGATTTCAATCGCGCCGATACCGCCGTCGATCAGTGCTTGCGCCAGCGCTACCGCCACGCCGGCATCGTCGATGGTCACCACGGCGACGACCGGCGCCGGCGCCAGAATCGCTTGCAGACGTTCCTGCTTATGCGGCATGGATGCGTTCATGCGGCGTCTCCGAAGAAACGTGCGCCGGTATCGGCGGAGCTCGCAGCGGCGCGGAAGCGCGCGAACAGTTCGCGTCCGAAGCCGTGGTTGTGCGCGCCGGGATCCATCTGTGCGGGTGTGCGTGCCGCGAGCGCCGCAGCGTCGACCTTCAACTCCAGCACGCCGGCCGTGGCATCGAGGCGAACGATGTCGCCGTCGCGGATTTTGCCGATGTTGCCGCCTGCCGCCGCTTCGGGGGTGACGTGGATCGCCGCCGGTACGCGCCCGGACGCACCGGACATGCGCCCATCCGTGACCAATGCCACACGATGGCCGCGATTCTGCAACACGCCCAGCAGCGGCGTGAGCTTGTGCAATTCCGGCATGCCATTCGCGCGCGGACCCTGGAAGCGCACCACGACGACGACATCGCGTTCCAGTTCGCCGCGCTCGAATGCCGCGCGCACCTGGTCCTGGTCGTCGAACACCAGCGCCGGCGCCTCGACGTTGCAGCGATCCTCCGGCACGGCCGAGACCTTGATGACCGCGCGTCCGAGATTGCCGTCGAACAGGCGCAGACCGCCGTCGGCGCGGAACGGTTCGCGCACGCCACGCAGCACGGACGCATCGCGGCTCGCAGCCGCGACCGGCACACGCTCGACTTCGCCATCCGTGCCAAGGCGCGGTTCGATGCGATAGGCGTCGAGACCGGTGCCGTTGACGGTGCGGATATCGGCATGCAGCAGGCCAGCATCGAGCAGTTGCGCGATCAGGAAACCCATGCCGCCGGCCGCGTGGAACGCATTCACATCGGCGCTGCCGTTCGGATATACGCGCGCGAGCAGCGGCACCGCGTGCGAGAGGGTATCGAAATCGTCCCAGCGCAGATCTATGCCCGCGGCATGCGCGATCGCCACCAGATGCAGCAGATGGTTGGTCGAGCCGCCGGTCGCGTGCAGGCCGACCACGCCGTTGACGATGGCGCGTTCGTCGATGACATGACCGACCGGCAGGTAGTGTTCGCCCAGCGCCGTGATTCCTGCGGCGTGCCGCACCGCTTCGACGGTGAGCGCCTCGCGCAACGGCGTGTTCGGATGCACGAAACTCGCGCCGGGCAGGTGCAGGCCCATGATTTCCATCAGCATCTGATTCGAGTTTGCGGTGCCGTAGAACGTGCAGGTGCCGGGCGCATGGTAGGCACGTGCCTCGACGTCAAGCAGTTGCTCGCGGCTGGCCTTGCCTTCCGCGTATAATTGTCTAATTCTGGATTTTTCCTCATTGCCGAGCCCGCTCGGCATCGGTCCCGCCGGCACGAATATCGCCGGCAAATGACCGAACGTGAGCGCAGCAATCAACAGGCCCGGCACTATCTTGTCGCATATGCCGAGCATCAATACGGCATCGTACATGTCGTGCGACAGCGCCACCGCCGCCGCCAGCGCGATCACATCGCGCGAGAACAGCGACAGTTCCATGCCGGCGCGGCCCTGGGTCACGCCGTCGCACATCGCGGGCACGCCGCCAGCCACCTGGGCGGTGGCGCCGATGGCGCGCGCCGCAGCGCGAATGAGTTCCGGATACGGCTCATAAGGCTGATGTGCGGAGAGCATGTCGTTGTAGGCGGTGACGATGGCGATGTTCGGCGTCGCCGTGCCGCGCAACGCGGACTTGTCCGCGGCATTGCAAGCCGCGAAGCCATGCGCCAGGTTGCTGCACGACAAATGCCCACGTTGCGGACCTTGGCCGCGCGCCTCACCGATCCGTTGCAGAAATCGCGCGCGCGAATCGTGGCTGCGTTCGGCGATGCGTCCAGTGACCTCGGCGACAACGGGATTTAACGGCATGACGGCATCTCTCGCGACATTACGGACACCAGTAAATTTGCGGGGCGACCGGCGCGTTCTCCAGCACGGCACGGATCGGCGCATGCGTGAGCGGCTCCGCGCCACGCAGCGCGGATTCCAGCGTACGCCGTTTTTCCTCGCCCCGGATCAGTACGAACAACCCGCGCGTATGCACGAGCGCGGCAAGTGTCAGGGTGACGCGCGCTTCCGGCACGCTCGGCGAGCGCATGGGCATGGTCGATTCTGGCGCATCGGCGCGCAGCGCGGTGGCGATGTTGTCGCCGTCGACGAACAAGGACGCGCAATGTCCGTCCGCGCCCATGCCGAGGACCACGGCATCGAACGGCCGCGGCACTGCGGATTGCAACGGTGCGAATCGCGCCTGCGTGGGTGCGATCAGAACTTGGCGCAGCATACCTTCGTTGGAGCGCGCATCGTCCGCGGCGACGCAGCGTTCATCGGTCAACGTTACGCTCACGCGCGCCCAGTCCAATTTCTGTTGCGCGAGCATTCCGAGGAATTTCCTCGGCGTTACGCCGCCGGGAACGGCAAGCCACGCGCCGCCGCGTGCGGCGATCGCCGCGCGCAAGCACGTCCCCACCGCCGCGGCCAGCGCTTCGGCCTGTGCATTCGCATCCGAGAATACGCGCATGTCCACCGCGATGCTCACGCTTCCGCATCCTCATGCCAGGTACGCCCGTCGCGCTCGATCAGCGCGACCGCGGCGCTGGGTCCCCAGGTGCCGGCCGCATAAGGTTTTGGCGTCTCGTCGGTCTCGGCCCAGGCTTCGAGGATCGGATCGATCCAGCGCCAGGCCGCTTCCACTTCGTCGCGGCGCATGAACAAGGTGGGATTGCCGCGCACGACGTCCATCAGCAGACGCTCGTAGGCATCGGCATGGCGCACGCCGAACGCCTGCGCGAAACTCATGTCCAGCGGTACGCGGCGCAGGCGCAACCCGCCCGGACCGGGATACTTGATCATCAGCCAGAGTTTGACGCCCTCGTCGGGCTGCAGGCGCAACACCAGTTCGTTCGGCGCGATCGGACCGGCATTCGCGGCGAAGATCGAGTGCGGAATCTTGCGAAACGCGATCACGATTTCCGATACGCGCGAGGCGAGTCGCTTGCCGGTGCGCAGATAAAACGGCACGCCCGACCAGCGCCAGTTCGCGACCTCGGCCTTGAGCGCGACGAAGGTTTCGGTATGCGCGTGGCCGCCGCCGTTTTCCTCGTCGTAACCGGGCACCGGTTCGGTGCCGATCGCGCCGGCGCGGTATTGGCCGCGCACGCTCAGACGCGCGGCATCGGCGCCGAGCGGGCGCAGCGCGCGCAGCACCTTGAGCTTCTCATCGCGCACCGCATCGGGTTCCAGCGAAACCGGCGGCTCCATCGCCACCATGCACAGCAATTGCAACAGATGGTTCTGCAGCATGTCGCGCAGCGCGCCGGCCCCCGCGTAAAACGCGGCGCGCCGTTCGACGCCGATGGTTTCGGCGACGGTTATCTGCACGTGATCGATATGCTCGGCGCGCCACAACGGCTCGAACAACGCGTTGCCAAAGCGCAGCGCGAGCAGGTTCTGCACCGTTTCCTTGCCCAGGTAATGATCGATGCGGAAGGTCTGGTTTTCGGCAAATGTGCGTCCGATCGCGTCGTTGATCGCGGCGGCGCTGGCGAGGTCGCGGCCGATCGGTTTTTCCACCACCACGCGCGCCTTGCCGGCGGTCAGGCCGAGCTGGCGCAGGCGTTCGCAAATCGGCACGAACAGATCCGCCGCCGTGGCGAGATAGAAAACCCGCACGCGTCCGACCGAAGTATCGAGGCGCCGGGCGAAGGCGTCCCAGTCGCGATCAAGCGTTGCGTCCAGCGCCTGATAGCCGAGCAACGCCACGAAGCGATCGAGCGCGTCCTCATCGCCGTGTGCCGTGCCGGCCAGACCCTGGTGTACGCGGAGGCGGTATTCGTCGTCGTTCATCGCATCGCGCGCGACGCCGATGATGCGGCTGGCAGCACTGATCTGGCCGTCGGCGAAGCGGTGGTACAAGGCCGGCAGCAACTTGCGCAAGGCAAGATCGCCCGTGCCGCCGAAGATCGCCAGATCGAAATCCTCCACCGCCGGGCTTGCACCCATGCGTCACCTCGTTCGCCAAGACATGTGTCAAAAGAATACCACTTTCATACCACAAGATGCAATTTCTGCGTATATTATCAACGATTGCCAGAAGTGGTATGCAGGTGGTACGCTCACGGCATGGCTTCCGATCTGCTCTCCCAGTTCCGCCGCCTCGATCGGCAAGATGGTTCGCGGGCGCTGAACTACATGCGCCTGCGTCAGGCGCTGCTTGCCACGCTCGAAAGCGGCGGCCTGCAGCCCGGCCAGGCGCTGCCCGGCGAGCGTGAGCTGGCGAAACAACTCGTGCTGTCGCGTGTGACCGTGCGCAAGGCCATCGCCGGCCTCGTCGACGACGGAATCCTGACCCAGCGTCAGGGCGCCGGCACCTTCGTCGCCGAACGCATCATCAAGTCGTTCTCGCGCCTCACCGGCTTCACCGACGACTTGCGCGCGCGCGGCATCAAGCCGCGTGTGCGTTTTCTCGAGCGCAATGTTGGCCAAGTTTCACCGGCCGAGGCGCTGGCCCTGCATCTTTCGCCCGGCGCGCGTGTGGTGCGTCTGCGCCGCCTGCGTTTTGCGGGCGCCACGCCGCTCGCGCTCGAAGACACATCCGTGCCGCAAGCCGTGCTGCGCGATCCGAAACTGGTCAAGCAGTCCCTGTACGACGCGCTGGAAAAGCTCGGTTGCCGGCCGGTGCGCGCGTTGCAGCGCTTGCGCGCCGTCGCGCTCGATCCGGCACAAGCGCAGTTGTTGCAAATGCCGGTGGGCAGTCCGGCGCTTGCGATCGAGCGCCGCGCCTTCCTCGCCGACGGCCGCGTCGTCGAGCTCACTTCGTCCATCTACCGCGGCGACGCCTACGATTTCGTCGCCGAACTGCATGCGGAAACACCGCCATGAGCGCTGCGACGACGCAAACGCGCATGGCTACCGAGGCACAAGAGTCGCATGTTGCCGTCGCGCGCCAACTCGCCGCCAATGACGCCATCGTCGCCGCGCTCGCACAGTCACTGCACGCGCAGCCGCCGCGCTTCATCGTCACCTGTGCGCGCGGCAGTTCGGATCATGCCGCGACCTTCGCCAAGTACGTTTTCGAAACGCAGGTCGGACTGTTCACGGCATCCGCCTCGCCCTCGGTCAGTTCGGTCTACGCCGCTCACCAGAACCTGGAAGGCGCGCTGTATCTGGCGATCTCACAATCCGGCCAGAGTCCGGATCTGGTGCGCCACGCGCAAGCCGCGCGTGCAGCCGGCGCGCGCGTGATCGCGCTGGTCAATCGCGCCGATTCGCCACTGGCGGGGATTGCCGAAACCGTCATCCCCCTGCACGCCGGAACAGAAACCAGCGTGGCGGCGACGAAAAGTTATATTTGTACACTCGCCGCCATTCTGCATCTGGCCGCGCGCTGGCGCGATGACGCCGCCCTGCTCGACGCCCTGTTTGCGGTTCCCGACGGACTCGCCCGCGGCTGGGATCTGGACTGGTCGCCACTCGTCGACGGGTTGGCCGATGCACGCAACCTGTTCGTCATCGGTCGCGGCTTCGGCTTCGGCACGGCGCTGGAAGCCGCGCTCAAGTTCAAGGAAACCTGTGCGCTGCACGCCGAGGCATTCAGCGCGGCCGAGGTGCGGCATGGGCCGATGGCCCTTGTCGGCACGGACTTCCCCGTGCTGTTTTTCGGCCAGCGCGACGACACGCGCGAAGGCACGCTCGCGCTCGCGCGCGAATTCCGTGAACGCGGCGCACGCGTGTTCGTTGCCGCGCCCGGCGACGACGCCGATCCGTTGCCCGTGCCCGAGTCCGCACATCCGGCCTGCACTCCGTTGCTGGAGATACAGAGTTTCTACCGCGCTGCCAGCGCACTCTCACTGCGTCGCGGCCTGAACCCGGATGTGCCGCCGCATCTGCGCAAGGTGACGGAGACGCTGTGATGCTCACCGCGCTGACCAACGCCCGTGTGCTGCTCGACGGCGGTTTCGCCGACGCTGCGGTGGTACTGATCGACGGCGCGCGCATCGTCGATATCGTCACGTCGACCGATCTGCGCCTGCGTGCGGCGCAAGTCCACGACCTGCATGGACTCACGCTCGGACCGGGCTTCATCGACTGCCAGGTCAACGGCGGCGGAGGTGCGCTTTTCAACGACGCGCCGAGCGTCGAGACCATCCGTCGCATTGCCGCAGCGCATCGGCGCTTCGGCACCACGGGCCTGCTTCCGACCCTGATCAGCGACGATATCGGCGTGATGCGCGCGGCCATAGGCGCCGTGCGTGAGGCGATGCGGCAGCGTGTACCGGGAATACTCGGCATTCATCTGGAGGGCCCGTTCCTCGCACCGCAGCGCCGCGGCATCCACGATGCGGGCAAGTTCCGGATACCGACGGCAGCGGACATCGATCTGATCGCCGCCACGGACGCCGGCAGAATCCTGCTGACCGTGGCGCCCGAACAGGCGCCGCCGGAAATCCTGCACGCCCTCGCCGCGCGCGGCGTGATTCTCGCAGCCGGTCACACGGCGGCAACCTACGCGCAGACCCGCGCGGCGCTGGATGCCGGCGTGCGCGGATTCACGCACCTGTTCAACGCGATGACGCCACTGCAAAGCCGCGAACCGGGCGTGGTCGGCGCGGCGCTCGAAGACCGCGCAAGCTGGTGCGGCATCATTGCCGACGGCCATCATGTGCATCCCGCCGCGCTGCGCATTGCACTCGCCGCCAAACCACGCGGAAAGATTTTCCTCGTCACCGATGCCATGCCGCCGGTTGGATCGGACAACGAACGATTCACGCTCAATGGCGAAACCATCACCTGCCGCGACGGCAAATGCACCAATGCCGATGGCGTGCTCGCAGGGTCTGCCTTGGACATGGCCAGCGCAGTGCGCAACGCGATTTCCTTGCTCGGCGTGTCGGCCGACGAAGCACTGCGCATGGCAACGACTTACCCGGCTGCGTTCCTCGGATTGGAAAACACCCACGGCCGCATCGCGCCGGGCTTTGCCGCCGATCTCGTCGCGCTGGATGCGGATTTCAATGTGCGCCAGACGTGGATTGGCGGCATGAGCGGGACTTGAATCGCCGGCTATGTGGTGGGCCGTGGTGGGATCGAACCACCGACCAATAGATTAAAAGTCTACTGCTCTACCGCTGAGCTAACGGCCCCGCTTGAATCAGACAACGCGGTCGCGCGAAGCGCGACTTTCACTCCCCTTCTCCCGCCTGAGGGAGAGGGCAAGGGTTGAGGGGGAGGGCGCGCAGTTTAACGGTAGCGCGTTGGATCGGCAACGCCGGCATCGCTGAATCCTTGTGCACGCAGGCGGCAAGCATCGCAATGGCCGCAGGCGCAACCTTCCGCATCCGCCTGGTAGCACGACACCGTCGCCGCGAAGTCGACGCCCAGACGCGCGCCTTCGGCGACGATCTGCGCCTTGCTCATGCGGATCAGCGGCGCATGCATGCGCAGCGCGTTGCCTTCGATGCCGGCCTTGGTGGCAAGGTTCGCGAGGCGCTCGAACGCGGCGATGAATTCCGGGCGGCAATCCGGATAGCCGGAATAATCGACCGCGTTGACACCGCAGAAAATGTCCTGCGCGCCGAGTACCTCGGCCCAGCCCAAGGCAACGGACAACATGATGGTGTTGCGCGCGGGCACGTAGGTGATCGGAATGCCACTGCCGCCTTGCTCGGGCACGGCGATATCGGCGGTCAGCGCCGAGCCGCCGATGCTGCGCAAGTCCACGTGCACGGTCTTGTGTTCAACCGCTTTGAGCGCATGTGCAACGCGCTCTGCGGCCTGCAATTCGGACGCGTGACGCTGGCCGTAATCGACGCTCAAGGCGTGGCAGTCGAAACCTTGTTCGCGCGCGAGCGCCAGCGTCACGGCCGAATCCATGCCGCCGGAGACGAGGACGACGGCACGTTTCATCGTCCCTTCTCCTCACCCCACAGGATCTTGTGCAACTGCACCTGCATGCGCACCGGCAGACGATCGTCGAGTATCCACTGCGCCAGATCACGTGGCGCGAGCTTGCCCCACACCGGCGAGAACAGGACGTCGCAGCGCTTGGGGAGTTCGCGTTCGCGCAGCACGGCGCAGGCCCAATCGTAATCGGTACGGTCAGCGAGCACGAACTTGATCTGGTCGTGTGCGCTCAGCGCATCGAGATTGCTCCACAGGTTGCGCGCGGACTCACCAGAACCCGGCGCTTTCAGGTCCATCACGCGGCTCACGCGCCGATCGACGCCGCTCACGTCGAGCGCGCCCGAAGTTTCCAGCGACACCGCGAAGCCGGCATCGCACAGGCGCGCAAGCAGGTCGAGGCAGCGCTTTTGCGCCAGCGGCTCGCCACCGGTGACGCAGACATGGCGCGTTTTATACTTTGCTACTTCTTCCACAATGGTGTCGATGGCGCGCCATAGCCCGCCCTGGAAGGCGTATTCGGTGTCGCACCACACGCAGCGCAGCGGACAACCGGTCAGGCGCACGAATACCGTGGGCCGGCCAGCGTCGCGCGCCTCGCCTTGCAGGGAATGGAAAATCTCGGTGACGCGCAGACGCCCGGCCGGATCGGTATCGGACATTCGACGCCTAACGTTGGGCTTCGATTTTCAGCGCCCGCAAGCGACCCTGCGCCAGATTGGCGACGGTCGTGTTGGGATACTGCGCGACGACTTGATTCAACGTGGCCTGCGCCTGATCCCACTGTTTCATCTCGTACTGGCAATAGCCGACTTTGAGCAGTGCGTCGGGCGCCTTCTGGCTGTTCGGGAACTGCGCGAGCAGCTTGCGGAAGGTATCCAGCGATACCGGGTAATTCTGGGTGACGTAATAGCTTTCGCCCAGCCAGTAGTAGGCATTCGGCGTCAGCTCGTCGTTCGGATACTGGGCAATGAAGGCCTGGAACAGACGCGCCGACTCGGCGTAGCGGCCATCCTTGAGCGCGCCGAACGCGGCGTCGTAGGCCGATTTCGGATCCTGCGCAGCAGCGGGTGCGGCGGCATTGGCATCCGGCGTCATCGCAGCCTGGACCGGCGCTTGCGGAATCTGGCTGGGAGCAGCCACCGGAGCCGCGGCTGGCACAGGCGCCTGTGCGGCTTGCGGATTGCCCAGTTGCACGTCCTGCATCGTGGCGCCGTTCGGGTTGGCGGCACCGGCGGCAGCCGGAGCCGACGCCGGATTGCGCCCTTCCAGACGGCCGATGCGCGAATCCAGATCGATGTACTGATCCTTGTTGTGGCTCTTGAGCTCATCGAGCTGATGGCGCAATTCCTCGATCTGGCCTTGCAGATTCTGCAATTGCGACTGCAAAGCGTTGATCTGGTTGACCAGTTCGATGTTGGCCTGCGCTCCGCCCTGGCCTTGTTCGGATTCGAGCTTGGCCACGCGCTCGGCAAGACTCAGCCGTTGCGCATGCGCGGGCAGCGCGAACACGGCGGCGGCCACCAGGGCCGCCGCCGGAATCGCCAGCATCAAGCGCAAACTGCGCATCGCTGCTTATTGCTTGGCCGTGTAGACGATATCGACGCGGCGGTTCTTCTGCCAGCAGGCTTCGTTGTGCTCCTTGCACACCGGACGCTCTTCGCCGTAGCTGACGACATTGAGCTGGCTGGCCGAGGCGCCGGCGGCGACGAGCGCGCTGTCCACGGCGTTGCCGCGGCGTTCGCCGAGGCCGAGGTTGTATTCACGCGTACCGCGTTCGTCGGCGTTGCCTTCCAGGGTTACGCGCGCGCCGGGGAACTGGCGCAAATACGCGGCATGGCAGGCAATCTGGGCCTGGAATTCCGGCTTGATCTCGCTCTTGTCGAAGTCGAAGTAGACCACGCGCTGGCGCAGGCAGGAATCGGTGTCCAGGCTCTCGACGGTGTACTTGCCGCCGTTGTTTTCCGGCTGCGCCGCAGCCTGCGGAGCGGTTTGCGCCACCGGTGGCTTGGTGGACTTGGTGGCACAGGCCGCCAGGGCGGCGCCCGCGACCACAGCCGTCAGGATGACTCGAATCGGGAGTTTCATTTTTTGGCCTCTTTTCAGATGTTGATTGGATAACAACTATCCGCCTGCTACGGCGGAATCACTGCCCGCGCTGACGGTAAGGCGACCATGCCGGTTCGCGCACGTCGCCGTCCGCCAGCACCAGGCGCTGCCTTACCCTGCCGTTGGCCGATACCGCGTACAGCACGTCGCGGGGTCCTTCGGTCGCGGTGTACAGCAGCATGCTTCCGTTCGGGGCGTAGCTCGGATGATCGTCCAGACTGCCGACCGAAATCGGCTTCGAGTCGCCCGTGGTCTTGTCCAGAACCGCAATACGATACACATTTCCGTTGCCCTGCACCATAGCGATGTGCTTGCCATCCCAGGCGATGGAGGCATTCGCGTTGTAGTCGCCCTGGAAGGTGATGCGCGTGGCGGCGCCGCCGGATGCGGGAATCTGGTAAAGCTGAGGTTTTCCTGAACGATCGGAGGTGAAAACGAGGCTCTGTCCGTCGGGCATCCATTTGGGCTCGGTGTCGATCGCGAAACCGCGCGTGAGTTGGGTGAGCTGGTGGCTGGCCAGATCCATCGTGTAAATGTTGGGATGACCGGCAAAGGAAAGCGTCATGGCCAGCCGGGTGCCATCCGGCGAGAAGGCGGGCGCCCCGTTGATGCCTTTGCGTGCGGATATCACTTCACGCGCCCCGGTGGCAATTTCCTGGATGTAGATCGAGGAATCACCGCGCTCGAACGAAACGTAGGCCAATTTGGTGCCGTCCGGCGACCACGCCGGCGACAGCAGCGGCTCGCGCGAGCGCACCACGGTCTGCGGGTTGTAGCCGTCCGAATCGGCCACCATCAGCGCGTACTGGATATTGTTGCCGGTACCGGTCGCGGTGACGTAGGCGATGCGCGTCCAGAACGCGCCGCGCACGCCGGTGATCTTCTCGTAGACGAGGTCGGCGATCTGGTGCGCCACGTCGCGCAGACCGGTGCGCTGGCCGGTGATCGCCAACGCGAGCAGCTGCTGCTGTTTGGCCACGTCGTACAGCTCGAATTCGACGCGAATGTCGCCGCCGGGATTCTCGATCTGGCGACCCACCAGGATGTAGGCCTGCTTGAGCAGGTTCCAGGTCGGATACTTGATCTCGCTGCCGCGCGTTGGGTATTCGACGATGTCGTTCTTGGGCAGGCTGCGGAACTGGCCGCAGCGGTTCAGATCGTTACCGATCACGGCGGCGACGTCGGTATCCGGCGGCAAGCCGGCGCCCTCGAAGGCGAACGGGATCACCGCGATCGGCGTGGCCGAGGCGGTGCCATTCTTGATGTCGATGGTCGGCACATCGCCGCTCAGACCTTGGGCGAGCAGCGTGGTAGCGGTCAGCATCAGGACGAGTGCGGCGAGGAGTCTGGCAAAAATCCGTTGAGTCATGGCAGGATTCATCCGTCGTAGGTGAAATTGAAATCGATTTCGCGCTGGAACGCCTTTTCGTAGCCCTTGTACGGCAGCGGCGCGGCGCGCTTGACCGCCTGTTCGATCGAGGCGCGCGTGAGCGGATCGGCGTTGCACGGATTTAGCAACTGCACACCGATCACGTCGCCGCCGGGAATCTGCACGATGCGCAGCATGCAACGCAAGCCGGGCTGGGCATTGTCCGGACGCAGCCAGTTTTCGGTCACGGCGTTCTGGATCGCGGCGAAGTACTGGGCTTGCAGACTGTCGTCGTTGCCATTGGTTCCCGATTTCGCCTGCTCGGCCTGCGGCACGGGCTGCGCCGGAACCGGCTTGGCCTTGGCCAGGTCCTTGAGTTGCTCGAGCTTCTGCTTCTCGAGCTTGGCCTTGCGGTCGGCAGCTTCACGCTCGCGCCGGATCTGCGCGAGCTGCTGCATGCGCTCGCGCTCCTGACGTTGCTGCTGGTCGAGCAGCACCTGCTCCTGGCGATGGCGTTCTTCTTCGGCGCGCTTGGCCTCGTCGGCCTTTTGTTGGGCCAGTTCGGCGACCTTCTCGCGCTCGATGCGATCGGGGTTCTGCACCTGGCTCGGTGGTTGCGGCTTGGGTTCGGGCGGCTTGGGCGGCACGGGCGCCGGAGCAGCGGGTTTTGCCGGCGCCGGTTTCGACGGCCGCTGCGCTGCGGGTTTGGGCGCCGCGCTGATGCCGACGAGTTCGGCCTCGATCACCGGTCCGGGCAGGCTGAGCGGGCGCGTCGTGCTCGTCCACAGCAGGCCGGCGAACAACAGCGCGA
>JAGWXP010000161.1 GCA_018969845.1 Lysobacteraceae bacterium | reverse complement strand
GTGCGCCAGGTCTGCGCATAGGCGTAGAAAAAGCGTTGGTCCGGCGAGAGGGAATGTAGGGCCGAGGATTCGCGCGCATCGCGCCCCTGCGACGCGTTTTCGCCACGACCTTGCGGCGTGAGCTTGAACGCATCCCAGGCGACCAGCAGGCCGCCCAGGTCGGCTATATTTTCGCCGAGGGTCAGTTTGCCGTTGATGTGTAGATCGTCGACCGGCACATAAGAATTGAACTGCTCGACGAGTTTTTGTGCACGTGCCTGGAATTGTCGGCGGTCGGCCGCCGTCCACCAGTCGGCGAGGTTGCCGTGCGCGTCGAAGCGGCTGCCCTCGTCGTCGAAGGCGTGCGTCATCTCGTGGCCGATCACGCTGCCGATGCCGCCGTAATTGAGCGCGTCGTCGGCATTGGCGTCGAAGTAGGGCGGCAGCAGTTGCGCGGCCGGAAAGACGATTTCGTTGCCCATCGGATTGTAATAGGCGTTCACCGTCTGTGGCGTCATCTCCCATTCGCTGCGATCGACAGGACGCTCGAATTTGGCGAACGTGCGTTTGGCGTCGAAGGCACGCGCAGCTCGCACATTGGCGATCCACGAGGCGCGCGTGATGTCCAGCGCCGAATAATCGCGCCAGCGATCCGGATAGCCGATCTTGGCGGTCAGCGTGTCGAGCTTGGCGTAGGCGGCTTTTTTCGTGGCGTCGCTCATCCAGTCAAGCCGCGCGATGCGTGCGCGCATGGCCGTCTTGAGGTTGTCCACGAGTTGCAGCGCGCGTTGTTTGGCCTGCGGCGGAAACACCTGCGCGACGTAGGCCTGGCCGAGCAACTCGCCGACCACGCGGTCGGCGCTGCGGATGGCGCGCTTGTAGCGCGGCAGGTTCTGTTTCGCGCCACGCAGCACGCCGCCGCGAAAGGCGAAATCCGCATCGACGAAGGGTTTGGAAAGGTATGCGGCA
The DNA here is from genome assembly GCA_018969845.1 of Lysobacteraceae bacterium. GTDB lineage: Bacteria > Pseudomonadota > Gammaproteobacteria > Xanthomonadales > Rhodanobacteraceae > Rudaea. The sequence goes on along the minus strand of JAGWXP010000161.1, from coordinate 4,461 downwards.
TCCGCATCGACCAGCCGCCAGCGCAGCCAGGCCTGCCAGTGCGCGAGCGGTATCTGCGCGAGCGCCGCGTCGGCAGCCGCAAAGAAATCCGGTTGTGCCAGCGAGAAGGTCTTCACATCGTCGCGCCCGGTCGCGTGGAAAAACGCCGTCCACGAAAAATGCGGCGTTTTCGCGCCCGCCTGCGCCAGCGTCACGATGTGATACGAATTGGACGGATCGCGAAGCGCGACGCGATCCAGGGATGCCTTGGCGAACTGCGTCTCCAGCGCCAGCACCCAATCGGCTTCGCCCTTCGCATTTTCATCGCCGAGCAGGGTCAGCATACGCGCCACATGCGCACGATACTGCTCACGCAGAAGTTTGGATTTTGCATCCTCGCGCAGGTAATAGTCGCGATCGGGCAAGCCCAGTCCGCCTTGACCTGCGTAAGCGATATCGGTGTCGGAATGCTTCAAATCCGGCTGCGCTTGGAAATCGAACAGCACATCCTGTCCGCGCAATTGCCAGTCCGCGATCAGGGCCGCAATGTCGGCGCGCGATTGCAGCGCGGCAATGGCAGCCAGATCGTGCTTCAGAGGTGCGATGCCGGCCTTGTCGATGGCGGTTTCGTCCATCGCCGCGGCGTAGAAGTCGCCGATCTTCTGCGTGGCGCTGCCCGCCGCACGGGGGTGGGCGGCGGCGTATTCGAGAATGCGCTTGAGGATGGCGGTGTTGCGTTCGTCGATCTCGTTGTCCAGGCTCCAGGTGCTGTATTCGGCCGGGATCGGATTGGACGCCAGCCAGCCGCCGTTGGCGTGCTGGAAGAAATCCGTGCACGCGGGCGTGTGCGTGTCGAAGTTGCGCGCGTCCAGGCCGCGCTCGTTCGTGTGCGCGGACGCGCCTGCCGCGGTCGACAGCAGGATCGGCGCCAGCATTTGCGCGCGGAAAAGACGCATGGGTACTCCAACAGGGGGCGCCAGTGTAGGCGCTATCGCGCGGCCAGCGATGTGTCGAAGGTCATTGGACGGCGGGGGCGGTGCCTGGATGGGCGCCGTCCGGCAGCTTGTCCGGCCCGACCGCGCCGCCGGACAGGATGAAGGCCATGGCCTGATCCATGCTCCAGTCGGTCGTGACGAGTTTTTCCGTCGGCACGATTTCCAGGTAACCGCCGGTCGGGTTTGGCGTGGTCGGCACGTACACCGCCGCCAGTTCTCGTCCGGCGCTGTCGGTGAATATGCGGGTGACGAAACCGATGGACTTGAGTTCCGGCGAAGGGAAGTCGATCAGCACCACACGTTGCGTGCCGGCCGGCTTGGTCGACAGCATGGTCATCAGCTTCTTGGCGCCGCCGTAGATCGTGTGCACCAGCGGGATGCGGCCGATCAGGTTCTCGAAAGCATCGAGAAGCCGCTGGCCGAACACGCGCGAGGTGGCGAATCCGACCAGATAGAACGCAATCACCGTACCGATGAAGGCGATGATGGACTGGAACCATTCCTGACTCAGCCACTCCGCGGTGCCCGGAAATTCCGCACTCAATCCGGCGAACAGACCGGCAACAACCGGCGCACCGACATGCGACAGGAAGGTGAAGATGAACTTGAACACCAGCCAGGTCAGCCACAACGGCACGAAGGTGAGCAGGCCGGTGATGAGGTAACGTTGAATGTAAAGGTGGCGCATGGATTAGGCTGGCTGCGTTTGTGCAATCATAGCCTGAAGCCAACGTCCGTTACCGCCGATGAACGACGAGTCGCCATCCCCCGGCGCCGAAAGCCCGGACTCGAAGCCCGCGCCATCTCCCGGCAAGCCCGTGGTCGTGGCCCTGATCGGCTTGCCCGGCGCCGGCAAGAGCGTGGTGGCGCGTGCGCTGGAGGATCAGCTCGGCCTGCGCCGCGTCTGTCGCGATGCGATCCGCCACGCCATGTTTCCGAAATGCGCGTACAGTTTCGCCGAGAAGCGTGCGGCGTTCCGCGCCATGCTGCTCGCGCTGGAGATCAATTGCCTGCTCGGCGAATCCAGCGTGCTCGACGGCGTGACGTTCTCGCGCCGCCGCGATCTCATGCGCGTGGATGCGGCGATCCGCCGCTTTGGCTTCGCGCCGATACCGATTTTTCTGGAATGTCCGCCCGAAATCGCCCGCGCGCGCATCGCCGCGGACGTGGCGAACGACCGCCATCTGGCGCGCGACCGTACCCCCGACGCGGTGACCGAAGTGTTGTCGCGCTTCGATGCGCCGCCGCCGAACGCGCTGGTCATCGACGCGTGCAAACCAGCGACCGACGTCTGCCGGCTGGCGGTCGATGCGGTAGCGGCGTTGCGCGGAACAAAACCTCGCGGCGCCGGGAAAGCCTGAAGATCAGATCTTCGTTGGCTTGAGCTTGGCCCCGCGGAAATACTTCACGCGCAAATCCAGTCCGCGCTGGCTTTTGCCGATGTAGACGAAGCCGGTACTCGGCCACACGGCGTTCTGCATGGTTTGGCCGAAGCGTGAATTCTCCAGTTCCAGCACGATGCCGATGCAAGGAAACCCGTGCTCGCACGCGTAGCTTTCGAGAACTTCGCCGGCTTTCTTCAGCATGCCCAGTACGAGCCGCGATTTGCGCCACTGCGCGCCGATGAAACAGCGGTAGTAGTAGGTCGGCTGGCCGAGCCGCGGCAAGGTGATCGGCACGGCGGTGCACACGCCGGCAACGGCGCCGTTCGCGTCGCAGGCGTGCACGACGATCTCGTCGAGACGCTTTTTCGCCGATGCCTCGTCGCCAATCGCGTTTTCGCGGCGCCAGAACGCGAGCACGGCATCGGCGTCGTCGGCATTGCTCTTCTGCCAGTGCTCGACGAAGGTGAAGGACGACGCGGCAACAGTCTCGTTCATGGCGCGGACTCGCCGGTGATGTTTGCAGGCGCGGGTGGTTCGGGACTGACGTAACCGGTGGCCGGCGTTTCGGGCTGCGGTTCGGGCGGCGGCGAAAATCCCACTTCCTTGAGCGCCTTTTCGGGCAAGGCATAGGAATTGCCGAGCAGTTCGCCCTCGTGCACGATCTCGGGGAACAGCACGCCTTGCACCGACTGCACGGCGAAGATTTCCTGCACCCCGCCGGTGAATTTGAGGAACGCGATGGTCTTGCCGGTGCCGATGTGCACGGCCCACACGCCGGACAGGCGCTCGGCGTTGTCGTCGGTGATCGGGATGTCGGTAAATGGAGTTGTGCCTCGCAGTTGCGACAGGCCGATGAAGGCGACCGGGCCGATGAAGTCGATGCCGCGGCAGAACCCCGGCACGCGAGCTACGTCGGTACGCTCGCCGGTCCTGGGATCGACCGTGCACAGCGCGCCGCGTCCGGATTCGAGCACCCACAGGCGGTTGTCGTACCAGCGCGGCGAATGTGGCATCGACAATCCGCGCGTGACCACGCGGTTGGTGGTCACATCGATGATCAGGCCGCCGTTGCGCTTGTTCGCGCGCCAACCTTCGCGCGTGTTGGTTTCGCCCAACGCGGTGACGTAACGCGGAATGCCGTTGCGCATGGCCAGGCCGTTCAGATGGCAGCGGTCTTCCGGCGCGTAGTGGCTGACGAACTTCGGCCGCCAGCGCGGCACGAAACTGGATTTGGTATCCAGCGTGCACAGGCACGAGAACGCGGTGTTGACGAACCAGATCGCGCCGTCGGCGTCCCAGGCCATCTCGTGGATGTCGATCGCGCCGGTGATGTGGCCGCGCCGTGCCATGTATACCGCGTCGTGGCGAGGCGGATCGTGCAGGCGCTTGGCCACGTCCGGCATGTTGCGGAACTCGACGATCTCCATCAGCGCGCCGAGCATCAGGCGTTGGCGGTCGGCGGCCATGCCCATCGGCCGGTTGAAGGTGCGGAAATGCGTGTTGATCGAGTTGCCGTCCGGTCGCAGGATGACGAGTTTGCCGGCCTGATACGTGCTCACGATCAGGCAGCCGCCGAGTTCGCGCAGCAGGTCCGGGAAATTGGACGTGTGCACGCTGCCGAGCACTTCCTCGACGGTCTTTTGTCCGGCCTTGGAATCGGCCTGCGGCGTGTAGCCGGCGCCGGGCAGGGATTCAGCGGCAGCTTCGACAGGTTTTTCGGCTTCTGCGTTCATTGGCGGCATTGTCGCCCAATACCGCCGTGCTTAGAAAGCCTGGCTAGAACAACTGCGGACAGCCGTCGAAACCGTTGTTGAAGATGACGTCCGCCTGTTGCACCTCGTAGGCGCCGATGTCCGCTGCCGATCCGGATGCGCGCGCATACGGCGAGCCACGTTGATCCCAGGTCAGATTCAGCGAATTGTTGCCCTGGTCGATGCCGGGGCTGTGGCTGAACAGGGCGTGGGTCTGGGTCAGGCCGCCGTTGTTGCGCAACGGGCCGAGCAACGGGCAGGAAAGCTTGATCGTCCCCGCCGGCACGGCCGCGAAGGTGGCGCGCACCAGATTGTTGGCGCCGCTGAAGGTGACTGTGGTGCTGCCACGCT
>JAGWXP010000160.1 GCA_018969845.1 Lysobacteraceae bacterium | reverse complement strand
TCGGCGTCTTTTCCAGCAGGCGCAGAGGCAGCGTTTCCGGCGCGCGTCCGTCGCGGTCCGCGCCTCGGCCTGGAACCGCCGGCGCAATTCGGTGGCGATTTCCGGTGACGCCGCCGCAGCCTCGATGCGGTTCGATGCGTAATCCGCATCGATGATGCTCAATCCCGGCAGGCCTTCGATCAGGGCATGGCTCTCGCGGCCGATGGTGTACACGCCGCGTGCCCGGGCGAGCGTCTCGAACAGCAGGGTGGAACCGGAACGCGGCGGCGAGACGATGAACACGGGGCGGTCGAATTGCGCATCACGGCCGCTTTCGCCGGCGCGGCGGCCGGGCGCGACATCCTGGCGTTGTTCGCCGCCGCTGGACGGCTGGTTGCCGCCGACGGCGACGGCGAAAATCATGAAACGCAGGGCTCCCAACAACCGTGAATCGTTGAGCAGGCGCAAATCCGGCGCGTTTTCCAGCAGCCACCGATCGTAAGTTTCGATCGCACGGCGGTAGGCCGGCCAACCGGCTTCGTCAGTGCCGAACTCGGCCCACAGCGCCGTCCAGGCGCCGAGAAAACGTGCGGTCACCTGCTGTGCGCCGTCCAGTTGCGGATGCGGGCGCGTTTCGCGCAGCAAAAACCCGATGTGTTCGCGCAACTCCCAGGGTGTCATAACCGCCGGAATATTGGTCGATTCCAGACGCAGCGGCGCGTGCGGTCCCGGCGCCGGGGCGACTGGCTCGGCATGCCAGCCTGGCGGTTCGGCCATCCCCGTCATGCGCCCGGCGCGCATCAGCTCGCCGAATGCATCGCTGCCGACCGTGTCGGCAACCAGGTGGATGCGTTCGACATCCGCATCGTTGATTACGCGGTGCTTGCGCCAAGTATCGAAGATCCAGCATTCGCCCGGCGCCATGTTCACTTCATCGTCGCCGCACATGAAGCGCACCGTCGGCCGCGTCACGACGGGTACGTGCACGCGCATACGCGTGCGCCAGTAATAGTTGACGTCGAAATGCGGATTGACTTCGGCGTGACCGGTCAGCTTCATCAGCCGCGTGCGACCCCACACGGCGCCCAGATGCGACAGCACCTGGGTCAGGTAAGCTGAACGCTGCAGATACGCTGTCGGCCGCATCGGCCCGGCAAAGGAGGCGTCGTCCGGATCGCCGTTCGCCGCGATCAACGGCAGCCACAGGTTGCCGGGATATTTCTCCGGATGCTCGCGCCAGTGTTCTGCGCCCCAGCCGGCGACTTCGCGCGCAAGCGCGTCCGCGTCGAACTGCACGGGCAGCCGGATGAAGGAAACCGGAAGTTTCACGTCAGACTCTCATTCGGCCGGGTAGAGCTGCGCGCCACCAGCACGGAACTCGGTCGCTTTTTCCTTCATGCCGGCATGCAGCGCCTCGTCCGCGCCGATACCGTGTGCCTTCGCGTAGTCGCGCACGTCCTGCGTGATCTTCATCGAACAGAACTTCGGCCCGCACATCGAGCAGAAATGCGCGCTTTTGTGTGCGTCCTTCGGCAGGGTTTCGTCGTGGAATTCCTTCGCCTTTTCCGGATCGAGGCCGAGGTTGAACTGGTCTTCCCAGCGGAATTCGAAGCGTGCCTTGGATAGCGCGTTGTCGCGCGCCTGCGCGCCCGGATGGCCCTTCGCCAAATCCGCCGCGTGTGCGGCGATCTTGTAGGTGACGATGCCGTCGCGCACGTCCTGCTTGTCGGGCAGGCCGAGGTGCTCCTTCGGCGTGACGTAACACAGCATTGCGGTGCCGTACCAGCCGATCATCGCCGCGCCGATCGCGGAAGTGATGTGGTCGTAACCGGGTGCGATGTCGGTGGTCAGCGGTCCCAACGTATAAAAAGGCGCCTCGCCGCATTTTTCCAGCTGCCGGTCCATGTTTTCCTTGACCAGGTGCATTGGCACATGGCCGGGGCCTTCGATCATCGTTTGCACGTCGTGCCGCCACGCGATCTGCGTCAATTCGCCGAGCGTGTCCAGCTCGGCGAATTGCGCAGCGTCGTTCGCGTCGGCGATCGACCCCGGACGCAAGCCGTCGCCGAGCGAGAAGGCAACGTCGTAGGATTTCATGATCTCGCAGATTTCCTCGAAGCGTTCGTACAGGAACGATTCCCTGTGGTGCGCGAGGCACCACTTGGCCATGATCGAGCCGCCACGCGAGACGATGCCGGTGACGCGGCGCGCGGTCAGCGGCACGAACGGCAGACGCACGCCGGCGTGGATCGTGAAGTAATCCACGCCCTGCTCGGCCTGCTCGATCAGGGTGTCGCGGAACAGATCCCAGGTCAATTCCTCGGCCACGCCACCGACTTTTTCCAGCGCTTGATAGATCGGCACCGTGCCGATGGGGACGGGCGAATTGCGGATGATCCACTCGCGCGTCTCGTGGATGTGCTTGCCGGTGGATAGGTCCATCACCGTGTCGGCGCCCCAGCGGATCGCCCACACCATTTTTTCGACTTCCTCGGCGATCGAGCTCGACAGCGCCGAGTTGCCGATGTTGGCGTTGATCTTCACCAGGAAGTTCCTCCCGATCACCATGGGTTCTGATTCGGGATGATTGATGTTGCAGGGGATGATCGCGCGGCCGCGTGCGACCTCGTCGCGCACGAACTCGGGCGTGATGAATCCCGGAATCGACGCGCCGAAGGACTGGCCGGGATGCCGCCTGAGCAAATGCATTTCGCGGATCGCCTCGAGTTTCTGGCTCTCGCGGATCGCGATGTACTCCATTTCCGGCGTGACGATACCGCGCCGTGCGTAGTGCATCTGCGAGATGTTGGCACCGGCTTTGGCACGCCGCGGTTTCGGCAGGTGCGGAAAGCGCACGGGGTCGAGTTCGCGCGCATTGGCATGACGGCGCGTGAACGGCGAAGTGAAATCGGGCAGGGTCTCGCTGTCGCCGCGCTCGGCGATCCAGCACGCGCGCAACGCGGGCAGGCCGCCCGATAAATCGACGCGATAGGCCGGATCGGTGTACGGACCCGACGTGTCGTACACCGTGAACGGCGCGTTCATCTCGGCGCCGAACATCGACGGCGTCTCCGCCAGCGCGATTTCGCGCATCGGCACGCGGATGTCCGCACGCGGTCCGGCAACGTGAATCTTGCGCGAACCGGGAATCGGACGCGTGACGGATTCGGAAAGCTCGGCGGTGCGGCGGAGTAAATCGGCGGCCAGCGCGTTCATCGTGAAGTCCTCGAAAAAATCCACGAAGCGGCGGGTACCAAAGCTCCCTCCACCGGTACGAACCGGATCAGGTTCCAAGGGTCTCTCTCAGCCTGCGCGCGCAGGCACCCCCGCTTCGGGCGCCATTGAAGCACGAAGCGCGGACATTGGCGAGCGCGGCGGGTTCAACGCGGAGCGTAGGCGCGCAGGAACATGTCCACCGTCGCCTCGACATGTTCGTCGATCTCGCGGCGTTTCAACGCCGCGCAGCAACCGAATTCCATGCGCGCGTGCGATTCGCCCTTGAGCAGGCAGAAAAACTGGGTCGCGGCGCGGCGCGTATCGGCGATGTCGAGCTTGCCGGCGGCGACTTCCGCGCGCAGGAAGGCGTCGAAGGCGCCCTGCACGCGCGCCGGTCCCGCCTCCCAGAACAGCGCTCCGAGTTGCGGCGACTGCTGCACGTTGGCGATCACGGTGCGGTGCACGGCCAGCGCCTCGTCGCTGGTGACGAGGGCGAAAAACGCGCGCGCAATCTCCAGCAATTGTTCGCGCAGCGGGCCCTTGAGGTCGGCGAGGAAAATCTGCGCGGGCAGTTGTTCCTCGCATTTGCAGCGCACAGCTTCGGTGAACAGCGCATCCTTGTCGCCGAAATGGCTGTACACCGTCAGTTTCGACACGCGCGCGGCGCCGGCCACCGCATCCATGCTGGTCGCGTTGTAGCCGCGCTCGACGAACAGGCGCTTGGCCGCATCGAGAATGGCGGCGCGTTTTTGCTGATCCTTCGGACGTCCGGGACCGGCGGTTTTGGCGGCGGAATGCGACATGCGCTTGAACACGGGAAACCTGGCCGCATTATGCCTTGCCGGACCGCGTATTACAGCCGCGTCTGTGGCCGATGCGCTTGTGTAAAAAATGGTTTGGATGACTTCCGGCACTACGGCAGCAGACAGTTCCGGGCGATCTTGCGATTGCCGCAAGCGCCGCAAACCCCTATGCTTTCGAGTCCTTTCGGCACCGGAATCACGCGTCATGACGCTGAACGTCGAACTCGCCCGCCACAACATGATCGCCCAGCAGGTGCGTCCCTGGGACGTGCTCGACGAACGCGTGCTCACCGTGCTCGGCGCGGTGCACCGCGAGGACTTCGTGCCGGCCGCCTGCCGCAATCTGGCCTTTGCCGATTTGTGCCTGCCGCTGGGTCACGGCGAGGTCATGATGAAGCCCGTCGTCGAAGGCCGCATCCTGCAAGCCGTGGCGCCGACGCACGGCGAAAGCGTGCTGGAAATCGGCTCCGGCTCGGGATTTTTCACCGCCTGTCTGGCCGGACTGGCCGGCGCGGTCGTCGGCGTCGAGCAGCATGCGGATTTCGCCGAAGCCGCGAACGCGCGCCTGACCGCCGCCGGCATCGTCAACGCGCATGTCGAAAGCGCCGAGGCCGTGCGCGGATACGAGCCGAAACGCCAGTTCGACGTGATGGTTGTCACTGGCGCGGTATTCGAATTGCCGCAACACTGGCACGACTGGATCAAGCCCGGCGGCCGGATCTTCGCCATCACCGGCCAGTCGCCGGCGCAATGCGCCAGCATCTACACGCGGACCGGCGCTGGCGTGTGGAGCGCTGCGGCCCTGTTCGAGACCGATCTGCCCTATCTGCGCCATGCCGAGCCGCCGCTGCGTTTCGTGCTGTAGCTGGCTGCGCCACCATTCCGAGGAAATGCGAAGATGTATAAAAGTATCCAATTCACACTGCTGGCACTGGGCCTTGGCGGAATCGCCGCCTCCGCCGGCGCCGAGGATCTGATGCAGATCTATCAGCAAGCGCGACAGGCCGATCCGACCCTGGCCACGGCAGGAGCGAACAGGGGCGCCTCCGAGGCCGGCGTCGGCATCGCCCGCGCGCCGCTGCTGCCGCAGCTCGGCGCGAGCCTGGGTTACTCGCACAGCGACAGCCGCAGTTCCAGCATCAGCCCGCAGCCGACCGGCAACGGCAACTACGCGCTGGTGCCGGTGATCGGCAACAGCCATGACCGCTCGCGCACTGCGCAGGCTTCGTTGACCCAGACCCTGTTCAACTGGGGCGATATCTCGCGTCTGCGCGGCGCGCGCCAGGGCGCACGCGGCGCCAACGCGAACTACGACGCGGCGGTGCAGGACCTCATCGTGCGCACGGCATCCGCCTATTTCGGCGTGTTGACCGCCGAGGACCAGCTCACGTTCGCGAAATCGAACCAGAAGGCGTTGGCAAAGCAGC
>JAGWXP010000159.1 GCA_018969845.1 Lysobacteraceae bacterium | reverse complement strand
TGCTGCAGCCAGGTCATCAGCGGCAGATCGTCGGCGAGTCCGCGCATCAGCGTCATCGGGTTGTGGGTGTGCGTGTTGATCAGGCCGGGAATCAGCGCGTGTTGCGGCAGTTCCACGCGTTTGGCGTTTGTATACTTTTGCTGCGCCGCGTCGATCGGCAGCAGTTCGACGATGGCGTCGCCCGCCAGCGCCACGGCATGGTGCTCCAGCAGCACGCGGTGCGGTTCGACCGGGATGACCCAGCGTGCTTCGAGGAGTTGGTCTACGGCCTGCATTCCGGCTTACTTGACTCGTCCGACATACTCACCGGTACGTGTATCCACCTTGATCTTCTCGCCCTGCGGCACGAACAGCGGCACGCGCACCACGGCGCCGGTTTCCAGCGTCGCCGGCTTGCCGCCGGTGCCCGCGGTGTCGCCCTTGACCCCCGGATCGGTCTCGGTGATCACGAGTTCGACAAAGTTCGGCGGCGCCACGGTCAGCGGCGAACCGTTCCACAGCGTGACGATGCATTCCTCGTTGCCCTTGAGCCATTTCTGCGCATCGGCCATCGCGTTCTTGTCGGCGGCGAGCTGCTCGTGTGTCTCCGGATGCATGAAGTGCCAGAACTCCCCATCGCTGTAGAGGTATTCCATGTCCTGATCCAGGACATCGGCGGCCTCCAGCGAGTCGGTCGATTTCATGGTCAGCTCGGTCGTGCGGCCGGTCTTGAGGTTGCGATATTTGACGCGGGTGAAGGCCTGACCCTTGCCGGGCTTGACGTACTCGGTGTCGACGATCGTGCACGGATAGCCGTCGACGATGATCTTCATGCCGTTCTTGACGTCGTTCATGCCGTAAGCCATGTGTAAAACTCCGTGAATAGTCGGGGAGCCGCGCGCGGAATGCGGCTAAAATGCGGGATTCGGGAAAACCGGTCGCCAATGATAACCGCAAGCCCCCTGCCCGCGCAGCAGCCCCGCACCTGGCAACGGCTGTGGCGCGAGGCGATCGTCGATCCGCGCGAACTGCTGGAATTGCTCGATCTGGGCCATCTCGCCGGCACGCTGCTGCCCGCTCGCGACAGCGGTTTTTCCCTGCGTGTACCGCGCGGATTCGCCGCGCGCATGCGCCGCGGCGATGCCCACGATCCGCTACTGCTGCAGGTGCTGCCGCAGGCGGCCGAATCGCTGGAGGTTGCGGGCTTCGCTCGCGATGCGGTCGGCGATATGGCCGCGCGCGTGGCCGACGGCGTGCTGCACAAATACGCCGGACGCGCACTGCTGATCGCCACCGGCTCCTGCGCCGTGAACTGCCGCTACTGTTTCCGCCGGCATTTCCCCTACGCCGAGGAAACCGCCGCGGCCAACCGCTGGCGCGAGGCGATCGGGTATATCCGTGCCGACGCGTCGATCGAGGAAGTCATCCTTTCCGGCGGCGATCCGCTGTCGCTGGCAACAGCGAAGCTCGTGGAACTGACCGACGCCCTGGCGGCAATTCCGCACATCCGGCGCCTGCGCATTCACACACGCTTGCCGATCGTGCTGCCCGAGCGCGTCGACGGTGAACTGCTGGCTTGGCTACGCCGCCTGCCATGGCCAGCCGCCATAGTGCTGCACGCCAATCATGCCAACGAAATCGACGCCAGCGTCGCAGATGCGTGCGCGCGGCTGCGCGCGGCCGGATCGAGCCTGCTCAACCAATCCGTGCTCCTGCGCCGGATCAACGACAACGTCCAGACGCTGGCGGATCTGTCGGCGCGCCTGTTTTCGACCGGCGTGCTGCCGTACTACTTGCATCAGCTCGACCGCGTCGCCGGCACCGCACATTTTGCCGTGGACGATAAACGCGCAGGGCAATTGATCGCGCAGTTGCGCGGACGTCTTTCCGGCTATCTGGTGCCGAGGCTGGTGCGCGAGATCGCGGGCGAGCCGGCGAAGACGCCGTTATGACCCTGGCCGCTGGAAAAGCCGCCGGTAATCGAGTAAAAGCTAGGCGGCACAGGAACCGCAAGCGATGAGCAAGCAGGAAAACGTCATCAAGCTGTTGCTGGTCGAGGATTCGGTCGAGGAAGCCGAACAATTGATCAGCATGCTGCGCAACGGCGGCATCGCGGTGCGTCCGGCGCGGGCCGGCAATGCCGACGAATTGCAGGCGCAACTCGCGGCGCAGATGCCGGATCTGCTGCTGGTCAATCTGGGCGCGCGCGGCATTCCGCTCAAGAACGTCGTCGCCGCCGCCAACGCCACCGGCAAGGACATCGCAGTGATCGCCGTTGCGACCAAGGCGGACGAGGATACGGTCGCCAACGCCTTCACCGACGGCGCGCGCGCGCTGACCCTGCGCAACCGCGCCGAGCACGTGCAGTCGATCGTGCGCCGCGAATTCGAGGCGTTGCTGATGCGGCGCAGCGTGCGCCGCCTGGAGGCGGCACTGCGCGAAACCGAGCGCCGTTGCGAGGCGCTGCTGGATTCCTCGCGCGACCCCATTGCCTACGTGCACGAAGGCATGCACGTGCGCGCGAACAAGGCGTACCTTGAAATCTTCGGTTTCGAGGAATTCGAGGAAATCGAAAGCATGTCGATCCTGGACATGATCGCTCCGGACGATGCCGAAGACTTCAAGTCCCTGCTCAAGAAACTGTCGAAGGGGGAGAAGCCGCCGCAAAAACTGAATCTCAAGGCGCAACGCGCCGACGGCACGACATTCGACGCCACGATGGAATTTGCCGAAGCCAGCTACGAGGGCGAGCCCTGCCAGCAGATCATTTTCCGCCAGCAGACGGTGAGCGCGGAGCTGGCCAAGGAACTGGACGTGCTGCGTTCCAAGGATCTGGTGACCGACCTGTACAACCGCCAGCACTGCCTCGGCGAGCTCGAGCGCATGGTTGGCGAGGCCGCAAAAGGCCGCAACGACCAGGCCCTGCTACTCGTCGAACCCGATAATTTCAAGGCCCTGCTCGACACGGTCGGTCTCGGCAATGCCGATCTGCTGCTCGGCGACATGGCCAACCTGATGCGCCGTCATCTGCAGGAGACCGACATCGCCGGCCGCTTCGGCGAGCATGCATTCGGCGTTCTCGTCGCCGGCCGCAGCGCGGACACTGTGCGTCAGCTCGGCGAAACCCTGCGCCATGCCTTCGAGGAACGCATCTTCGAGGTCGGCAAGCAATCGGTGAACGCCAACGTCAGCATCGGCGGCACATTGATCGGCGAGAAGAATGCCAACGCGCAGGCCGTGCTCAATCAGGCCAGCGCCGCACTGCGCAGCGCGCAGACCGAAGGCGGCAACCGCGTCAACGTGTTCGATCCGGGAGCCAAGGACAAGGCCGACGAAGAGAAGAGCCGGCATTGGCTGACGCTGGTCAAGGACGCGCTCGCCAACAGCGGTTTCGTGCTGTTTTACCAGCCGATCATCAGTCTGCACGGCGCCGAGGGCGAGTTCTACGAGATCCTGCTGCGCATGAACGGGCCCAAGGGCGAGATCGGGCCGAATTTCTTCATGCCCATCGCCGAGCAGCACGGTCTGCTCGCCGCGATCGACCGCTGGGTGATCTCCACTGCAATCAAGGCGCTGGCCGAGCGCGAGAAAGCCGGACACAAGACGACATTCTTCGTCAAACTCACACCACAGTCGCTGGACGACCAGACCCTGGTACCGTGGATCGCGCAGCAATTGAAGAACGCGCGCCTGCGCGGCGACGCGCTGGTGTTCGAGATGCCCGAAAGCAAGGTCGTCACCAGCCTGAAGCCCGCGCGCGCCTTCGTCACCGGACTCAAGCAGATCCACTGCGGTTTTGCCCTGGAGCAATTCGGCTCGGGCCTGAATTCGTTCCAGTTGCTCAAGCACGTCGACGCGACCTATCTCAAAATCGACCGCAATTTCATGGCGGAACTGCCCAAGAACAAAGAACACCAGGAAAAAATCAAGGAGCTGTGCGATCAGGCGCACCATGCCGGCAAGCTCACCGTCGCCGAATTCGTCGAGGATGCGGCGAGCATGTCGATCCTGTTCTCCTGCGGCGTGAACTTCGTGCAGGGCAACTTCCTTCAGGAACCCGAGAAGGTGATGGCTTACGAGACGGCATAATGTCCCGCGGCTCGGCTACAATACGGGCGTTTTGCCCACCCGCAGGAGCCGCGCATGTCCGCCAAGATCAAGTACAAACGCATCCTGCTCAAGCTCTCCGGCGAAGCGTTGCTGGGCAAGGCCGATTACGGAATCGATGCGCAGGTACTGCAACGCCTGGCTCATGAGACCATCGACGTGCAGCGCGGCGGCGTCGAGGTCGGCGTCGTCATCGGCGGCGGCAACATCTTCCGCGGCGAAGGTCTTGCAGCGGCCGGCATGGACCGCGTCACCGGCGACCACATGGGAATGCTGGCCACGGTGATGAACGCGCTCGCCCTGCAGGACGCGCTGGAAAAGCTCGGCGGCCGCGCGCGCGTGATGAGCGCGATTCCGATCCACGACGTATGCGAGGACTTCATCCGCCGCCGCGCGATCCGGCATCTGGAAAAAGGCCGCATCGCGATCTTCGCCGCCGGCACCGGCAATCCGTTCTTCACCACCGACTCGGCGGCAGCCTTGCGCGCGATCGAGATCGGCGCCGACCTGCTGCTCAAGGCGACCAAGGTCGACGGCGTGTACAGCGCCGATCCGAAGAAGGACAAAAGCGCGCAGCGCTTCGAACAACTCACGTACGATCAGGTCATCGAACGCAAACTCGCGGTGATGGACACCGCTGCGATTGCCTTGTGCCGCGACCACAAGATCCCGCTGCGCATCTACGACATGAGCCGGGCGGGCGATCTGATGCGCATCATCCAGGGGCAGCAGATCGGTACGCTGGTGAGCTGACTCTGCGGCATCCGGCCGCATAGCCAAGGCGTTTGGCGCCGCTGCTATACTCCGCTGCAGTCGATTGGATCGCGGAGTCGCGCATGCTCGCCAACATCAAACAGGACGCCCAAACCCGCATGGCCAAGAGCGTGGACGCGCTCAAACACGAACTGCAACGTCTGCGCACCGGTCGCGCCAGCACGGCGCTGGTCGAACATCTGAAAGTCAATTACTACGGTTCGGACGTGCCGATCACGCAGGTCGCCAACGTCGTCGTCTCCGATGCGCGCTCGCTGACGATCACGCCGTGGGAGAAGAGCATGGTGCAGCCGGTCGAAAAAGCCATCCTCGCCTCCGACCTGGGACTGAATCCGACCACCGCGGGCACCACGATCCGCCTGAACATGCCGCTGCTTACCGAGGAGCGCCGCAAGGAACTGGCCAAGCACGTCTCGCACGAGGGCGAAAACGCCAAAGTCGCGATCCGCAACATCCGCCGCGACGCCATGCACCACGTCAAGGAATTGCTCAAGGACAAGCAGATCACCGAGGACGAGGAGCGCCGCGCAGAGGACGAGGTGCAGAAGCTCACCGACAAGTCGATCAAGGATGT
>JAGWXP010000158.1 GCA_018969845.1 Lysobacteraceae bacterium | reverse complement strand
CATGCAGCGATTCGGGCGGCATTGGTCTTTGGGCAGCGCACCCTGCGCGGGACGGGGTCTGGCGTATGCAGCAACTGAATCACCTTGAGGTTCACCAAGGCGTGCTGTTGTGCGCGAGTTCCGGCGTGCGCACGCTTCTGGACGGGTCGACGACAGAAGGGTCAGCGTCCCTATTGCGCGGACTCATCGACCCGGAGACATTGGCCTCGGCGGAGCGCGACGGGATCCATTGCCGGCAGCGCGAATGCGTGGATGCATCCGGGCGC
This sequence comes from Lysobacteraceae bacterium, assembly GCA_018969845.1. Lineage (GTDB taxonomy): Bacteria > Pseudomonadota > Gammaproteobacteria > Xanthomonadales > Rhodanobacteraceae > Rudaea. The sequence goes on along the minus strand of JAGWXP010000158.1, from coordinate 5,241 downwards.
AGCCATCGCTTGCGCGTGACCGTGCAGACCGCCCCGCGCAGCGCAATCGACACCGTGCGTTTTGTGGCCCTGATCGAACCCGAGGATGGACCCGCCAGCGAGTCGCTGGACCAACGGCGCAAGACCGAAACCGACAATGAGCACCTGCGCAGCATCGAAGCGCAATTGCTGCAGGCCGACAAGATGGCCTCGATCGGACAATTGGCTGCCGGCGTGGCGCATGAAATAAACAATCCGATCGGCTATATCCATTCGAACCTGGCGACATTGAACGAATACGTCAGGAACATGCTGCAATTGATTTCCACGTACGAGAGCCTGCTGCGTCAGTCCATCCCGGACAGCGACGCGAGGCACGCCGAGATCGCCCTGCTCAAGGAACAGGTGGACTACGACTTTCTGGTAAGGGATCTGCCCAATTTGTTGTCGGAATCGCGCGAGGGCACCGAGCGGGTGCGGAAAATCGTGCAGGATCTGCGCGATTTTTCGCGCGCCGGCAGCACCGAGGAATGGACGTTGGCGGACTTGCAACAGGGACTCGACAGCACGCTCAATATCGTCTGGAACGATCTGAAATACAAATGCGAGGTGCTGCGGCAATACGACGAAATTCCGCGAGTGGAATGCCTGCCATCGCAATTGAACCAGGTATTCCTGAACATCCTGGTGAATGCCGGGCACGCGATCGAGAGCCGTGGTTCGATCACGATCGCAACCTGCTGCGAAGGCGAAAACGTCGTCGTCGCGATTTCCGACAGCGGCTGCGGAATTTCACCCGACCATTTGGACCGGATTTTTGATCCGTTCTTCACCACCAAACCGGTCGGGCAAGGAACCGGCCTCGGCTTGTCCTTGTCGTACGGCATCGTGCGCAAACACGGCGGGCGGATCGAGGTGCAGAGCACACCGGGCGTGGGCACCACCTTCCGCATCGTTCTGCCGCAACGGCAGCCGGCGCCCGCTGTCGATGCGGACCCCGCGAATGCGCCAGGTGCAGGCTGATCGAGGAATGCGATTATCCAGGCACTGTACGTGTCTGATCCCGGGCCCGGTTCACTCTGAACGCTTCGCGGATGTGTTCGCGCAACTGCGTGTCGTTCCATGGCTTGGTCAGGAACTTGTATATCGCGCCGCGGTTTATGGCATCGGTGACTGCGGCGAGATCGGTGTAGCCGCTGAGCACCATGCGCACGGTCGCCGGGTACATTTCCTTGACCTGGCTGAGAAAGTCGGTGCCGCTGCAATCGGGCATGCGTTGGTCCGAAACGATGACCTGCACGTCGTTTTTGGCCAGCAATTCGAAGGCCTCTCCCGCATTCGTCGCGCTCAGAATCTCGTAACCGTCGCGCCGCAGCGTCCGCTTCAGCGCGTGCAGGACATTTTCCTCGTCATCGACGATCAACAGGATTTCCTTCCCCAGTTGAGATGTCACGCTTTGGCGGCTGATATAGCGGTGCTTGAGCAGATCCAGCGCGACCGTCGGCCCGACCGGACCGCTGAAATAATATCCCTGGAATTCATCGCACTCGTTGCGCAACAAATATCCCACCTGCGCTGCCGTTTCCACGCCCTCGGCGGTCACTTTCAGGCCGAGTTGGTGGCCGAGCGCGATGATGGCGCGGCAGATACCGGCGGCACTGGCATCGGAGGCGATGTTGTCGACGAAGCCCTGATCGATTTTCAGTCGGTCCAGCGGGAACTGGCGCAAGCGGTTAAGACTGGAATAGCCGGTCCCGAAATCGTCCAGGGCAAGATGAATGCCCATGTGTTTCATGAGCTTCATCGAGCTGGCTATCACGTCGAAACGCCGAGCCATGGCGCTCTCGGTCAGTTCCAGCTCCAGGTGCCGCGCGCGCACGCCGTGTGTGGCGATTGCCGCCTGCAGGTTTTCGACGAAATTCGAGCGCAGGAATTGCTTGGCAGAAACATTGACGGAGACGAGAAAATCATCCGCGCCGCTGTCGAGCCACATCCGAATCTGCCGACAGACGGATTTGAGAACCCAATCACCCAACTCGACGATCAGGCCGAGCTCCTCGGCGATGGGGATGAAGCGCGCCGGACCGAGCAGTCCGAGTTCGGGGTGTTGCCAGCGCACCAGCGCCTCAAAACCGAGGATCTGCCAGTCCAGACCGTTGATCTGCGGCTGATAGTGCAAGATCAACTGCTCGCTCTGGATCGCTTCGCGCAACTGCATGCCGAGCGCAATCTGCTCGCGCAATTGTTGCTTGCCCTCATTCGAGAAAGCCATCGCCAGATTACGGCCATCAAGCTTCGCGTTCTGGGTGGCTTCTTCGGCCTCGTGCAGCAACTCCCGCGCGGTCGCGCCGTTGTCGGGATAACAGCTGACGCCGACGCTGCAGGTAATGCGGATGTCGCCGAGCGCGGTTTTCACCGGTTCCTCCATCCGCGCGCGCACGCTGTCGGCAAAATCCAATTGCTCCTTCGCTCCGGTGGGGTCCGGGAAAACCAGCATGAACTCGTCGCCGGCAACGTGCGCGACATGGCCGGCGCCGGCGACGATGCCTCGCAGGCGATCGGCAATGCAGCGCAGCACCTCATCTCCGGTCGCGCGGCCATAATTCTTGTTGATCGAATGCAAATGATCGACATTGATGTGCAGCACGATCACGCGGCTGTTTTCGACCGTCGCGCGCGCGATCGCTTTTTCGAGCTCGGCTTCGATCAGCATCCCGCGCGGCAATCCCGTCACTTGATCGTGGCTTGCCCGAAACGTGAGCTCTTCCTGGGCCTGGCGCCTTGCGGCCACTTCCAATTCGAGCTTTTCCGCATGCCTGCGCACCTCATCGAGCATCGACAAATTGGCGTAGGCCAATGACAACTGCAATGCGAGAATGACCGCAAACTGCTCGTCCTCGTTGTCGAACGCCGATTCCTCGGTCTTGTTCGCGAAGTAAATCCAGCCTTTGAGCGGATTGCTCGCACGTACCGGCATCGGCAACGCCAGCAGGCTCAAGACCGGGGGATGGAAATCGGGTAATCCCAACGTCGTCGGTTCTGCGCCATTCGCTCGGGCCCGGAACGGTTGGTCCGCAGTCATCACGGCTTGCCGCATGCCGGCGTCCGCGTCCAGCTCGGACATCCGTGCGGCGACTGCGTCCGGAAGTCCGTATCTGCCCGAGTGCTGCAGGCGCTTGCCGTCGACGTCGTAGATGTAAGTGCCGACGTAATCGCAGGACATCACGTCCGAGGCGATCGCACAAAAAGCATTCAGCATCTCGCCGAAATCGCTTTGTGAAGACACGGCCAGATTCAGGTCAAACAGCTTTTGCGTGCGCAGGCCGAGCTTTTGCAGCGCCAGTCCGAGCACATTCGTGTCGGCTTTCGGCGCATCTCCTTCTAGCACCCGGTCGAGGATTCCGCGCAGCCGCGCCTGCAGATCGGCGAGGTCGCGCATGTGCGCCGGCAATCTTGCCGACAGAAAAGCCGGGTATACGGTGCTCTGCTGCATCGGCAGCAACTGCGGAGGAGGCTTGCCGCCGAGCACCTGTGCGACCGTATCGAGTATGGCCTGCGGCTCGGCGGGTTTGACCAAGACCGCGGCAACGTGGCAGGAATCGGCAAGGATGTTGGCCTCGGGATCACGGCCCTGGGCGGTATAGAAAATGATCGGTGTTGCCGAAATGGCAGGATCGCGATGGATGCTGTCGGCCAATTCGACGCCGCCGATGTTGGGCATCAGCACATCGGTGATGACGAGATCGGGGCGCGCTTCGCGGACGATCTGCAGCGCCTGCTCGCCATCCATCGCGCGCGATACGCGGTGGTTCGCGTAGTTCAGCACCGCTTCCAGAAAATCCAGATTGACCGTGCGATCATCGACGACGAGTATATGCGCCATGGCACGTATCCTCAGGCGGCAGCGCTGCGGCGCCGGTCGGCACAAACGGCGGCGCGAGCCGTGAATCGGCCTTGACGACGATCAGTATCCGGGCCATGCGTCATGTCTGTCCCTGGGTTCGATCCGGCGAGGCCGAGTATAGCTTTTGACAATGGCCGCGGCCACGGCGGCCGGACGCAAAGCGTCGGGTCTTGTCGGCGTGGAAAATGCGCGCTTTTCGGCGTACAGTGCCGAGGTGGCTTCGCCGCCAATGGCGTTGCCCAAAAAAACCGGGTATTCAGCCGCTGGAGAATGCGCTTTCAGCGGGCGCAACAACATGCTGAACAGCAGATCGATCAGGCGCGATTTGATCGCCAGCACGACGATTGTCTTCGTCATACTCATCGTGTTGATGAATTTCATGCTGTTCGCCTACCGCAACGCCGACTTCCGGCGCGCGGAGCAGGACCATCTTGCAACTCTGCTGGACGTTGTCGCCGAAGATGCGGTCGAAGCGCTGCAGAGTTCCGACAATGCCGCCATGGCAGATACCGCTCTCGCCGCCTTTCACCATGAACAGCGCATCGCTACTGCAGTCATCCTCGATGCGCACGGGACGGTCGTGGGGCGCTATCCGGCCAGCGCCTCGCCGGCCGCCGGGTTGACGTCCCTTCCGGCTGAGCAAAGCCTCGAATGGGAGGGATCGCGTCTTCGCGCCACCGCCGTTCTGCGCGCCAGCGATGGTCATGCGCTCGGCATCCTGCGCGCGGACTACAACGCCGAGCTGAATGTCGAGGAGTGGCTGCACTACCACCTTGCCGCCTTCCTGTGGGTAGCCGCGCTGGCTGCCGCTCTGGCGTACCTGCTGTCGCGCTACCTCGACGCACGGGTTTCGCGGCCCTTGCGCACGCTGGCTTCGGTTGTCGGCAGAATCTCCGCGGAACAGGATTTCACCCTCAGGGCGCCACGCCGCGGCGACGATGAAATCGGACGGCTCACCGACGGATTCAACCGTTTCCTCGAGCGCCTGCAAATCCACGCCCGGGAGTTGGCGCAGAGCGAGGCGCGTTTTCACGGCGCGCTCGACGGGATGCTCGAGGGCGCGCAAATCATCGACCGCGAATGGCGCTATGTTTACCTCAATGCTGCCGCTGCGCAACAGTCGCGGCGGCGCAGGGAAGATATGCTCGGGCGAACCCTGATGGAGTGCTTCCCGCAGATAGAAGGCACGGAATTTTTCGTCAAATTGCGCCAGTGCATGCAGGATCGCTGCAATATCCATCTCGAGAATGAATTTCCATGCCCGGATGGGGGTTCGGCGTGGTTCGAACTCAGCGTGCTGGCGGTGCCGGAAGGGCTGTTCATCCTTTCATTGGACATCGATTCGCGCAAGCGCATCG
>JAGWXP010000157.1 GCA_018969845.1 Lysobacteraceae bacterium | reverse complement strand
CCGCCGTCGGGCCCCGCGCCGGTGCGCTTGGGCAGACGCCGGCCCGCGGCGCTACTCGAATCCGTCCTTGAAGATTTCGTCGTTGTCAGGAATCACGAGCAGGTTCGCCGACATCGCCGGCAGCCCGGTCAGGGTCAGCACCGCGCCCGCGACATTGCCGCCGCCGGTCCGGGCCAGGGCAGCGGTTCCGGTGAATCCGTAGAGCTGCCAGGCCGCGGTATGACTGGCATTGAAACTCAACGTCACGTCATGCGCTGCCGTGTCCTTGTTGGTAAGCAGCACGAACGTGCGCGCGTTGCCGTGGAACGCATAGGCGCCAATCTGATCGCTGCTCGCGCTGGTCGCGCCGACGCTGTCGCCTTGCACGCGGCCGCCGGCGCCGTCGTAGTTCAGGAAGATGGAAAAACCCTTCTCGGCATTCGTGCCCGCGCTAGGTGCGACCCAGCGCGTTGCCAGATCCACCCCTTCCCGCGCAAAAATCGCCAGCGCCTCGGCCTGTGCGACCGCGCCGCTGACCGTGTTGTCGTTGCCCCAGTTGTATTCGGTGATCGCCAGCCGCGTGCCGGGACAGTATTGCGCGATCCACGCGCGCACGCGCGGGATCACGTCCGGTTTGTCGTAATGGTTGGCATCGGTGTCGCCAAGATCGGCGATCCACGATTCCGATACCCATGTCGGGTCATAGAGTTCCTTGAGCGAACGCAAGCGCCGACCTGCAGTCGCAGGATCGTCGGCATTGCTGAGCGAAACGTTCAAGCCCTGCGGGTACCAATGCAAATCCAGATAATCGACCAGACGGGTGCCGTTCTGGGCCTGGTAAGAACACACCTGTTGCAGGTACCAGGCCACGAACGGCACGCCGCCATGATTCTGGCGGTCGCTGCCATCCACGCAGTTGTCCGCGGCCGAACCGAACAAATCGCAGTAACCCCAAGTGACCGGGCCGGTGACGAGCGCGTTCGGCTCCTGCTGCTTGATCGCGCTCGCGTAGGCGATAGTTCTGTTCCAGATTTCGTCGTACGTCGTCGGCTGCGGATGTACGTCGCGGTGGGTGGAGTTCCACAGCATCACTTCGTTGTCGAGCGTGAACAGTTTCACTCCACCGTTCGCCGCGGTGCCGAACACCGATTGCATGTGCCCGATCCACTGCGCTTCGAAGCCCGGGTCGACCGCGATCGAGGTATCCTGCGGATCGTTGTTGACGAGGTGATAGCGTCCGTTGCCGGCATCGTACAGAACGCAATTCGGCGAAGCGTTGCTCGCGGGATTGCAATCACCGCTGCCGGCATCGGTATCGTACGGGTCGACCGCATCGCCGGTGTAAGGCAACGGCACCTGTGTGCCGTACTTCTTGACCGAAAAACCGGCAAAATAAGGATGGTTCTTCGGGCTGTCGCTGCGCGGCGCCCAGCCGATGGTCGGGATCGTCATCAACGGCTGACCGCCCGCAGCACGCGCGGCGGCAATGAAGGCGTCGGCGGAATTTCCGGCCGGCGGCGTGCCCACGCAGGCCGGTACCGCGCAATCGGGAATGTTCTCCCAGAAATAGTCCCGCGCGGTGTTGTGGACATCCACCTGCCAGTTGTAGCGCGTAGTGGAATTTCCGCCCCAGCGGTCGACGGTGTAGCCCATTTGCGCGTTGCGCGTGCCGTTGCCGTAGGCCACGCCGAAAATCAGCGGGCTGAACGGATGCACGTTGGCGGTCAGATCGACGCTGACGTCGATTGCGGCCGCCACTGCGGCGCCCGACCAAAGTGCCGTGGCCAGGACGATGATCTCGCGCATGAGGCTCTCCCGAATGCGGCGCGAGCGTAGGCGAGCTCAAGCACGCAAACATCCGACTGCGTCACAGCCACGTCGAACAACGGGAGAAATACGGGAAGGTTGCGGATAAGGACTCTCCCTGCGCTGGGCAAGTCGCAGGGAGAGCTAACCGTCTTGCAGATGCCAATCGTTTTGCAGATGTTAGTGGCTGGTAACGCCCGCCGCGAAACCCGGCTTGCGCCTAGCTTCGCGGCATTCCCGGACGCCGATTCCTCGTCCGGTTGGCTCAGGCCGCTCCGTCGGCCACGCAAACGAGCCGGAGTATTGCCTTGCGAAGCCTTATTTCTTCTTCGCGGTCTTGCGTGCGGTCTTCTTCGCGGCCTTGGCCTTCACGGTTTTCTTGGCCGCCTTCTTCGCGGGTTTCTTCTTTGCAGCTTTCTTCATAGCCATATCGCGTCTTAGCTCCTCGTCAGTTGGTAGTTGCTGCCCAGTAAAAGCGTGCAGGAACGCTTCGCACAGCAGATCGCTGTTCGTCGCGTGCCTGAGATTGCCCACTTGCCGGCGTGTGCGTTCATCGGAGAGAAGTTTGAGCACGTGAAGCGGTATCGATACCGTCACTTTTTTCACGGCGACCGATTTGTGGCCGTGCTCGATGTAGGGTTGTACGAACTTCGCTCCCGCCATAAATCCTGTTACGCGTGTGTTACGCCGAGGCAAAAATTATTCCCCGTTTTTTTTCCTGTCAACAGGTTTGTGCGCGCGGCGTCGGTCACGCGCCGCCCATCCTGCGTCGGTCGCAACCAATTTGCCAACACGACGATCGTCCGCGGGATTCTTGTCGATTTGCCTGTATAGACATTTATACGTCTTTAATGCCGAACGCAAAAGCTCCGCCATAGACGGCGCGCAATCTGCCAAGAACCGGCGCAAAGCAAGCAAATACGCGGCTTTCTGGCCCATCGGCCACGACGCGTGTCGCGCACGTTGTGGCGCAACGCCGTTGCCGCGATATGCTAGCGCCGATATCGCGTCGGTCGATGCTGACATGTCGCTTGCCGCAGGCGACGCGCGAAAAATCGGGGCGGGTCCGCTCGGGCGCGGCCAAAAAAAAAATTCTCGTCTACCCTGAAATGACGCACTCGAACGCATCAATTGCGCAAAATTGCGCAACTTTCACGACCGCGCAAACGCATCGCGCGCACCGTTGTCGGTGCGCGCGATGGGAGTTCCGGAGGATTTTTTTTGCGCGATCGCGCGATGAAATTCGTGCAACTCGCCGTCAGTGTTCTTCGCTTTCGATCAGCTCGGCGTACGCATCCGGATCGAGCAGTTCCTCGGTGTCCTCGGCAAGGTTGCTCGGCTTGACCACGAAGATCCAGCCTTCGCCGAATGCATCCTCGTTGATCGTCTCGGGTTTGTCCGCGAGCGCGCTGTTGACCGAAACCACTTTGCCGGAGACGGGAGCATAGACATCCGAAGCGGCCTTGACCGATTCGACCACGGCGCAGGCATTGCCGGCGGTGACGTCGTCGCCGACGCTGGGCAGTTCCACGTAGACCAGATCGCCGAGCAGGCCCTGGGCATGATCGGAAATGCCGATGGTGACGGTGCCGTTGTCCTCGACACGCGCCCATTCGTGGGACTTCATGAATTTCAGGTCGCCGGGGATTTCGTTCATGGCTCAGGGTCCTGGGTGGATCGTCGCAGTTCGAATTCTACACACGAAAAGGCAGCGTGCGGTCAAATGCCATCGATCGGTTTGCCGTCTCTGACAAAAGGATATTTCACCACGCGCACCGGCACCAGTTTGCCGCGGATATCCACGCCGGCACGCTCCGCCGTGCCGGCGGGAACGCGGGCGAAGGCAATGGCCTTGCCCAGCGTCGGCGCGAACGTGCCGGAGAGGATTTCGCCGTCGCCATGTGCGGTAACCACGCGCTGGCCGTGGCGCAGCACTCCTTTCTCGTCCATGACCAGGCCAACCATCGTGCGCCGGACGCCAGCGGCCTTCTGCTTTTCCAGCGCGGCGCGGCCGATGAAATCGCGACCCTCGTCCAGCGCCACCGTCCAGGCGAGACCCGCTTCCCATGGTGTTACGCCCTCGTCCATGTCCTGACCGTAGAGATTCATGCCGGCTTCCAGTCGCAACGTATCGCGTGCGCCGAGCCCCGCCGGTTTCACCCCCGCGGCGATCAGCGTGTTCCACAGGTCGACGGCTTGCGTTTCCGGCACGATGATCTCGTAGCCGTCCTCACCGGTGTAGCCGGTGCGGGCGATGAACAACCCATCTCCTTCGCAGGCAACGAATTTGCCGATCTTGATTGCTTTCTCGCGCGTGGCCGGAGTCAATACGGATTGCACCTTGGCGCGCGCGTTCGGGCCTTGTACGGCGATCATCGCCAGATCCGCGCGCTCGATCACCTTCACGCCGAAAGCGGCGGCCTGTTTTTCGATCCAGGCCAGATCCTTGTCGTGGGTGGCGGCATTGACCACGACGCGGAAAAAATCCTCGGCCAGGAAATAGACGATCAAGTCGTCGATCACCCCGCCCGCCTCGTTCAACATGCACGAATACAGCGCCTTGCCCGACACCTTGAGCTTGTCGACGCTGTTGGCGAGCAGATGACGCAGGAAATCGCGCGTCCTTGCGCCGTGCAGATCGACCACGGTCATGTGCGAGACGTCGAACATGCCGGCGTCGCGGCGCACCGCATGGTGTTCCTCGATCTGCGAACCGTAGGTGAGTGGCATGTCCCAGCCGCCGAAGTCGACCATCTTCGCGGCAAGCGCGCGGTGGGTGGCGTTGAGAACAGTCTGTTGGGTCATGGCGGCGAAGAATGCGCGGAAACAACGCGCATTCTACCGTATGCCGGCAGCGCCTGTTCCGCGCCAGCGCAGCGCGTCGACCAGCAGCGTGAAGGCCGGCGAGGATTGCCGCCTGCTCGGATAGTAGAGGTAGTAGCCGGGGAACGGCGGCGTCCAGTCGTCAAGCACCGTAATGAGTTTCTTCTTGGCCAGACACGATGCGGCTACGTCTTCCATCACGAAGGCGAGTCCGAATCCGGCCAGCGCCGCATCGAGAATGTGCGCCGAGTGGTTGAACGCGAGCCGACCATCGACGCGCACGTTGATCTTGCGGCTGCCTTTCTGGAATTCCCAGGCGTACAGGTCACCACGCGTCGCCAGGCGCAGGTTGATGCAATCGTGTTGCGTCAGGTCGCGCGGATGTTTCGGCGCCGGATGCTTTTGGAAATATGCCGGCGCACCCACGACCACCATGCGCTGCAATGGGCCGATGCGCACGGCGACCATGCCTTGCGCGACCTGCTCGCCGAGGCGCACGCCGGCGTCGAAGCGTTGCGCGACGATGTCCGTGAGCGCGCGATCGACGCTCAACTCAACCTTGACGTCGGGATACTTCGGCAGGAATTTCGCGAGCGCCGGCCATAGTATCGTCGTGACCGCGTGTTCGCCGGTGGTGATGCGAATCGTGCCTGCCGGTTTCTCGCGCAGCTCCGTCAGCGCAGCGAGTTCGGCCTCGATTTCCGCGAAGCGCGGCGCGACCGAATTCAGCAGGCGCTCGCCCGCGGCGGTGGGTGCGACGCTGCGCGTCGTCCGATTGAGCAGACGCAGACCGAGGCGGGCTTCGAGGCCGCGTACCGTGTGGCTCAGCGCCGACTGCGAGAGGCCGAGCCGCGCCGCCGCTTTCGTGAAACTGCCGTCGCGCGCGACGGCGACAAAAGCGCGCAGGTCGTCGAGATGGGCGTTTGCCATTCATGAATTCCGTTCATGGATTCATGTGCA
>JAGWXP010000156.1 GCA_018969845.1 Lysobacteraceae bacterium | reverse complement strand
CAGGGCGCGGATGCGCTCGCGCGGCAGCAGCTTGCCGCGCGCGATGTGTTTTTCACGGGCCTTTTCGCCGCCGCCGAGCGCGGCGCGCGCCAAGTGTTTTTTCAGATCGTCGACTACGGCGCGCAGGCTTGCCGCGTTGGCGACGAATTCCGGCGAACGGGTGTCAATCTGCGATTCGATGACGGGCATTATGGCGTCGCCGCTGGCAAAGCCCGAATGATAGGCAAAAACGAAATCGGCCGCTCGCGCGGCCGATTCGTTTGCAGCTTTTTCGAGCGGTGATCAGTGGCCGCCGTTGTCGTCCTTCTTCGGCGCCTCGGCCGGGGCTGGCTGCGCGCCTTGCGCGGCGGCCTTGACGTCCGCTGCGCCCTGGGCGGCGGTGGCCGCTGTGGCCTGGGCGCCGGTGGCGGCGGCCTGACCGGACGCGGCAGCGCCCTGCGCCGAAGCGGCGGCGCCGCTCATGTCGCCGGACTTGGCTTGTTCGGCGGCCTGGGTGGCTTGGCCGGCGGCCTGCTGGGCGGCAGCAGCGGTTTCTTGCGCTTTCTGAGTCGTTGCGGCGGCGGCTTCCTTCGCCTTGGCGGCGGCGTCCTGCGCAGCCTGCTGGGCGTTGTCGCCGCAGGCAGCCAGCGCCAGGGTCAGCGAGGCAGCGATGAATGCGTGCTTGAGTTGCATAAGAGTCTCCCTAACGAAGTTTCGGTTGGATGAGATCAACGGATTCGGGTTTAGTCCGGCCCGCCGAGTTTACGGTTGTTGGGCAGGCGAAAGCTTACACCAATTCGATCGCCAGCGCGGTAGCCTCGCCACCGCCGATGCACAGCGAAGCAACGCCGCGCTTGCCGCCACACGCCTTGAGCGCGTGGATGAGAGTAACCACCAGGCGCGCGCCGGAGCAGCCGATGGGATGGCCGAGCGCGCAGGCACCGCCGTTGACGTTGAGCCTGGAATGGTCGATGCCCAGATCCTTCATCGGCGCCATCGCGACTACGGCGAAGGCTTCGTTGACCTCGAACAGATCGACGTCGGCCACGTTCCATCCGGCCTTCTTCAGAACCTGCTGGATAGCGCCGACCGGCGCGGTGGTGAACCATTCCGGTTCCTGCGATTGCGTGGCGTGGGCGATGATGCGCGCGAGTGCTTTCACGCCAAGCTGCCTTGCCCTGTCCTCGCCGAGCAGCACGGTTGCGGCGGCACCGTCGGAGATGCTCGACGAACTCGCCGCGGTAACCGTGCCATCCTTGCGGAAAGCGGGCTTGAGTGCCGGAATCTTGGATATGTCCGATTTGCCCGGCTGTTCGTCGGTCGCGAATTCGACGTCGCCCTTCTTGCCGGCAACCTTCACCGCCACGATTTCGGCTGCGAACGCGCCGGACGCGATCGCGGCCTGCGCGCGCTTGACCGATTCGGTCGCGAACGCATCCTGCTGCTCGCGAGTGAAACCGTATTTATCGGCGCATTTTTCCGCGAATACGCCCATCGACTGGCCGTCGTAAGGATTGGTCAGTCCGTCCCAGGCCATGTGATCGACCAGTTTGCCGTCGCCGTAGCGGATGCCCGCACGTGCTGCCACCATGTGCGGCGCATTGGTCATTGATTCCATGCCGCCGGCGACGACGATGTTCGCCGAGCCGGCCTTGATCAAGTCATGGCCGAGCATGATCGCCTTCATGCCCGAGCCGCAGACCTTGTTGATCGTCGTACAGCCGACTGACTTTGGCAGTCCGGATGCCAGCGCGGCCTGGCGCGCTGGCGCCTGGCCAAGATTTGCCGGCAGCACGCAGCCGATGATGACTTCGGAGACTTCGGCCGGCGCGATGCCGGACTGGTCCAGCGCGGCCTTGATCGCGGTGGCGCCGAGCGTGGTCGCGGGTACGCCGGTGAATTGGCCGAGCAAGGAACCGATCGCGGTGCGTTTGGCGCCGGCGATGACGACGGATGTGGACATGGCAGACTCCGGAAGAATCGGTACACAGACTCGGGATTATAGGCCGAACGCCGAATCAGCCGAAGTTATCGTCCAGTTGGCGATGGATTTCCGCTTCGATCATCGGTTTCATGGCGCCGAGCAAAAAGCCCAGTTCCGCATGCACGCGCAATTCGGTCTTGCCAACGTGAATGCGTCCGTTCACGCCGCCGCGCGAAAAAAGCAAGGTGTCGCCTTCCCAGGTGCTTTGGATGGCGAACTTCTTGCCGATCGCGTCGGCGGTTCTGGATACGGCCGTCTTGGCGGCTTTCAGCGATTTGCCGTGCTTGCGGCGGATATCGATTTTCGACATGGGATTTGCGGTTTGTGCGGATGCGGGGGCGTGCCGCGCTTTTGCTATGATGCCGCAAAATCCGCTGGCGGGGGAAAGCGTGCGTGTCTTGCTGATTCTCGTGCTGATGTTGCCGGGCTTGCTGTTGTCGGGCCCGTTGTACGCAGCCAGCATCGAAGGCCATCTGGCGTTGACGGCCGAAGGCAAGCCGTTGCGCAGTGAAGAGGCGCAGGACGCGATCGTCTATTTCCGTCCGAAAGTTCCCACGCATGTCCTGCCCGCGCACGAAACCTACACGATGAGCACGTTGCGCAAGCAGTTCACACCGCGCACGTTGGCCATAATCGTTGGCAGCAAGGTGCGCTTCCCGAATGACGATCCGATCCTGCACAACGCGTTCTCGCTGTCGAAGGATAATGCCTTCGATGTCGGTCTGTACGGGGAAGGCGTAGGCAAGACGGTGACGTTTTCGCATGTCGGCTACGTGCGTGTGTACTGCAATGTGCATCATTCCATGGTCGGCAGCATCCTGGTGCTGGATACGCCGTACTTCACCCATCCCGATGCGAGCGGCACATTCCGTCTCGCCGGCGTGCCGGCGGTGGAGGGTGATCTGGTGATCTGGCACGAACGCGCGCCGGCATGGCATGTGGTGACGAAACCCGGTGACGCAGACAAGCCGTTGGATGTGCACCTTGAGCTGACTCAGCGGCGGATTCCTCCGCATATGAACAAGTTCGGCAAGCCTTATGGGCGCGATCCCAACCGTGGATACTGAACGACCGGCGGGAACGGGGTTTTCGCTGCCGCTGGCGATCAAGTTTTTTCTCGGCTCGGCCTTGCTCATCGCGCTGGCCGTAGGCGCGGCCGTGGTCGTCACCTACATCAAGGGCGATTCAATCGCGCGTGCGGCGGTGCACGATGTCTTGACCACGAGCGGTGCAGTGCAGAAAGAGTTCGAGCAGAGCCGCCTGCAGGAATTGCAATTGAAGGTGCAGTTGATTGCCGCCGATCCGAGCACCGCACGCTATGTTTCGCAGGCGGCTGGCGCCACCGACAACCTGCCCGGACTTTCCGAAAGCGGCGAGGTCGACACCAAGTCGATTCCGGACCTGCTGCGCGAACGCCAGGGCCAGTACCATTTCGACTTGGGGATAGTGCTCGACGCCAAGGGCGATGTGCTCGGCCGCAGCGACCAGAGCGAGGCATACCAGGAATCGTTTGCGCAGGATGCGTTGGTCAAGCCGGCGATTGCGAATGCTGAGCCTTATAGCGGCTACTGGCGCTACGGGGACAAGCTCTATCAAGCCGCGATCATGCCGCTGGCGCAAGACCAGAACCTGGTCGGATTCCTGTTGCTGGCGCAAAGTGTCAACGACGAATTGTGCCGGCAGGTGGCCAAAGTCAGCGGCGCGCAGATCGCGTTTTGGTTGCCGGTGGACAAGCATCTGGAATTGGTCGCCAGTTCGCTTGACGACAGCGAACGCTCGGCGCTGCGCACCGCGATGGCCGCACAGCCAGCCGAGGTCGTGTCTGCCGCCGCGGGCGGGCATGCGTTGCCGCGCTTGCGTTTGCGCTTCGCCGGCCAGGAATGGGGCGCGCAGCTGCTGCCGACGGCAAGCGAGGGTGTAGGGCGCCTCGGTGCGGTGATGGCGCTGACCTCCACGGACAAGGTCGTCGCCAGTTACCGCGACATTCTGAACTGGGTAGTGATCGGCGGCTTGACCTCGATGCTGCTGGCGCTGGTGCTGTCGTATCTGTTCGCCAAGCGCATCTTGCGGCCGGTGCGCACGATGGCGCTGGCGGCCGAACAGGCCGTGGCCGGCAATTATCAGACGCGCATCGGCGTGACCGGCAACGACGAGCTCGCGCGCCTGTCGCATGCGTTCGATCATCTGTTGTCGGATCTGCGCGAGAAAAGCGATATCGAGGGATATGTCGGCAACCTGTCGCGTTTCCTGCCAGATCCGGCGCGTGAGCAGGCCCTCGTATCCCCGATCAAGACGCCGGTGGTGAAGCCGATTGCGCCGCCGCAGCGCGAGGACCTGTGCCTGCTCGGGCTCGAATTCCGCGCCTTGGCGACATCCGAATCGGGCAATCCGCCGGAGCTCGCGTTTGCCGCCTTCGAACGCGCCGCGTCGACGGTCGCGGCGGCTGCTGCGGATGCCGTCGTGCGTCAAAACGCGGCCGCGCGATTCGTGCTTGGATACGCCGGGGAGGCAAAATATCTGCAGGCCTTGCAGGCGCTGCGCCGAATTCGGGAAACCATACGGGAACCGGAACTGACCGCCGCCGCCGTTCTGGCATCTGGCGCCGTCGTGCGCGGCGCGACGGCAGACGGTACCCACGTTCTGCTCGGCCTTGCTGTCATGCAGTTGGAGCGTCTGCTGCCCGAGGCGGCACCCGGACAGACCCTGCTGACTCGGCAATCCGGGGAGGAATTGAAGGTCTTGAACGGTGAAGCCACATTGACGGCTGCGGTGGGTGTGGTCAGCGGCAAGCGCTACTACGCCTTGTCCGAATCGGCGTTGCGCCATCTGCCGGCGGTACCGGCGCCGGACGCTGCCGACGCGCCCACGGTGGTGCCGGCGTCCAAGCCGCAGGGCCGCCCGTCCGGCGTGCGCGCGGTTGCGCTCGATCCCGGTGCTCTGGTCGGCGGGCGCTACCGCATCCTGGCGCAGCTCGGCGCCGGCGGCATGGGCATCGTCTACAAGGCGCACGACCTGGAACTCGACGACGTGGTTGCTTTGAAGATGCTGCGTCCCGCCGCACTGGTGGATGGCGAGCAGCTCGAGCGGCTCAAGAGCGAGATCAGGCTTGCGCGCCGCATCACCCACCCGAATGTCTTGCGCACCTTCGATTTCGGTGAAGTCGACGGTCAGCCTTTCATCTCGATGGAATACGTGCGCGGCCTGACCTTGCGTTATCTGCTCAACGAGACGCGGCGCATTCCCTATACGGCGGGCTTGCGCATTGCGCGCCAGCTTTGTGCGGGCTTGGCGGCCGCGCATGCGGTCGGCGTCCTGCACCGCGACATCAAGCCGGAAAACCTGATTCTGGAACAGAACGGCAACGCCAAACTGATGGATTTCGGCATCGCCCGGCCGATCCGCAGGAGCGGTCCGGGCCACACCGAGCAGGGCAGTTTCGTCGGTACGCCGAATTATTCCCCGCCCGAGCAACTGGCCGGGGAGGAAGTGGATCAGCGCGCCGACATCTATTCCAGCGGCGTGCTGATGTGCGAGATGTTCTGCGGCAAGCTGCCGTTCTCCGGCAGCAACACGATGGAAATCTACATCGCGCAGACCCAGGCCGAACCGATCAAGCCGTCCGCCTATTGGCCGGAAATTCCGCCGCCGATGGAAGCGATCATCCTGCG
>JAGWXP010000238.1 GCA_018969845.1 Lysobacteraceae bacterium | reverse complement strand
AATACAGCGTTTCGCGCACGACATCGTCATCGGCGATGCTCAAGTCCATCAGGCGGAAGGCATGCTGGCGGTTGCGCGCGCGCGCGACGATCTTCAGGTGCGGGAAGGCACGCTTGACCATGCGTGCCGTGCGCAGGTTCGCTTCCGGGTCGTCGGTGGCGAGAACGAAGATTTCGGCACGATCGGCACCGGCAGCACGCAGCAGTTCGGGGCGTCCGGGATCGCCGAAGTAGATGTGGCTGCCGAAGCGGCGCGAGAAGTCGACCTGCTCGGCAGAGGTTTCCAGCGCGGTGAACGCGATGCGCTGCGCGCGCAGGATGCGCGACACGATCTGGCCCATGCGGCCGTAGCCGGCGATGATCACGCGCGGGTGCTCGTCGACGATGGCATCGAATGGCGCCTGCACTGGGGCCTGGCGCGCGGCCAGCCAGCGCGATACCGCGATCAGCGACAACGGCGTCAGCGCCATCGACAAGGTGACCGCGACGACCAGCGCATCGCGCTGCGCCGGAATGAGCAGTCCGTGCTGTGCGGCCAGACCGAAGACGACGAAGGCGAATTCGCCGCCGCCGGCCAGTATCGTCGCCAGACGCAGGCCGCCTGCCAAGTCGAGCTTGCCGGACAGTTTGCCGAGTGCGAACAGAACCGCGGACTTGAGCAGCAAAAGCGCGGCGACGATCGCCGCGATCTGTGACGGTTCGCGCCGGATCAGACCCAGATCCAGCGACACGCCGACGCTCAGGAAAAAAAGACCAAGCAGCAGGCCCTTGAACGGCTCGATCTGCGCTTCGATTTCGTGGCGGTATTCGGAATCCGCGAGCAGTACACCGGCGAGGAACGCACCGAGCGACATCTGCATGCCAGCCAGTTGCATGAGCCAGGCGACGCCGAGTACGACCAATAACGCTGTCGCGGTAAAAACCTCGGGAATGCGCAGCCCGGCGACAGTGCGGAAAACCGGGCGCAACAGCCAGCGTCCACCGATCACGATGGCCGCGATCACGGCGATGAATTTCGCGACCGTCAAACCTTCGGCCGCAGGCGTGCCCGCGGCCGCATGCGTGCCGAGCAGGGGAATCAGGGCGAGTATCGGAATCGCGGCCAGATCCTGGAACAACAGGATCGCAAACGCGAG
>JAGWXP010000155.1 GCA_018969845.1 Lysobacteraceae bacterium | reverse complement strand
CGGCGGTTGCCGCGCAGCGCTGCCGATTGTGTCAATCGCGCTCGAAGCGGCTGAAAAACGCCTTCGCGGCTTCCGCACCGCCGCCGCCACCCGCATCCGGCGCGGCGGCAGGCACCCTGATCGCCTTGAGTCCGGCCTTTCCGAGTGCCGCGTTCGTCTTGGCCAGATCGTTCTTCTGCAAATCCGCGAACCGCTTGGCCACGTCGTCGAGCTCTCGCGTCAGACTGTCGATGCGGGCGAGCTGGTAGTCGGCCGGCTTGCCATCGTAGGACATGATCGCGCCGTACAAGGCATCGGCGTGTTCGCGCAGGCGCTCCTCGCCGGTGATCGCGCCGCCCTGCTTGGTTGCGACGATCTTCTTGCGGATGTCGTCGGCCTTGTCGCCAAGCTGCGCGAGCTGCTGGCGCAGGGCGTCCTTGCCACCGAGCTTGGCGGCATCGGCGTCGGCCTGCAGGCGCACGGCATTGAGCTGGTAAACCAGATCGCTCATGCGTCCGAACAGGGCGCTCACGCGCAGCGCCGCATCGTACTGCGCCTGGCGGTCGGCGGCGGTGTAGTTGGCGCGACGGTCCAGATCGACCTGGATTTTCGTCTCGAAGGTCGTATCGCCCTTGGTCATGCGCACCGTGTAGGTGCCCGGCGGCACGCGCGGCCCCTGCGTTGAATTGAATGCGACCTGCGCCGCCGGCGGCACGCGCGGCGGCTTGGCGCGCATCGGCCAGTAAACGAGATTGATACCGCGGCGCACGTTGGCGGGAAGCGAATCGATCACCGCGCCCTTGGCGTCGAGGATATCGATCTTGAGCTTGCCGAACAGATGCCGCGACTTCTGGTAATAGGCGATGCGCGCGCCGCCCTTCGGATTCGGACCAGTGAAACTGGCGTCGCCCTCGGACCAGCCGCCAAACGCGGTGATGCGCTGCTGTGCCGGCTGCACCGGCAGGAAACCGGCCTCCTCGTTCAGCATCTGCGCGCTCAGGTTGCGCAACGGCGTGATGTCGTCGACGATCCAGATGCCGCGGCCATGCGTGGCCAGCACCAGCGCATCGTCGCGCGGCTGGATGGCCAGATCGCGCACCGCGACGGCCGGGAAATCGCCGCCCTTGAACTGCGCCCAGTGACCGCCGCCATCGATGGAAACCCACAGGCCGAACTCGGTGCCGGCGAACAGCAATTGCGGATTGACGATGTCCTGCTTGATCACGTGCACGTAGCCACGCAGGCCTTTCGTATCCCTGGGCGTGACCAGTGCCGTCCATGATTTGCCGTAATCGCGGGTCTCGTAAATGTAGGGTGCCATGTCGCCATAGGTGTGACGATCGAATGCCGCGAATGCGGTGCCGGCATCGAAATGTCCGGCCTGCACCCACGACACCCATTCGCCCTGCGGCAGGCCCTTGATATTGCCGACGACGTTTGTCCAGGTCTTGCCATCGTCACGCGTGACCTGCAGGTTGCCGTCGTCGGTGCCGACCCAGATCAGTCCGGCCTGCTTCGGCGATTCGCTGATCGAATAGATCGTGGTGTTGGCCTCCGCCGCGGAATTGTCCACGGTGACGCCGCCGGATTCCTCCTGCTTCTGTTTCTGCGGATCGTTGGTGGTCAGATCCGGCGAGATGCGATCCCAGCTCTGGCCGTGATCGCGCGTGCGGAACAGGAACTGCGCCCCCATGTACAGCGTGCCCTTCTCGTTCGGCGACAGCGCCAGCGGCGTGTTCCAGTTCCAGCGCAGCTTCTCGTCGTAGCCGGCACGCGGCTGGATGTCGCGCGCCTGGTGCGTGTGGCGGTTGACGCGGGTGATCGCACCGCCCTGGGTTTCGGCGTAGAGGTAATCCGGATCGGACGGATCGGAAAACATGAAGAAGCCGTCGCCGCCGCACATGTTTTCCCACTGCGCGTTGCCGATACCGCCGGGATAGGCCGAATCGCCGACCCAGCAGGCGTTGTCCTGCAAGCCGCCGTAGACGTGGTACGGATCGGCGCCGTCGACGCTGACGTGATAGAACTGCGATACCGGCAGATTGTTCTGCTTCCACCACTTGTTGCCGCCGTCGTACGACTGCCACAGGCCGCCGTCGTCGCCGACATACACGTGCTGGGTGTCGCGCGGATCGATCCAGACCACGTGCGAATCACCGTGCGTCGCGCCGCCGACGTTGGCGAAGCTCTTGCCGCCGTCCAGGCTCTGGATCAGATTCAGGTCGGGTTTGAACAGGCGATCCGGATTCTTCGGATCGACGATCAGGTTGGCGAAATAGAACGGGCGCCAGACCATGAGTTGGCTCTTGTCGCGCTTGTCCCAGGTCTTGCCGCCGTCGTCGGAACGAAACAGCGCCGAATCGGTGGATTCGACGAACGCGTACACGATCTTCGAATTCGACGGCGCCACCGCGACCGCGATGCGGCCGAAGGGTTTTTGCGGGAAGCCCTTGTTCGCCGCTGCAGTGATTTGCGTCCATGTGCGTCCGCCGTCGGTGGACGTGTACAGACCGCTGTCGGATTTCGCGGTCGGCGATTCGCCGCCGGAGCGGAAGGTCCAGCCCTTGCGGCGGAAATCCCACAGGCCGGCGAAAATCACGCCCGGATTGTCCGCATCCATGCTGATCGAAGCGCAGCCGGTGGAAAGATTTCCACCCTTGAGGATCAGGTTCCAGTGCGCGCCGCCGTCGGTGGTCTTGTACAGACCGCGATCGGCCGAATCGCTCCAGAGTTTGCCCGGCACGCAGGCGTAGACCGTGTTGCCGTCCTTCGGATCGACCAGGATCTTGGCGATGCGCTCGGAGTTCGGCAGCCCCATGTTGGTCCAGGTGTCGCCGCCGTCGGTGGACTTGTAGATGCCGTCACCGACGGACACCGAATTGCGCGTCCACGATTCGCCCGTACCGACCCAGATGGTGTCGTGGTTCGTCGGATCGATCGCGATCGCACCGATGGATTGCACCGGCTCGCGGTCGAACACCGGCTTGAATGTGGTGCCGCCGTCGCTGGACTTCCACACGCCGCCCGATGCCGCGCCGACGTAGAGCAGGGTCTTGCCGTCCTTTTCGTCGGCCGCGGCAAGCGCAGCGATGCGCCCGCTCATGGTGGCCGAACCGATATTGCGCATGCTCAGGCCCGAGATCGCGCCGGAGTCGAAGCGCGACCAGTCGGTCTTGTCTGCGGCAGTACCAACATTCGTGACAAACAGGCAGGCCGATGTGACAGCCAGGGCGAGATGACGATAAATGGGTTTCATGATCGGTCTCCTCGCGTCAATGGCCGGACTTCGGCGTGGCCGGGAAGGCAAACAGCGCGGCGTCCATCGGCACGTTGGCTTGCGCCTTGTCCACTGTCAGCACGACTTCGCCGCCGTCACCGCGGGTCTTGGTATCGATGGAAAACGGAAAATACACGCCGTCCACGCGTTCGTAGTCGCCGTAGTCGGTGATGTCCTCGGTTTCGGTGCCGCGTACCTTGCGCTGACCGACCGTGCGGATCTCGACGTAATGATCGGGATCCAGATAGACGAATTCGACGTCGCCGTTCTTGAACGCGACCTTGAGCTTGTACGCGTTGGTACCGTCGACATCCTCGGTGCCGAGGTATTCGACTTGGGCGCCGCGCTCCTTGTAGCCGATCAGCGAACCGGCGATGGGCGCGTCGTCAGCCAGCGATTTGGCGTCGTCGTCGGAGATGCGTTCGGGATCGCGCCGGCCCTGGAACGGTGAAATCTGCCAGGCCTCATGACCGTCCCAGGCCTGCACCTGGGTCAGACCCTGCACGGTCGCCTCGGTACGGATCGAATCCGGCGCCTGCTTGTATTGCACGAAGGTCAGGTCGATCGAGCCGAAACCGCCGATGAAGCGCATCTTGCCTTCAGCCTTGAGCGTCTTGATCGCCTCGAGCTTGTCCAGTCCGCCGCGCGCAGCGGCGTTCCTGGCGATCAGTTCATCGGCCGTCAGCGCCTGCGCCGAAAACGCGGCAAGCAATCCCGCGGCACCCAGTGCCGCCACGCAAGCCTTGAGCATGGAATCCTCCCGCAACGCTTTCTCGTGAAAGTGCGGCGAGCTTACTCCGGCGGGCGGATGTTGCTATAGGGCTAAAGTCACGTTCACACCTCCAGCCGATCATCCGGTCGCGCAACGATGGCATACAGAGCGGGCATCAGGAACACGCTGAGCGCCAGGCGCGTGAGCATGCCGGCGACGATGACCAGCGCGAACGGGCGCTGCGAATCGGTGCCGACGCCGCTGGCGAGCGCGGCAGGCAACAGGCCGAACGCGGCGACCAGCGCGGTCATCATGATCGGGCGCAGGCGCAGGATCGCGCCCTCGCGAATCGCCGCATTCATTTCCACGCCGCTGCGGCGCAGTTCGTTGACGTAGGAAATGTATACCACGGCGGTCAGCACCGAGACGCCGAACAGCACGATGTAACCGATACCGGACGACACCGAGAACGGCGTGCCGGTGAGCCATTGCGCGAGGATGCCGCCGGCCGGCGCCGAGAGCAGCACGCCGAGCACGGTGATGAACGGAAACTTGATGTTGCCATAGAGCACGAACAGCAGCAGGAAGATCACGAACAGCGTCACCGGCAGGATCACGCCCATCTGCGCGCGCGAGGCGGTGTATTCCTTGTATTCGCCGCCCCAATCCAGGCGATAGCCCGACGGCAGCTTCACATTCCGGGCCACTTGCGTCATCGCGTCTCCCACGGCGCCGGCGAGGTCGCGACCGCCCACCGAGAATTGCACGCCGATGTAGCGCGAATTGTTTTCGCGATAGATGAACGACGCGCCGTCGGTCACGCCGATCTGCGCGAATTCCTTGAGCGGAATCTGCGCGCCGTCCGGCGTCGTCACCGGAATAGCGCCGATTTCCTGGGGATTGTCGCGGTAGCGGCGATCAAGCCGCACAACCAGGTCGAACTGTTTTTCGCCTTGCACGACCTGGGTCGCCACGCTGCCGCCGATCGCAGTCTCGATCAGGCCGTTGACGTCGTCGACGTTGAGGCCATAGCGCGCGAGCTTGGCACGGTCGAGCCGGATGCTCAGGCTTGGCTGACCGAGCTCGTGAACCAGGGTCACGTCGCGGATGCCGCGCACGTGTTCGAGTACCTGCTTGATCGCCTTGCCCTTGTCCTGCAGGGTTTGCAGATCGTGGCCGAAGATCTTCACCGCGAGCGCGCTCTTCAGGCCGGTTTCGGCTTCGTCCACCGCGTCTTCGGCCGGTTGCGTGTAGTTGAACTGGATGCCGGGAAACGCTTGCAGCCGCTTGTCGATCGCGGCGATCAGGTCGGCCTTGTCGCGGTATTTTCCCTGCCATTGCGCGTACGGTTTCAGGCCGACGAAGAACTCGTCGTTGAAGAAGCCGGTGGAATCGGTGCCGTCGTCGGGCCGGCCCAGTTCCGAGGTCACCGTGGTGACCACGGGAAACGAGCGCAGAATCGCGCGGATTTGCGGCGAGATTTTCGCGGCCTCATCGTACGAGATGGTGTAGGGCATGGTCGCGCGCACCCACAGCGCGCCTTCGTCGAGCTTGGGCATGAACTCGGCGCCAATCGTCGGCACCAGCAGCAGCGTCAACGCGAGGACGGCCGCACAGCCGAGTGTCGTAGCCCACGGCCGCACCAGGCATCTGTCCAATCCACGCGCGTACACCGACTTGATCCCATCGAGGACGCGATTGCGCCGTTCGCGCACGCCGCGGGCCATCAACCACGAGCACAGCACCGGCAGCAGCGTCAA
>JAGWXP010000154.1 GCA_018969845.1 Lysobacteraceae bacterium | reverse complement strand
TTATAACGCGGACGACCGGCTCGCACGATTGCGCTTCGGCGGCGGCACGATCCATGTGCCATACGCGACCGCACCCCGGCGTGAACGCGTGCGCTGCCGCATCGATGCGCGCGATGTCAGCATCGCATTGGCGCAGCAGACCGACACCAGCATCCTGAACATCGTACCCGCGTACGTGGTTGGCATGACGCGCATGCAGGCCTCGGCTCAGGTGATGGTCAGTCTGGATGCCGGCGGCACGCCGTTGCTGGCGCGCATCACCCAACGCTCGTGGGATGCCTTGCGTCTTGCGCCGGGCAAGGCCGTCTGGGCGCAGATCAAGGCCGTGGCCCTGGACTGACCGCAACGCGGAGACTTTCCCGGAGGGATGGCGCGCCGCGCCGGCACCTCGGGATGACCTGCATCAAGGCGGCGCGACAGCCCGTGTGACAGTGTGTGCGCATGCACGCGAAAGACCCGATGCTCCCGGCACAACCGTCATTGGCCGAAAACGACCGGCACACGCTTGCCGCGTGTTTTCTCGGCCCGTACGGCGAGAACGATACGCTGCTGGAAAAACTGGTCGTGGAATTTTTGCGCGACCACGTCTACTGGCGACGCAACTTCCATCCGGAGGATCCGCCGGCGATCGCCACCGCGGCCGCGCAACATCCGGACTACCTCGCCTTCGAGGCGCGCATGCGCCGCGAATTGCACCAGCTTTCGGCCGCGCTGAAACGTTCGGTGCCATTTCACAGCCCGCGCTATATCGGCCACATGGCATCCGACCTGCTGCTGCCGGGTCTGGCCGCGCAGATGCTGACGCTGCCGTACAACCCGAACAACGTCAGCGAGGACGCCGCGCCGGTCACCGTCGATCTCGAAGTGCAGGTCGGTCTGCAACTCGCGCGCATGCTCGGTTACCCGCACGATCCGGCGCAAGCGGCCTGCGCTTTCGGCCATCTGACTTCCGGCGGCACCCTGGCCAATTATCAGGCCCTGCGCCTAGCCTTGTCGCTCAAGGCGTTCCCGCTCGCCTTGCGCGCGGCGCAGGTGCCTGACCTGGAACTGCCTGCGGACGACTGGAGCGCATTCAACCTGTGCAGCAGCGAGGCGATCGCGCTGCTCGAAACGTGGCAGCGCTGGCTCGCGGCGCAAGACCCGGTGGCGCAGGCGCACTGGAGCGCCGCGGTCGAAGCCCAGCGCATCGAGCAACGCGGCCTCGCCGGCTTCTTCGCCGCGCATCCCGACTTGCGCGTGCCACGCGTGCTGGCGCCGGTTACCGCGCACTACTCGTGGAGCAAGGGCGTCAAGCTGCTCGGCCTCGGCCGCGACCAGCTGCTCGCGGTGCCGACGCGCGGGATGCGTCTGGATGTCGACGCCTTCGACGCCATCCTCGAGGATTGCGCGCGCCGGCGCGAACCGGTGCTGCTGGCAGTCGCCGTGCTCGGCAGCACCGAGTACGGCACGGTCGATCCGATCGACGGCGTGCTCGCGGCGCGCGAGCGCAGCCGCGCGCGCGGGCTCGACTTCGCCGTGCACGTCGATGCGGCCTGGGGCGGCTATCTGGTCACGCTGTTCCGCAACGCCGACGGCAGCCTGCGTACACGCGCGCAAGTCGCCGCCGAGTTTGCGCGCTTTCCGACACCGGCCGTGCACGCCGCGCTCGTCGCGCTCGCCGGAACCGACTCGGCCACGATCGATCCGCACAAGCTCGGTTACCTGCCGTATGGCACCGGTGCGTTCGTCTGCCGCGACCATCGCGCGATGGCCTTGCTCGGCGAGCGCGCCGACTACGTGTTCCACACGCAAGCACCGACGGACTATCTCGCGCGTTACCGCAGTCTCGGCCAGTTCATCCCGGAAGGCTCCAAGTCCGGAGCCGCCGCGGCCGCGGTTTACGTGACCCACAAGGTGTTGCCGCTGCATCACGCCGAATTCGGCCGGCTGCCGCGCGCGACCGTGCTGGCGGCCGAGGCGTTCTACGCGCGCGCGCTGCGCTTCGCCGACGAACAGGCCGGGCGCCTGCACGCGCTCGTGCCGTTCGCGCCGGACAGCAATCTGGTCTGCCTCGCGCTCAATCCGCACGGCAACCGCACGCCGGCGCGCGCCAACGCGTTCATGCGACGGTTGCACGACGCGCTGCGCGCCGATCCGCACCAGCCGCTGCAGACCAAAGAGTTCTTCGGCTCGGTGACCAGCCTGCCGCCCGATCTGCTCGGCGGCGATGAGGCCGAGCGCATCTTCGGCGCACTCGGTCTGGATATGGCCTCTGCCGGCGAGCCGCTGATCATTCTGCGTCACACGCTGATGAATCCGTACTTGCTCGATCGCGAAAACGGCATCAGCTACATCGATCGCTATTTCGATTTTCTCGCGCGCTGCAGCGCGAGGCTGATTCCGGCAATGCCCGCCGCATGAACGCCGATGCGTCCAACTGCCGCCGCGCGGACGCACGCGCCTGGGTACACGAGGCGATCGGCAGGCTCGCCCGCGAAACGGCGCGATCCGCCGATACGCATCTGCTGAAGATCGACCTGCCCGGCTTTCCCGGCATCGATTTCTATTTCAAGGACGAGGCCGCGCACCCGAGCGGCAGCCTCAAGCACCGTCTCGCGCGCTCGCTGTACCTGTACGCGCTGTGCAACGGCCGCCTGTGCGAAGGCCAGGCGGTCGTCGACGCGTCTTCCGGCAGCACGGCGATTTCAGAAGCATGGTTCGCGCGCCTGCTGGGCTTGTCGTTCACGGCGGTGATGCCCGCGTGCACCGCGCCGGCGAAGATCCGCGCGGTCGAGGCGCTCGGCGGCACCTGCGACCTGGTCGATGATCCGGCGCGGGTGCATACGCGCGCGGCCGAACATGCCGCGCGCGGCGCCTGTCATCTGGATCAATTCGGTTTGGCCGAGCGCGCGACTGACTGGCGCGGCAACAACAACATCGCCGAGTCGATCATCCAGCAGATGGCGTGCGAACCGCAGCCGTACCCGACGTGGATCGTCTGCGGCGCCGGTACCGGCGGCACCTCGGCCACGATCGGGCGCTATCTGCGCTATCGCCGCCTGCCGACGCGATTGTGCGTTGCCGAACCGGCCGGCAGCGGCTTCGCGCACGGCTGGCGCCGCCGCGATCCGGCTGCGCGCGCAAGCCAGCCGACCGTGATCGAGGGCATCGGCCGACCCTGCGTCGAGCCGTGCTTCCTGTTCGATGTCGTCGACGCCGTGGTCGAGGTGCCGGATGCGGCTTCGATCGCGGCGATGTATCTGCTCGAGCAGTTGATCGGCCGCCGCTATGGCGGTTCCTCCGGTACCAATCTGGTCGCCTGCCTGCAGCTTGCTGCGGCAATGCGCGCGCGCGGCGAATGCGGCAGCATCGTCAGTCTGCTGTGCGACCGCGGCGAACGCTATGCGCAGACGCTGTTCGATCCGGCCTGGCTCGCCGCGCACGGACTCGATCCGGTGCCGTGGCGCCGCACGCTCGACGCCGGCCTCGCCGGCGGCCATTGGCACCCGCCGACGCCATGAGTTTTCACGACCTGCGCGGCTTCCTCGCCCGCCTGGAGCGCGAACGTCAGCTCGTCCGCGTCGATGCGCCGGTCGATCCGCATCTGGAATCCACCGCGCTGTGCCAGCGCGCCTTGCGCGAAAGCGGCCCGGCGCTGCTGATGGAAAACACGATCGGCTCGGCGCATGTTTTTCTCGGCAATCTGTTCGGTCATCGCCGTCGCATCGAAATGGCGCTGGCCGACCGCCCCGTGGCCAGCTTGCGCGAACTCGGGCGCCTGCTGGCGTCGATCAAGGAGCCGCGCTGGCCGTCGAGCCTGCGCCAGGCATTGGCGCAATGGCCGGAGCTGGCGCAACTCGCGCACGCCGCGCCGCAGAATGTGCGCGAAGCGGTCTTTCTCGACGAAACCATCGAGCGCGGCGACATCGATCTTGCGCGCTTGCCGATCCAGCATTGCTGGCCGGACGACGCCGGAAAACTGATCACGCTCGGTCTGGTCATCACGCGCGGCACGCGCCAGCCGCGCCAGAACGTGGCGATCTACCGCCAGCAGGTTATCGGCAAAAACCGGGTGGTCATGCGCTGGCTGCCGCATCGCGGCGGCGCGCTCGATTACGCCGACTGGCGCGCGGCATATCCGGACCGGCCATTCCCGGTGCTGGTGGCGATCGGCGCGGATCCCGCCACCTTGCTGGCGGCGGTCGCGCCGGTGCCCGATACCTTGTCCGAATTCGAGTTCGCCGGACTGTTGCGCGGCGAGCGCACGCGTGTGTGGCGCAGCGAGCTCACCGGCCTCGACGCACCGGCCGGTGCGGAAATCCTGCTCGAAGGATTCATTCATCCGAATGACACCGCGCTGGAAGGCCCGTTCGGCGACCACACCGGCTACTACAACGCGCGCGATCATTTTCCGGTTTTCACCATCGACCGCATGCGTCTGCGCCGCGGCGCGATCTATCACGGCAGCTACATGGGCCGCGCGCCGTACGACGAACCTTCGGTGCTGGCGCTGGCGCTCAACGCGATCTTCGTGCCGATCCTGCAGAAGGTGTTTCCGGAGATCGTCGATTTCCACCTGCCGCCGGAAGCGTGTTCATACCGCATCGCCGTGGTCTCGATCCGCAAGCAATATGCCGGCCACGCCCGGCGCGTGATGATGGGCGTGTGGTCGTACCTGCGCCAGTTCACCTATACCAAGTTCGTGATCGTGGTGGACGCGGACATCGATGCGCGCGACTGGTCACAGGTGATCTGGGCGCTGGCCACGCGCGTCGACCCGGCGCGCGATACGATGCTGGTCGAGAACACGCCAATCGATTACCTGGATTTCGCCAGTCCCGTGGCCGGCCTGGGCTCCAAGCTCGGCATCGACGCCACCAACAAGTGGCCGGGCGAAACCGCGCGCGAATGGGGCCGGCCGATCCGGCCCGACGCTGCCGTGGAGGAGCGGGTCGATGCATTGTGGAAACAGGTGATCGATGGCCATGCGCCCCCGTCACTGGCAGCGGGCAAGGTCGATCGTACACTGACGCCTGGCGCGCCATGAACGTCTGGCTGCGCTACGCACGCGCGTCGGTCGAGACCATGTCGCCGGGCTATTTCAGCATGGTGATGGCTACCGGCATCCTGTCGCTGGCTGCGCACCTGCTCGCGGTGCCGCTGGTGCCGGATGTCCTGTTCGCGCTGAACTGGATCCTGTTCGTGATCATCTGCGTACTCGCCGTGGCGCGTCTGTACTGGTACCCGCGCCGGGTGATCGAGGATCTGTTCGATCACCTGCGCGCGTCGGGTTTCTTCACCTTCGTCGCCGCCTGCTCGATCCTCGGCAGCCAGTGCCTGCTGCTCGGCGGCAGTCTGCGCATTGCCGTGCTGCTCGGCGGCGCCGGCCTGCTGGCGTGGATCGGTCTCATCTACACCATCTTTGCCGTGCTCACGGTCAAGACGCACAAGCCGAGCCTGGACCGGGGCATCAACGGCGGCTGGTTGCTCGCGGTGGTGGCAACGCAGTCGATGGCCGTACTCGCGGCACTGATCGCCGCTCGGGTGCCGCAGCCGCTGCGCCTGGAACTGAACTTCTTCGCCCTGTCGATGTGGTTGTGGGGCGGCATGTTGTACATCTGGATGATGTCGCTGATCTTCTATCGCTACACGTTCTTCGAGTTCTCGCCGGCCGATCTTTCGCCGCCGTACTGGATCAACATGGGCGCGATGGCGATTTCCACGCTGGCCGGTACGGTGCTCATTGCCAATGCGCCG
>JAGWXP010000011.1 GCA_018969845.1 Lysobacteraceae bacterium | reverse complement strand
AGCCGCGTTTCTCGCGCGCATCGGCATGATCCACGAGCGCATGAACCTGGATGCGATCGCCGAGGAATATATCGACGGACGCGAGATGTACGTCAGCATCATCGGCGACCGCGTCATGCGCGTGCTGCCCGCGCGCGAGATGACATTCGGCCAGATGGACGAGGACGAGCCGCGCATCGCCACCTACAAGGCCAAGTGGGATGATGCCTACCGCAAACGCTGGGGCATCCGAAACCACTTCGCCAAGGCGCTGGAACCGGAACTGCAACAGCACATCGACGATGTCTGCAAGCGCGCCTACCGTGCGCTCAACATCCGCAGTTACGCACGCTTCGACTTGCGCGTGACCGCCGCCGGCAACGTCTACGTCATCGAGCCCAACGCCAACCCGTGCATCGCCAGGGACGACGAACTCGCGCAATCGGCGCTCAAGGCCGGCATTGACTACCCTAGCCTGATCCGCAAGGTGGTCAACCAGGCGTTGCGGCGGGAGGGCTAGTCGAAAACCGATTGACTGCTTCGCGCCGCTTGGCAGGCGGCGCGAAGGATAATGCGCGATAGGATCGTCAGTGCGCCGCTTTTTCGTGCGGCAGCGCCTTCAGCGCCGCGAGCATTTCGCTGACGTGATCCTTCGGGCTCAACGCCGAATACGCCGCGGCCACCTTGCCGGACTGGTCGATCAGGTAGGAAGTGCGATTCGACCAGTCGTGCTTCATCGTCAGTATCGAGTCGTACTCCTTGGCGATCGCGGCGCCCTTGTCGGCCGCGACCGCGAACTTGCCGCTGCAATGGTCGGTTTCCTTGGAGAAGTCGGAAATCTGGTCGAGATTGCCGGCGGTCACGCCGATCACCGTGGCGTTCAGAGCCTTGAACTGGTCGATCGACTCGGAAAACAGATGCGCCTCGACATTGCAGCCCGAGGTATGCGGAGCAGGAAAGAAATAGACCACAACCGGGCCTTTCTTCAGGGCGGCATCGAGATCGAAGGTGAAAGGTTTGCCCGCCAGCCAAGCGGGCAGGCTGAATTCGGGCGCCTGCGCGCCGACTTTGAGCTCGGCTTGCGAAGCGGTCGAGAAGGCGCCGAGAGTGATGGCGGCTGCGGCGGCAAGAATAGTCAGTGGTTTCATGGCAATGGCTCCGTTGGAAGCGCGACGGTACTACGGGAAATGTTCAGGCCATGTAGACGACCCGGCGGGACGCGCATTTCTGACACTGCCGTGGTCGTCGCTCCGAACAGCTCAGTTCGGATGCGTCAGCCGGATGCCTCCCGGTTCGATCGAACCGGCCTGGATCGCGGCTTGCAGCGAAGGTGGTCGATACTCCGGTTGTGCGTTCCATTTGGCCCACACCGACGCATCGACGGTTTCGTTGACGCCGCCGCCGAGGGTGCGCTGGAACGGCGGCTTGAACAGCTTGTAGATTCCGTACATGAACTGGGCGTAGGTATCGTTGGGTATGCCCAGTTCCGCATCCGTGGCGGTGACGAAATCCGACCCGAACACGAGTCCCGCGCCGGCCGCCTTGGCCTGCATCCACGCCAGGGCGATCTCCGGCAGGGTATCCGGAGTGTGTCCCGCGCCATCGGTTTTCTCGCCGCCGCCGACATCCGCGTGGGCACCGGCGAACCAACGTTGCTCCACTTCCGTCTGTTCCGGTTTCCACGCCGTGCGCGATTCGCCCGGAGCGAGCGACGCCGCCGGCCGCGTCCATTTGGTCGGCGCGAAATCCGCGCGGTGCTCGTCGAGTGCCAGCGCCTGATACGCGTATTGCACGATCTTGCTCAGCTCGGTGTCGTGGAAAGCGTAGCGGGCGCGCGCGAACGGAAACCACGATGCCGCACCGGGGATTCCCAGCGCGCCGACCGTATCCCATACGCCGATGAAACGGATCGGCACTTCGCGCGAGTGCGCGGCGCGGAACGCCTGCATGGCGGGGTGATCCGGATGCAGAGCGTTGCGGTAGAGCGCATACGCGGCATCGACGGCAGCCGGGGTGACCACGCCGCTCGTGTCCGGTCTGAGCAACCCGCACTTGCGGATGAGTCCGCCGAGACTGCGCGCGGTGTAGGCGCCGCGGCTGAAGCCGAACAACCAGATTTCGTCGCCCTCGTTCCAGCTCTGCGACAGCCACTGAAAGCCTTCCGCGACGTTGCCCGACAGGCCCATTCCAAACGCACCGCCGAGCAGGTGCTCGATTCCCGGCGCCACGCCCACACCCACGATGTATTTGCAAATCTGCCTGGAGCCCGCGGCATCGGCATCCGCCACGAGTTTGCGGAAACACTCGACATTGGTGCGGGTTTGCGCCTTGTTCCAGGTACCGTCGAACAGCAGGACAAGTCGGCGTGGCATCTTGGCGCTCCAGTTCCGTCATTCCGCGAAGGACGATGCGAGTTTGCAGCATAGCAGGGCATCGTGGCAGGGCATCTCCAGCAGTTACGCAATGAATGCACAGCAGCCGCTGACAGGATTCGGAGAAGCCTTGCGCGTGTCGCGCGGCGGCGCCATCATCCCGACGGGTTCGCAAGGACAATCCACATGGCCACCGGCTGGGCGGGCGACAACGCGATACAGGATCAGATCGACGCGACGATCAAGGATGCGATCAAGCGCGCGCGCAGCCGCGCGCCGAAAGGTCCGGGTCTGAAACGCTGCGAGGAATGCGAAGCGCCGATTCCCGAGGCGCGTCGCAAGGCCGTGCCCGGCGTGCGTCTGTGCGTATCCTGCCAAACGGAACACGACAAGGCCGAACACGCGTCCGGCGGCTACAACCGCCGCGGCAGCAAGGACAGCCAGTTGCGCTGAGCTACGCCGCCAGTTCGGCGTTGTGATAGACGTTTTGCACGTCGTCGAGCTCCTCCAGCTTGTCGAGCAGGTCGCGCAGAATTTCGGCAGCCTCGGCATCGACGGGCGCGCGGTTGTCCGGCCGCCAGATCACGTCGGCCTTCGACGGCAGCAAGCCGGCAGCGGACAGCGCCTTTTTCACGTTTTCGAAGTTTTCCGGGGAAGTGAGCACGATGCTTTCGCCGTCTTCGCTCTGCACGTCGTCGGCGCCGGCTTCCAGCGCGGCTTCGAGCAGCTTGTCCTCGCTGCCCGGCTTGCTCGTGTCGACGACGAATTCGCCGACATGCTTGAACTGGAACGCCACGGAGCCGGAGGTGCCGAGGTTGCCGCCGTGCTTGCCGAGCGCACTGCGCACATCCGCAACCGTGCGCTGGGAATTGTCGGTCATGCAGTCGATGATCAGCGCCACGCCGGACGGACCGTAGCCTTCGTAGCGGATTTCCTCCATCTTGTCGGCGTCGGCGCCGCTGGCGCGCTTGAGCGCGCGTTCGATGGTGTCGTTTGGCATGCTCACGGCTTTCGCCTTGTCGATGCCGGCGCGCAGGCGCGCGTTGCCGGCGGGATCGGCGCCGCCGCTGCGTGCGGCGATGGTGATCTCCCGGATCAGCTTGGTGAAGAGCTTGCCGCGACTGGCGTCCGCGGCGTTCTTGCGGCCTTCGATGCTGGGGCCTCTGCCCATACGGATTCCTGCAGGGTGCGTGAAAAGTCCGCCATTTTAGCTGTGCCGCGTGCGACGCGCGATATCCGCAATGGAAGCGGCAGACGTGGATGTTACCATCGCTGTCTTGCGCCAACCGTCGAGGAATCCGCCCGTGAGCAGTACCCTGGTCATCATCGCCGTCACCTGCATCGTCTCGATCATGGCGTTCAGCAACGCCGAACTGGTGCGGCAACTGATCCTGTGGCCGCCGGCGATCTCGCGCGACAAGCAGTACTACCGGCTGGTCAGCTACGGACTGATCCATGCCGATCCGATGCATCTGTTCTTCAACATGTTCACGCTGTACTTCTTCGGCCGCATGATGGAGCAGTTGTACAACGCCGTGCTCGGCCCGTTCGGCTTCGTGCTGTTCTACGCCGGCGCGCTGGTCGCCTCGATCCTGCCGACCTACCTGCGCAACCGCGGCAATTCGCGCTACCACAGCCTCGGCGCCTCGGGCGCGGTGTCGGCGACGCTGTTCGCGTTCATCCTGCTGCAACCGTGGGCGAAGATCCTCGTGTTCGTGGTTCCGATGCCGGCGATCCTGTTCGCGGTGTTGTACGTCGTTTACGAGTTCTGGCTCGAGCGTCAGGGCGCGGACAACGTCAACCACAACGCGCACCTGTGGGGCGCTGCGTATGGCGTGCTGTTCACCATCATCATGGAACCGCGTGTGTTGATCTTGTTTTTCGCGCAACTGACGCATCCCTGACGCACAAAGCCCGCTCAGCGGCGGTTCAACCATCCGGGACTAGTTTTACTTCCGGTAACGGCGGAGGTCGAGCCATGAAACGTCGATTCGGCATCTTTCTTGCGGCTGGCGCGTTGCTGGGGTTGGGCGGCTGCGTCTACACGCCGGGCTACTACGCACGGCCGGGCGTCGTCTACGACGACGGCACGGCAGTTTATGCGCCGGCAGCCGGTTACGACTACGGCTACGGCTATTACGCCGATCCCTGGTGCTGCTACGGTGGCTGGTGGCCGTCGGTCGGACTGAATTTCTACGGTGGCTATTACTACGGCGGCCACGGACACTGGGACGGCGGGCACGAGTGGCATGGCGGCGGTTCGCGTACGGCGCCGCGGCCTCTGCCGGGCGGTCACGCCGCACCACGCGGGAGTTATTCGCGCGGTCATTGATGCGCCGGCAGGACACTGAAGCATAGTCGCGGCGGGCGTGTCGGTACAGACTGGCCGTATTGGATGCGAATGCTATGATCGGTGCATGTGTGCCGTCGCCGCCATCCGCATCGATCCGCTGCCGGGACGCTTCGCCTATCTGATGGGGCTGTACGCGGAGAACTACCACCGGCTGGCGCGCCTGTTCGCGCCGCAGGAACTGGGCGCAGGCAGTTTTGTTTCCTCGGTCGACGATGGGCTCGACGTGCGTCTGGACATGGTTGAGCGGCATCGCTACACGCTCGAACTGCACCTGACCTATTGCATCACCGACGCGCATACCGGCGGCCCGTCGCCGGCGGCATGGTTGCGCATGTACCGCGACGCACACGTGGCCGAGGTTACGCACTGTCATCCCGGGCAGCGGCTGTGGCGCGAACTCGGCCCGTTCGCACCGGTGAAGACCGTGTTCCAGCATCGCATGCGCATGGCGACATTTCTCAATCGCTGGCTGGAATATCTGGGCGAGCAAGGGCATTCGCGCGCCACGTTGTTGGCCCTCACTGCGCTGCCGGCCTGCGCCTGACGCATGCCCGGCCGCACTGAACTGCCTGCCTGGAAGGCGCTAGCAGCGCACGCCGATGCGTTCGCAAATACGCATTTGCGCGATCTGTTCGCGGCTGATCCGGAACGCGGCGAGCGCCTGACCGTCGAAGCGGTCGGTTGGTACTTCGACTATTCCAAGAACCGCGTCGCCGACGATACCTTGCGTCTGCTCGTGGATCTTGCCGATGCCTGCGGTTTGCGCACACGCATCGAGGCGATGTGGCGCGGCGAGAAGATCAACTCCACCGAGCAGCGCGCGGCCTTGCATGTCGCCTTGCGCGCGCCGGCCGGGGAAAAATTCACCGTCGATGGCGCTGATGGCGCCTGCAACGACGTCGTGCCCGAAGTCCACGCCACGCTCGCGCGCATAGTGGATTTCAGCGAACGTGTGCGCGACGGCACGTGGCGGGGGTTCACGGGCAAGCCGATTCGCGCCATCGTCAACATTGGCATCGGCGGATCGGATTTGGGCCCGGTCATGGCCTGCGAGGCGCTGCGCCACTACAGCCGGCGCGACCTCACGTTCCGTTTCGTGTCGAATGTGGACGGCACGGATTTCTGCGAGGCGATGCGCGATCTCGATCCCGCGCAGACCTTGTTCATTGTCAGCTCGAAGACGTTCACCACGCACGAGACCCTCGCGAACGCGCGCGCGGCGCGGACGTGGCTGCTTCGGGCGCTCGGCGACGAGTGCGCCGTTGGCCGCCATTTCGTCGCGGTTTCGACGAATGCGCCAGAGGTCGCAAAATTCGGCATCGATCCGGCCAACATGTTCGGCTTCTGGGACTGGGTCGGCGGCCGTTATTCGATGGATTCGGCGATCGGCCTGTCGACCATGCTCGCGGTCGGCGCCGATAACTTCCGCGCCATGCTCGGCGGTTTTCATGCGATGGATACGCATTTCCGCCATGCGCCGTTCGCACACAACCTGCCGGTTCTGCACGCATTGCTGTCGGTTTGGAACACGAATTTCCTGGGCGTCGAGAGCGTCGCGATCCTGCCCTACGACCAATACCTCAAACGCTTTCCGGCCTACTTGCAGCAATTGGCGATGGAAAGCAACGGCAAGCGAGTTACGCAAGAGGGCGCTCGCGCAGATTACGCCACGAGTCCGGTCTACTGGGGCGAACCCGGCACCAATGGCCAGCATTCGTTCTTCCAGTTGCTGCATCAGGGAACGCGCCGCGTGACCTGCGATTTCATCGGTTTCCGCGCAAGTCTGAACCCGCTCGGCGACCAGCACGAACTGCTTCTGGCCAATTTGCTTGCGCAGGCCAAGGCGCTTGCGTTCGGCAAGACGGCTGCACAGGTGCGCGCCGAAGGATCGCCGGACCGCCTCGTGCCGCACCGGACCTTCGACGGTAACCGGCCCAGCAATGTCCTGCTCGCCGAACGCCTCACCCCCGCCTCGCTTGGCGCATTGGTCGCCTTGTACGAGCACAGCGTGTTCGTGCAGGGTGTCATCTGGGACATCGATTCCTTCGATCAGTGGGGCGTGGAACTCGGCAAGCAGCTCGCCGCACGCATCGTGCCGGAATTGCACGACGCGAACTTGCCTCTCGCGCATGACAGCTCCACCAACGCGTTGATTCGGCGGCTTCGCAAAACCTGAAAACCGCGCATGACCGGCGCATACTCGAATTTTCAGAAACTTGGAGTTCGGCATGAAATTGGAAAAAGTCGTCTACACCGCGCAGGCGACCGCCACCGGCGGCCGCGATGGTCGCGCGAAAACTTCCGACGGCAAGCTCGATCTCAAACTCAATCCGCCCTTGGAAATGGGCGGCAAGGGCGAGGGCACCAATCCCGAGCAGTTGTTCGCCTGCGGCTATTCGGCGTGCTTTCTCGGCGCGATGAAATTCGTCGCCGGCCGCGACAAGATCGCGATTCCCGCAGACGTTTCGATCACAGGTCTGGTCGGCATCGGTCCGATCCCAAACGGTTTCGGCATCCAGGCGGAGCTGCGGATTTCCTTGCCCGGAATGGATCGCGCTGCGGCAAAGGCGCTGGTAGACAAGGCGCATATCGTGTGTCCGTACTCGAATGCGACGCGCGGCAATGTTGAGGTGACGTTGTCCTTGGTCTGATCCGCGATGGAGCTTGCCGATGCAACACGATTTCGATCATCTGATCGTCGGTGGCGGCATGACGGCCGATGCCGCAGCCAAGGCGATCCGCGAGGCGGATGCCGAGGCACGCATCGGCATCGTCGGCGATGAAACCCATCCTCCGTATGAACGGCCGCCGTTGTCCAAGGCGCTGTGGAAGGACAAGACGGTCGAGTCCATCGATTTGGGTACATCCAAATCCGGCGCGACGCTGTATCTGGATCGGCGTATCGTTGCGCTCGATCGTGCTGCACACACGGTACTGGACGATGGTGGCGACACCTATCGCTACCGAAAATTGTTGCTGGCCACCGGCGCGACGCCGCGCAAACTGCCGTTCTCCGGCGAACGCGTGATCAATTTCCGAACCTTGGACGATTACCTCACATTGCGCCGTTTCGCCAAGGCGGGCGCGCATATGGCCATCATCGGCGGCGGCTTTATCGGCAGCGAGCTGGCCGCATCGCTGGCAAGCAACGACTGCAAGGTGACAATGATCTTTCCAGGCGAGGCCATCGGCGCGGGGCGCTACCCGGCCGCGCTCGGCGAATTCCTCAACGGTTACTACCGCGAACACGGCGTTGAGTTGCGTACGGGCGCAAAGGTAGCAGGTGGTAATGCGGACGCGAATGGCGTCGGCATTACGTTAGCGGATGGCAAAGCGTTGCGTTTCGACGCAGTCGTTGCCGGACTGGGCGTCACGCCGAACACGGAACTCGCGCAACAGGCCGGATTGAAGGTCGACAACGGCATCGTCGTCGACGACCGCCTGCGCACGTTCGATCCGGATATTTATGCCGCCGGCGATGTCGCCAATTTCCACAATGCGGCATTGCATACGCGCCTGCGCGTGGAGCACGAAAACGCGGCGATCAGCATGGGACATCACGCCGGCCGCGTCATGACGGGCGCAGACGAAGCCTACACGACGTTGCCGTTTTTCTATTCGGATCTGTTCGATCTCGGTTATGAGGCGGTCGGCTTGCTCGACGATCGTCTGGATGTGGTCGAACACTGGACCACGCCGTTCCGCGAAGGCGTGGTGTATTACCTCGACGATGGCCGCGTGCGCGGCGTGCTGTTGTGGAACGTCTGGGGTCAGGTCGATGCCGCGCGCGAACTCATCGCCGAGCGCGGCCCGCACGACGCCGACAGCTTGCGCGGCAGGCTGCCCCGGTTGACCTAGGGCAAACGCTGGCGTCAGACATCCAATCTACCCACGTCGGGAAAAGACAAATCGAAGCCCGATCGCCACAACCAGAAAGCCGAGCAGCGCGATTCCCCAGATGCTGATCGCGGGAACCGAGGCGGGCGGTGGAGCTACTTGCGCCCAAGCAAGCGATGAAACCATCAATCCGGCCGCTGTGGTGGCGGCAGACAGCAGATGAAGCTTTGTCATGTACCCCCTCCTGTTGGTGGATTCGCTGCACAACAATACGCCGGCTGCGGCTTGTTGGCTACACCGCCTCGAAAATCCCCGCCGCACCCATGCCGGTGCCGATGCACATGGTCACCATGCCGTACTTGAGCTTGCGTCGGCGCAGGCCGTGGAGGAGGGTGGCCACGCGCACTGCGCCGGTGGCGCCGAGCGGATGGCCGAGCGCGATCGCGCCGCCGAGCGGGTTGACCTTGGCGGGATCGAGGCCCAGATCCTTCATCACCGCCAGCGATTGCGCGGCGAAGGCTTCGTTGAGTTCGATCCAGTCGAGTTGATCCTGCTTGATGCCGGTCTGCGCACAGACTTTTGGAATCGCGGCCTTCGGGCCGATACCCATGATTTCCGGCGGCACGCCGGCGACGGAAAATCCGACGAAGCGGGCCAGCGGCTTGAGGTTGTAATCCTTCAGTGCCTGCTCGCTCGCCAGCAACACCGCGCCGGCGCCGTCGGACATCTGCGAGGAATTGCCGGCGGTGACAGTGCCCCCCGCGCGGAACACGGTTTTCAGCTTGGCCAGCGCGTCGAGCGTGGTGCCCGCGCGCGGACCTTCGTCGATCTTGATCGTGCGCGTGTCGTCGGTGATCGCGCGCTTGCCCAAATCCGGATAATGATCGGCCAGCGTATACGGCGCAATCTCGTCGGCGAATTCGCTGGCGGCGATGCCGGCCAGCGCCTTGGCATGGCTGGAGACGGAAAACGCATCCTGTTCCTCGCGCGTCACCTTCCATTGCTCGGCGACCTTCTCGGCGGTGATGCCCATGCCGTAGGCGATGCCGATGTGCTCGTTGTCGAATACGCGCGGATTGAACACCGGGTGGTAACCCATCATCGGCACCATGCTCATGCTCTCGGTGCCGCCGGCGAGCATCAGGTCGGCTTCGCCGAGGCGAATGCGGTCGGCTGCCATCGCCACGGCCTGCAG
This sequence comes from Lysobacteraceae bacterium, assembly GCA_018969845.1. Taxonomy (GTDB): domain Bacteria; phylum Pseudomonadota; class Gammaproteobacteria; order Xanthomonadales; family Rhodanobacteraceae; genus Rudaea. The sequence goes on along the minus strand of JAGWXP010000011.1, from coordinate 20,078 downwards.
ACCGGACGAGCAGAAGCGGTTGACCGTCACCGCCGGCACGCCATTGGGCAGACCAGCGAGCAGCACCGCGATGCGCGCCACGTTCATGCCTTGCTCGGCCTCCGGCATGGCGCAACCGATGATGGCGTCGCCGATTTTCGCCTTGTCCACGGACGGACACTGCGCCAGCGTGGCGTCGATCGCGAACGCGAGCAGGTCGTCCGGGCGGGTGTTGCGGAACACGCCGCGCGGAGCCTTGCCGACCGGTGTGCGTTTGGCGGAGACGATGTAGGCGTCCTGGGTTTGCTTGGTCATGGTGACCTCGAAAAAGTGAATTGTGTGTGGAATTTTTTGCTCGTCGTTCCGGCATGGATTGCCGGAACCCAGGGTGCACGGATGCCAAGCCAGCATTGCCGTCCATGGAGTCTGGATCCCGGCAATCCCTGCCAGGATGATGTTATTCAGTTCCTTAGCGGCTTGCCGGTGGTCAGCGTATGCGCAATCCGCGCCTGCGTTTTCGGATTCAGCGCCAGCGCGACGAAGTGCTTGCGCTCCAGATCCAGCAGCCATTGTTCGTCGATGAGCGAGCCGCGCTCGACCTGTCCGCCGCACAGGGTATCGGCGATGCGCGTGGCGATCTCCATGTCGTGTTCGGAGATGAAGCGGCCTTCGAGCATGTTGACGAGATTGGCCTTGAACGTCGCCGTGGCGACGTCGCCGGCGGCAACGATCTGCCGATCCGGCAGCGGCGGCCGCCAGCCAGATTCTGCCAGCGCGTTCGCTTCGGCTTTCGCCACGTGCAGCAATTCGTCCGCATGGAAAACGAGGATGTCGCTGTGCCGCAGCAATCCCATTTCCTTGGCTTCCAGAGCACTGCCGGAGGTCTTGGCCATCGCCACCATCTCGAAGTAACCTTTCAGCGAGGTGAACACATCGCCGCCGAACGCGTGCTGCGAGGCGCGCAGGGCGAGTTCCTTCAAGCCGCCGCCGGCAGGCAGCAGGCCCACACCGGCTTCGACCAGGCCGATGTAGCTCTCCAGTGCCGCAACCGTGCGCGCGCTGTGCATCTGCAATTCGCAGCCGCCACCGAGCGCCATGCCGCGCACCGCCGCGACCACCGGCACCAACGCGTGCTTGACCCGCATCGTGGATTGCTGGAAGCGCATGATGAAACCGTCGAGGTCGGCAGCCTTGCCCGATTGCAACATCGCGCCGGCTTCCTTGAGATTCGCGCCGACGCTGAAGGGCTCCGAATCCTGCCAGATCACCAGCGCCTTGCAGGCGCGTTCGGCTTCGTCCGCCGCGCGCACGATCGCGTCGAGCACGCCGGCGCCGATGGTGTGCATCTTGCTCTTGAACGACAGGATGGCGATGTCGTCGCCCCCCAGTGCCCACAACCGCGCGTCGTCGGTTTCGAAAATCGTCCTGCCCGTGTCCGGTTTTTTCGCGCCCAGCACGGTTTGCGGAAACAACTGGCGCCGGTACACGGGCACGGCAGATGGGGGCACCTGCTTGCCGGTCGCGGCCGAGTACGATCCGGCGGCATCGTGCACGCCGGTGCGTTTCGGATCAGACGCCCAGGCGGGCAGGGGCGTCTTGCCCATCGCCTTGCCGGCAGCGATGTCCTCGGCGATCCATTTGGCGACGTTCGCCCAGTCGGCCGCCTGCCAGGTTTCGAACGGGCCGAGCTTCCAGCCATAGCCCCAGCGCATGGCGAAGTCGATGTCGCGAGCGCTGGCGGCGATGTCGCCGAGCCAATACGCCGCGTAGTGGAAAAGATCGCGCTGCATCGCCCACAGGAACTGAGCCTGCGGGTCGGCGCTGACGCGCAGTTTGTCGAACTGCTCGGCCGGGGTCCTAAGTTTGAGGATCGCCGCGACCTCGTCGCTGACCTTGCCAGTCTGTGGTGCGTAACCGGGAGATCCTTGATTGAATCCGGCCGGGTCGAGCACCAAGATATCCTTGCCGATCTTGCGGAAGAAGCCGGCGCCGGTTTTCTGGCCGAGCGCGCCCTTGGCGATCAGCGCGTCGAGCACAGCCGGATTCTTGAAATAGCTGTGCCAGGGATCGTTCGGCAGGGTGTCCTGCATGGTCTTGATGACATGGCCCATGGTGTCAAGGCCGACCACATCGGCGGTGCGGTAGGTTGCGCTCTTGGGATGGCCGATGGCCGGGCCTGTCAGGGCATCGACCACGTCGTAACTCAACTTGAACCGCTCGGTGTGGTGCATGGTCGCCAGCATCGAGAACACGCCGATGCGGTTGCCGATGAAGTTCGGCGTGTCCTTGGCAAACACCACGCCCTTGCCCAGCGTGGTGGTCAGGAAAGCTTCCAGACCCTGCAGTACCGAGGTATCGGTCTTGGCGCAGGGAATCACCTCGACCAGGTGCATGTAACGTGGCGGATTGAAGAAGTGCACGCCACAGAATCTATGGTGAAGCGTTTTATCAAGAACATCCGCCAATGCATTGATACTCAATCCTGAAGTATTGCTGGCAAGCACTGCGGTTTTGCTTACGTACGGCGCGATCTTTGCGTACAAATCGCGTTTCCAGTCCAGGCGTTCGGCGATGGCCTCGATGATGAGGTCGCAGCCCTTTAACCAATCCAGATTCCTGTCGTAGTTGGCCGGCGTGATCGCGCCGGCGCGCAATTTGTCGGCGAGCGGAGCGGGCGACAATTTCTTCAGATTGTCGATGGCCTTGAGGACGATTCCGTTAGGGTCGCCATCTTTCGCGGCCAAATCGAACAACACCGTATCGACGCCGGCATTGGTCAGGTGCGCCGCGATTTGCGCGCCCATGACGCCAGCGCCGAGCACGGCTGCCCTGCGGATCAGCAAACGGGAATCGTTCATGCATTACCTCAATCGAAGGCAGATTTTGGGGAGAAATGCGGCCAAGATGGCCGCTGGTGAATTCCCGCGGCAACGGACGGCCGCATGAATCATGTTCGCAGGCCCGCGGCGGCAAATTTGATCAGGTGTTCGGCCGCCAGATCGCGATGTTGCAGTTCGGACATCCCGGGCCGCCGTTTGATCACGCCGAAATCGGCCATCGCGTACGTCAGCGCACCGCTGACGATGTCCAGGCGCCAATACAGTTCCTGCTTGTCCAGATGTGGCAGAACCTGGGCGAATGCGGTCGCGAACTGCTTGAGCACGTGGCTGTAGTTGTCGTGCAGGAATTTGCGCAGACGCTCGTTGTGCTCGGCGAAGGCCCGCGCCAGTACGCGTACGAAGCCGGCGCCACCATCCTCCGCCATCGACAGCGCCAGTGCCGGACGCACGAACGCGCCGAGTACGTCTTCCAGGCCGAACCGTGGTTGCTTCAGCACCTCGGCCAGTGCCGCCAGCCGCTCTTCGTTGAGGCTGTCCAGGCGGCGACGGAAAACCTCGTTGATGAGGTTTTCCTTGGACCCGAAGTGGTAGTTCACCGCAGCCAGGTTGACGTTGGCCGAGGCGGTGACCTGACGCAGCGAGGCCCCGGCGAAGCCGTGGCGCGCGAACAGCGACTCGGCCGAATCCAGGATGCGCTGCTTGGTGGAGAAGTGCGGGGCGTTCAAACCGGGTTCCTTGGGATTGCTTGGCGGAGCGCGATCTCCGACAAGGCTGAAACGCTCGTTTGAATTCTAGTCGGACGGCCAAATGCAGGTCAAACCGGCCGGTCGATCGGGAAGATTACCATGCGCACCGCCCGGACAAGACGTGCGAAGCGCCGAAGCCGGCTATTCGATGCGTAGAATCCATCGCTGTTTTGTGATGTAACCCCTCGGAATGCCGCGAAATTGGTGTTAAGATTTCAACTCTTTACAGACTCGATTGCGGAGAAAACACGTGGCGCTGGAACGCACCTTGTCCATCATCAAGCCCGATGCGGTGGCGAAAAACATCATCGGCAAGATTTATTCGCGTTTTGAAACGAATGATTTGACGATCGTCGCCGCGAAAATGAAACATCTGTCGCGTGCCGAAGCGGAAGGTTTCTACGCGGTGCATCGCGAGCGTCCATTCTTCAAGCCGCTGGTTGAATTCATGATCTCCGGTCCGGTGATGATCCAGGTGCTTGAAGGCGAGGACGCGATCGCGAAGAACCGCGACCTGATGGGCGCGACCGATCCGAAGAAGGCGGCGCCGGGCACGATTCGCGCCGATTTCGCGCAGTCGATCGACGCGAACGCCGTGCACGGCTCCGATGCGTCGGAAACCGCAAAAGTGGAAATTGCGTACTTTTTCAGCGGTGTGGAATTGTGCGCGCGCTGAGGGAATGACGTGACCAAGGTTAACCTGCTCGAGTACGACCGCCAGGGGCTGCGCGACTTGTTCGCGCAGCTTGGCGAGAAGCCGTATCGCGCCGAGCAGGTGATGAAGTGGATCTACCACCGCCACGCCACCGATTTCGCACAGATGACGGATGTCGGCAAGCGCTTGCGCAGCAAGCTCGAAGCGGTTGCCGAAATCGTGCCGCCGAAAACGCTGTTCGAGAAGCAGGCCGCCGATGCGACGTACAAGTGGCTGCTCGGCATGGACGGCGGCAACGCGGTCGAGACCGTGTTCATCCCGGAATCCGGGCGTGGCACGTTGTGCGTGTCGTCGCAGATCGGCTGCGGGTTGAACTGCCGCTTCTGTTCCACCGGCACGCAGGGCTTCAACCGCAATCTTTCGTCGGCGGAAATCATCGGCCAGGTGTTCGTCGCCGCGAAGCACCTCGGCAACGTGCCGCATCAGCAGCGCAAGCTCACCAATGTCGTGATGATGGGCATGGGCGAACCGCTGCTGAATTTCGACAACGTCGTACGCGCGATGAGCGTGATGCGCGACGATCTCGGATTCGGTCTCGCCAACAAGCGCGTGACGCTGTCCACCGCCGGGCTGGTACCGATGATCGACAGGCTCGGTGAAGTTGCCGACGTGTCGCTCGCCGTTTCGCTGCACGCGCCGAACGACGAACTGCGCACGCAGATCGTGCCGCTCAACAAGAAATATCCGATCGCCGAGCTGCTCGGCGCCTGCCAGCGCTTTGCCGCGCGGCGTCCGCGTACGACGATCACATTCGAATACACCATGCTCAAGGGCGTCAACGACAAGCCCGAACATGCGCGCCAGCTCGTCAAGCTGATGCGTCAGGTGCCCGGCAAGGTGAACCTGATTCCGTTCAACACCTTCGCCGGCACGCAGTTCGAGCGTTCCGACGAAACGACCATCCGCGGCTTCCAAAAAACCCTGCTCGACGCCGGCGTGTTGACCATGGTGCGGCGCACACGCGGCGACGACATCGACGCCGCCTGCGGCCAGTTGAAGGGGCAGGTACTGGATCGCACGCGCCGGCAGGCGGAATTCCGCCGCCGCATCGAAGAAGGGGCGCGTCATGCGGCATGAGATCCTGCGCGGCATTTGCCTGGCGGCGTTTTGCGTCTTGCTGACCGCCTGCCAATCGAATGGCGGCATGCGCGTCGGCGACACCAAGGCCGAAAAGCGCCAGGATGCGGCGCAAATCCGCGTCGAACTCGGCCAGCGTTACATGCAGCAGGGAAAATTGGAGCTGGCACTGGAAAACTTGCAAAAGGCGCTGCAGTACGACGACAACTACGCCGACGCGCATACCGTGATCGCCGTGCTCTACGAACGCATCGGCAATGTCGAGGAAGCCGGCAAGCACTACAAGCGCGCGGTCGAATTGGCACCGAAATCCGGCGACACCAACAACAATTACGGTCAGTTCCTGTGCGCCGAGGGCCGCTACGACGAAGCGCAAAAATACTACGCGCAGGCGATGCGCGATCCATTCTACAAGACGCCTGCCGTGCTCTACGCGAACGCCGGCGTGTGTCTGGTCGATCATGGCGGAGGGCTGCGCCTGGACGATGCCCAGCTCGATTTCCGCCGCGCCCTGGAAGTGGATCCGAACAACGCGCTGGCGCTTTACTACCTGGCCAAGCTGCTTTACCTCAAGAACGATTTTTTCCACGCTCGCGCCTTTATCCAGCGCTTCGATGCGCTCGGGCATCCGGACCCGTCGGCACTGCTGCTGGCACGCAACATCGAAGTGCAACTCGGTCACGCCGATGCAGCGCGCAGTTACGCCGAGCGTCTGCGCAAGGATTTTCCGGATTCGGAACAAACCCATTCACTCGACGCCGTCGCGCCCAAGTCGCCATAGCCCCATGAGCAAGCGCAAACGCAAGAACAAATTCCGGTTCCAGCCGCATCCGGCACAACATGCCGCTACGGATCAGCAGACGCAGCTGCCGCTGGTTGCGGCCGATGCAGCGGAATCGGGGATGATGCCAGTGCACGGCGTCGCCGAAGAACCCGCGACAGCGATCCTTGCCGAACCCGCGCCGCCGCCGCAGATGCGTCTGGTCGCGCCTGCGGTTGCGCTCGATGCGTCGCTTGGCCAGCGCCTGCGCGCAGCTCGCGAAGCGCGTGGCCTGAGCTGCGAAGACGCTGCCCACGCGATCAAATTGCCGGCTAGCGTATTGAAGGCGCTTGAGGCCGAGCAGTTCGAGCGCATCGGGCACGCCGTGTTTTTGCGCGGATATCTGAGCAAGTACCTGCAACTGCTGGATCTGCCCCAGGTGCTTGCCGAGCGCGTCGTCCGTGAGCATGCCGAACCGCCGCCACTGACCACCAACGGCACGGTTTCGCATCCACGATATCTGTACCAACGTTATTCCGGTTCGGCGCTTTACCTGATCCTGACTGGTGTGATCGTGGTCCCTGCCGTGCTGCTCGCTCTGCGCGCGGGCTTCGACCAGAAACTGGCGCGCATCGCGCCGTTGGACGTGCCGCTACCTGCGGTCGTAACGCCGGTTTCGGAACCGCGCGTGGCCGCTCCTACCAACACGGCCGTCGCCTCGCGGCCAGCGCCAGCCGCATCGGCGATGTCCGTGGCGGTGAAGCCCGAGGAAGCTCCGCTCGTCGCATCGATGACGCCGTTCCCCGCGGCCGCCGAGAGCAAGCCTGCCGTCGCTGCGCCTCCCGCTGTTGCGCCGGCGAATCGATTGCATCTGAGTCTGACGCAGTCAAGCTGGGTGGAAGTCGTGGATGCCGATGGCAAGAAGCTGGAGTACGGATTGCTGCCGGCCGGCAGCGAACGCGACTATGTCAGCGACAAGTCTGTGGACATTCGCATCGGCAATGCCGACGGAGCGGCGCTGTCCATCGACGGCAAGCCGCTGGATCTGGCGTCATTTCGGCATGCGAATGTCGCGCACCTGAAGATTGCCGATGGCATGGCCGGCACCGGGCATAACGGCGGCTGACCGTCCTAACGTGCGTTAAACGCACCCGGCCGCGCTTCCTGTTACCCTACGCACCCTCGCGTGCGGCCGCGGTGCTGTGCGCGAATTCATTCTTCTTTTTTTCGGATACCGCTAATGGCTTTCGACGTACTGGACGAACACGAACAAGGCGAGTTGGTGCAAAAGTGGCTGCGCGAAAACGCGCTGTCCATCCTGATCGGCGTCGGTCTCGGATTGGTGCTGATCTTCGGCTGGCAACAGTGGCGCAGCCACCGCAACGCGCACCGGCTGGACGCTGCCACGCAGTACCAGGTGTTCAGCGATGATCTGGCGAAAAAGGACGCCGACGGCGCGAAGGTCATCGCCGCCAAGCTGCAATCGGACTACGCGGACACGCCCTATGCCGTTCTCGCCGCGATGCGCCTGGCCAGCGACGCCGCCGCGCGCGGCGACAACGCGGTTGCAAACAAGGCGTTGCAGGACGCGTATGAACACGCCGGCATCGGTGCGCTGAAGACGCTGGCCGGATTGAACCTGGCACGTTCGCAGATCGCGCAGAAGAAGGCGCAAGACGCGCTGACCCTGCTCGACAAGCTGCCGGAGGACGGCTACGCCGCATTGCGCGACGAACTGCGCGGGGACGCGCTGACCGCACTTGGCCGCAGCGCCGACGCGCGCAAGGCCTACACCGACGCGCTGACCCATCTCGACGCGAACGCCGCCAATCGCGCCTTCGTGCAGATGAAACTCGACAACCTTCCCGGTGCGGAGAAGAAAAGCTCATGAAGCGCATTGCGATCCTGTTGTCGCTGGTCGTCGCCATGAGCGGCTGCGCCACCATCAAGGGCTGGTTCAACAACGCCAAGAAGGAAAATATCCAGCCGCCCACGCCGCTGGCGGAGTTCACGCCAACGCTGACCGTGCAGAAAGTGTGGGATGCGCATCCCACCAGCGGCGCCGGCGAGAGCGGCGCGCGCGTCGCGCCCGTCTACGCCGACGGCAAGCTGTTCGTGGCCGGCGTCGATGGCGACGTCGCCGCGCTGGACGCAGGATCCGGGCGCACGGTCTGGAGCAAGCGCTTCGGTCAGCGCCACGGCTTCATCCTGCACCACGGCCAGAATTCCGTACGCTGGGCCGGCGGCCCGGCGGTCGACGGCGGCCTGCTCGTGGTCGGTGGATTGGAAGGCGAAGTGCAGGCGCTGGATGCCGCCAGCGGCGCCGACCGCTGGCATGCGCAGGTGTCCTCGGAAGTGATCGCCGCGCCGGCAATCGCCGACGGCATCGTCGTCGTGCGCACCGACGATGGCCGTCTGTTCGGTCTGAATGCCGCAGACGGTTCGCGGCGCTGGGTCTACGACCGATCCACCGTGCCGGCGCTGAGCCTGCGCGGCAATGCGGCACCACGCATCGTCGATGGCGTCGTCTACGCGGGCGAGGACAACGGCAAGCTCGTCGCCCTGCGTCTGCGCGACGGCAATGTCATGTGGGAACAGACCTTGTCGCCGGGTGAAGGACGCACCGAACTGGCGCGTCTGCAGGACCTCGATGGCGGCATCGCGGTGGCGGATGGCGTCGTCTACGCCGCCGGCTACCAGGGCATGACCGCGGCATTGATCGCCGACTCCGGGCGCCCGTTGTGGACGCACCCCTTGTCCAGCTACACCGGCGTGGCGCTCGCCGCGACCCGGATCTATGTCATCGATGCCGATTCGGAAGTGTGGGCGCTCGACTTGCGCACCGGCGCCTCGGATTGGAAGCAGGCCGGCCTCAAATACCGCTGGTTGGGTGAAGCCAGCACGATGGGCAATGCCGTCGTCATGGGTGACATGCACGGCTGGGTACATTGGCTGTCCGCAGGCGACGGCAAGTTCGCCGCGCGCGTGCGTCTGTCCAAGGATCCCATCCAGGCCGCGCCGCTCGTGGTCGGCGACACCGTCTATGTCGAGGACGTGGATGGGGAGATCGGCGCATATCGCGTCGGCAAGTAACGAGATTGTCATCCCGGCCGGGAATGCCGGAATCCAGAACGCAGGACGCGGTTCACAACCGTCAAATTGCCGTCCGTGGCATCTGGATTCCGGCATTCCATGCCGGAATGACGTAAGGAGAAGACTCCACGATGTTGCCAGTCGTCGCACTCGTCGGCCGCCCCAACGTCGGCAAATCCACATTATTCAATGTGCTCACGCGTACCCGCGATGCGCTTGTGCACGATCTGCCCGGTCTCACGCGCGACCGCCAGTACGGGATCTGCCGGATCGGACCGCGCGAGTTCGTGGTCGTCGACACCGGCGGCCTGACCGGTGAACGCGAAGGCATTGGCGCGCTGACCGCGCGCCAGGCGCAGTTCGCCGTAGCCGAAGCCGACCGCGTCGTGTTCGTGGTCGACGCACGCGAAGGCCTCATGCCTGCGGATCGCAACATCCTCGATAGCTTGCGCCGCAGCGGCAAGCCGGTGTTGCTGGCGGTCAACAAGACCGACGGCCTCGACGAATCCTCCGCGCTCGCGGAATTTTCGCAGTTCGGATTCGGCGCTTGCTTGCCGTTGGCCGCCTCGCATGGCCGTGGCGTGCCGGCACTCGTCGAGACGATCCTTGCCGGATTGCCGACAGCAGATCCGGAGGCGGCTGCCGAAGAAGGCGCGAACGATGGCGTGCGGGTAGCCATCATCGGCCGGCCCAATGTGGGCAAATCCACCCTCGTCAACCGCCTGCTCGGCGAGGAACGCCTGGTCGTTTCGGAGGTGGCGGGAACGACGCGCGACGCGATCCGCGTCGTGCTGGAGCGCGACGGCAAGCGCTACACGCTCATCGACACGGCCGGCGTGCGCCGGCGCGCGCGCGTCGAGGAAGCGATCGAGAAATTCAGCGTCATCAAGACCCTCCAATCCATCGCCGCGGCAAATGTCGCGGTGGTGCTGCTGGATGCGCACGAAGGCGTGTCCGAGCAGGATGCGACCTTGATCGGCCATGTGCTCGACGAAGGCCGCGCATTGATAATCGCGGTCAACAAGTGGGACGGACTTTCGACGTACGAGCGCGAGCAGTGCCGTTCCTCGCTCGCGCGCAAGCTCGATTTCGTCGGTTACGCGCGCGTGGTGACGATTTCCGCATTGCACGGCAGCGGCATCGCCGAACTGATGAAGGCGATCGACCGCGCGCATGCGTCGGCGACACGCGAATTCGGCACGGCCGAACTCACCCGCGCGCTGGAGAAAGCCTACGCGAGCTACCAGCCGCCGCTGGTGCGCGGGCATGCGCCGAAGCTGCGTTTTGCCCATCCCGGCGGAACCAATCCGCCGACCATCGTCATTCACGGCAGCCGCACCCGGCATGTTGCCGAGGCGTACAGGCGTTATCTGGAGAATTTTTTCCGCAAGCGTTTCAAGCTCGAAGGCACGCCGGTGCGCATCGAATTCCGCGAGAGCGAGAATCCGTTCGCCGGGCGCAAAAACGTGCTGAACGAACGTCAGCTGCGCAAGCGCAAACGTCTGGTGCGCAACGCCAAGAAGCGCTGAACCATGGGCGCCTTCGATCCGGCCGCCATCACCGCCGCGATCCTGGCCGGCGGGGCAGGGCGCCGCGTCGGCGGTGCGGACAAGGGATTGCTGCTGCTCGACGGCCGCCCGCTTATCATGCATGTGCAGGCTGCCCTGCACGGACAGGCGGGCGCCATCGTGATCTGCGCCAATCGCAACGCCGATCGCTACGCGCGATTCGCGCCCGTCGTAACGGACGCGACAGCGGATTTTCGCGGTCCGCTGGCCGGAATCGCCGCCGCGCTTGGCCATTGCAAGAGCGAATGGCTGCTAACGGTTCCAGTGGATTGCCCGAGCCCGCCGTCTGATTTTGCGCGGCGTCTGCAGGCAGCCGCGGATGGCCACGCGGCGGTTGCATACGATGGTCGATGCCGCCAGCCGCTGTTCGCCATTTATCGTCGCGGTCTTTTCGATTCGGCCGCGGCGGCGCTGGCCCGATCCGTTTCGGTCTGGGGCTGGCAGGACGAAATCGGCGCGCGCATGGCCGATTTTTCCGATGCGCCGCAAATCCAGGCCAATCTGAATACACACGAGGATTTCAAGAATTGGGAGCAGGTCAGTCATGGCTGAGCAAGACGCTATTTTCCCGACCGGCCTTGGCGTCGAGGAAGCGCGCGCACATATCGCGGCTATCGCGGGGGCACGAAAATTGTCCACGGAAACCGTTGCGCTGTCTGCGGCATCCGGCCGAATCCTGGCAACCGATGTGGTGGCGGCGTTCGACGTGCCCGGCTTCGCCAATTCGGCGATGGATGGTTTTGCGCTGCGCGCGGCCGATTTGCCGCCGGTGGGCGAAAAATGCCTTGCCCTGATCGGCGAAGTCTTCGCCGGCGGCCACGCTGTCGCGAAAGTGGAAAAGGACACCTGCGTGCGCATCACCACCGGCGCTGCTTTGCCCGAAGGTGCGGATACCGTGGTGATGAAGGAAAACACGCGCATCGAGAACGATCGCGTCATTGTGGTCGGTGGTGCCAGACTTGGCGCGAACGTACGTCCGGCAGGCGAGGATTATCGCGCGGGCGAAACGGCGCTCACCCGCGGGCGGCGACTGGGTCCGGCTCAACTGGGCGTGCTGGCCAGCTTGGGCATGACGGATGTTAGCGTGGTGCGAAACCCGCGCGCTGTGTTGCTGACCACGGGCGACGAATTGGTCGCGCCGGGCGAGCATCTCGGCTTTGGACAGATTCACGACAGCAATCGCTACAGCCTCGGTGGCCTGCTCGAATCGCTCGGCGTGGAATTGCTGCGTCACGAACGCGTACGCGATGAACCGGTCGCGCTGCGCGACGTTTTGCTGCGCGCCGCCGGCGACGCGGACTTGATCGTCAGTAGCGGCGGCGTCTCGGCGGGCGAGGCGGATTTCCTGCCGCTTCTGGTCGCCGAAATTGGAAAAGTCCATTTCTGGAAAGTCCGGATCAAGCCGGGCATGCCGTTCCTTTTCGGCCAGATCGGACACGCGCTGCTGTTCGCCTTGCCGGGAAATCCGGTATCCGGCTTCGCCACCTGCTTGACGCTGATGAAACCAGCACTGCACGCGATGAGTGCCGCTACGGATGTGTCCGCGCCATTGCGTGCGCGCCTGCGCAACAGCATCGACAAACGCCACGCGCGCGCGGAGTTGCAGCGTGCAAGACTTGAATGCGACGCGCAGGCGATGCTGTGGGCCACATCGCATGCGAAGCAGGGCTCCGGCATGTTGCGCGGCGTCGCCGAGGCGGATGCGCTGATCGTGCTGCCGGAAGGCGAGCGTTGCTTTGCGGCGGGCGAGCTGGTTGATGTGCTGCCCCTTCCCGGCTGGCCCGAATAGCCCGCGTATAATCCGCACATGTTCGCAAACAACGGCATCGAGTGCATTGCGCCAACGGAGGCGCTGCGACGTCAGCAAGGCGGGGCGATCCTGATCGACGTGCGCGAAGACGACGAACGCGCCGCCGGCAAACCTGCCGGCGCCATCGGCGTGCCGCTGGGCGAACTCGCCGAACGCATCCAGGCCATCGTCCCGAATCGCGCAACGAGCATTGCGCTCAGTTGCGCGCATGGACAACGCTCGCTGTATGCCGCGGCTGTGCTGCATCAGCTCGGCTACGAACGGCTCGCCTCCGTCGACGGCGGCTTCGTGCGCTGGGCAGCGGAAGGCCTGCCGGTCGAGCGCGGCGCACTGGACGCGGATGCGGCCGAGCGCTACTCGCGTCATCTGCTGCTGCCCGAAGTCGGTGTCGCCGGCCAGCAACGGCTGATGCAAGCGCACGTCGCCCTGGTTGGCGCCGGCGGATTGGGCTCACCGGCAGGCCTTTATCTGGCCGCGGCCGGTGTCGGCACATTGACGCTGATCGACGATGACAAAGTGGAAAAATCCAATTTGCAGCGTCAGGTACTGCATGCGGATGCGCGCGTGGGTCTGCCCAAGACGGAATCCGCGCGCATCGCGCTGAACGCGCTGAATCCCGGCGTGCGCATAGAAATGCGCCGCGCGCGTCTGCGCGCGGCGAACGTGGAAAGGTTGATTCGCGATCACGACGTGGTGATCGACGGTGCCGACAATTTCCCGACGCGCTACCTGCTCGATGCCGCCTGCCGGCGGCTGCGCATCCCGCTGGTTTATGGCGCCGTGCATCGCTTCACCGGGCAGGTCAGCGTGTTCGACGCGCGCGATGCCGCGTCGCCGTGCTACCGCTGCCTGTTTCCCGAACCGCCTGCAGCGGCGGATGCGCCGAACTGCGCCGAGGCCGGCGTGCTCGGGGTATTGCCCGGCATCATCGGCCTGCTGCAAACGAACGAGGCGATCAAATTGCTGCTCGGCATCGGCCAGTCCCTGGTCGGGCGCCTGCTGTGCTTCGACGCACTCGCCGCCTCATTCCGGGAATTGAAACTACCGCGCGATCCGCGCTGCCCCGGCTGCGGCGCTGGTGCGGACTTCCACGGTTACGCGGATATCGAGCAGGTCTGTTCAGCGCACTGAATCTGCCTTCACTTCGGATGTTTGGATTCCGCCAGCGCCAGCGCGAACAACTGCTCCTGGGTCGCTTCCTTGCCGTACTTGAGCTTCCAGTCCGCGTAGGGTTCGCCGTAGATGCGCTCGCGCGCGGCGTCGCGGCTGAGCTCCATGCCGCGTTCGGCGGCCGCTTCGCGATACCAGTCGGCGAGGCAGTTGCGGCAGAATCCGGCCAGAATCATCAGGTCGATGTTCTGCACGTCGTTGCGCTCGATGTTGAGATGCTGCAACAGGCGACGGAACGCCGCTGCCTCGATCTCGGTTTCATTGTGGTTACTCATGATCAGCTCCTGAAGTGGTGCCGATGCGCCATTGTAACGCCGCCGGAGTTTGAGGGATGCGCGCGCGGTAGAATGCCGGGCAAATCCCTTGGCAGAATGGACGATGGCCGCAATAATCCTCGATGGCAAGCGCGTCGCCGACGAATTGCTCGATAGCCTGCGCGCGCGCGTGGCCGCGAGGGTCGCGCAGGGCAGGGCAGCACCGGGTTTGGCCGTCGTGCTGGTCGGCGACGATGCGGCATCGGCCGTGTACGTGCGCAACAAGCGCCGCGCCTGCACGCACGTCGGTTTCCGTTCGCGCGACTACGATCTGCCCGCGACGACTACCCAGGCGGAACTCGCGGCGCTGATCGACCGGCTCAACGCCGATGCGCAGATTCACGGCATCCTCGTGCAGTTGCCGCTGCCGGCGCACATCGACGCGAACGCCCTGATCAACCGTATCGATCCGCGCAAGGATGTGGACGGCTTCCACCCCGAGAACATCGGCCGTCTGGCTTTGCGCCAGCGTGGCTTGCGGCCATGCACATCGAAGGGTGTGATGACCCTGCTCGCGCACACCGACCGGCCGGTGCGTGGGCAGACCGCGGTCGTCGTCGGCGTTTCCAACCATGTCGGCCGGCCGTTGGCGTTCGAACTGCTGCTCGCCGGTTGCACCACGATCTGCTGCCACAAGTTCAGCACCAACCTCGCCCGACACGTCGGCGACGGCGACCTGGTCATTGTCGCTGCTGGCAAACCCGGGCTGGTCAAGGGGGAATGGATCAAGCCCGGCGCGGTCGTGGTCGACGTCGGCATCAATCGCCTGGCCGACGGCAGACTCGCCGGCGACGTGGAATTCGCACCGGCGGCGGCGCGCGCGTCGTGGATCACGCCCGTTCCCGGCGGCGTCGGCCCGATGACGGTCGCCACCTTGATGGAAAACACCCTGGAAGCCGCCGAACTATCCTGAATCGCAGCGCAATCGCGCCGCGTTTCCGCTGCGAATTCCGGACGACTTGGGCTATCCTTCGCGCCCCGTGTTTCCGATTCCGCCGATGCCGCTTGCCCGCCGCCATTTGCGCTTTACCCTGTTGCTCGGCGCCGTTTTGGTCGGCGCCTGCGGCAGCGTCATGCGCAAGGCGACCAACCAGTTTGCCGAAAACCTCACCGGTGCAATCCTGGATCAGGACGATCCGGCGACGGTGCGCGACGGCGTGCCGGCCTACCTGCTGCTGGTCGACGGCTTGATCCGGAGCGACCCGCGCAATCCCGGCACCTTGCTCGCCGGCGCGAAACTCTACGATGCCTATGCCAGCGGTTTTGTCGGCAACGATGCGCGCATACAACTCATGTCGGCGCGTGCGTTCGACTATGCGCGGCGCGCGCTGTGTTTGCGCGAGAAGGATTTGTGCGCGGCGCTGGATCGGCCGTTCGATGCGTTCTCCGCGGCGCTGGCCAAATCCGACGATGTCGCGACCCTGTACGGCTTCGCCTCGGCCTGGGCGGCGAAAATCCAGGCGAACACCTCGGACTGGGACGCAATCGCCGATATTCCGAAGGTGCAGGCCGTGCTGGAGCGCGTGGCCGCGATCGATCCGCGTTATGACGACGGCGGCGCTTGGCTGTATCTGGGTGTCTTGAACTCGATCCGCCCGGCCTCGCTCGGCGGCAAGCCGGAGCTGGGCAAGGCCGACTTCGACAAGGCCCTGACGATCTCCGGCGGCAAGAATCAGATGGTGCGCGTGCTGTATGCGCAATTTTACGCGCGCCTGGTATTCGACAAGGCGCTGCACGACAGGCTGCTCAACGAAGTGCTTGCCGCCGATCCGCACGCGCCGGGGCTGACCTTGATCAACATTCTGGCGCAACGCAAGGCGAAAGCGTTGCTGGAATCGGGCAAGGATTATTTCTGACATTGTGGAAAAAGCAAAAATGAGAAAGACAATCGGGTTGTCCATCGTCTTGCTCGGCGCCCTCGGCGCCGCCCACGCCGCCACCGTCATCAAGATCGCCACGGTCGCGCCGGACGGCACGGCCTGGATGCGCGAGATGCGCGCCGGCGCCGCCGCGGTGAAAAAGGACACCGAGGGCCGGGTCGAGATCAAGTATTACCCGGGCGGCGTGATGGGCGACGAGCCCACTGTGCTGCGCAAGATCCGTATCGACCAGTTGCAGGGCGGCGCGTTCACCGGCGGCGAACTGTCGCAGGTGGACAAGGATGCACAGATCTACAGTTTGCCGTTCCTGTTCAAGACCCAGGACGAAGTGGACAAGGTGCGCACGCAGCTCGATCCGCTGCTCCGGCAAAGTTTTGACAAGGCCGGATTCGATGTCGCCGGCATCAGTGGTGGCGGTTTCGCCTATCTGATGAGCGTCAATCCAATCAAGACCAAGGATGACCTCAAGGCCGCCAAGGTCTGGGTGCCGCAAGGTGATCGCGTCGCCGAAGCGGGATTCAAAGCGGGCGGCGTCACGCCGATTTCCTTGCCGCTGGCCGACGTCTACACCAGCCTGCAGACCGGGCTCATCGACACCGTGGCCAATACGCCGGCTGGAGCGATCGCGTTCCAGTGGCACACCAAGGTGCGCCACATGGTCGACCTGCCGATAACCTACGTCGTCGGCATTCTCGTCATCGACAATAAAGTCTTTGATGCGTTATCGCCAGCGGACCAGAAAGCGGTGAACGGCGATCTCGGCGCCGCGTTCGCGCGCCTGGAGAAGATCAACCGCGACGACAACGCGAAAGCCGAACAGGCCTTGCAGAAGCAGGGAGTTGCGATCTTCACGCCGAATGCGGCCGAAACGGCTGCATGGGAAGCGGTCGGCGCGGACGCACGCAAACAGTTGCAAGCCGACGGAGAGATTACGCCGGAAATGTCAGCCGCGCTGGACAAGGCGCTGGCCGCGGCGCGGAGCAATTGACTTTGCAACGCGCGCTGGAAATCCTGCGCCGCATCGAGGACTGGCTGCTCGCCGTTCTGGTGTTGCTGCTGGTCGTTCTGGCCGGCAGCCAGATTATCCTGCGCGATTTCTTCGCGACAGGAATTTCCTGGGCCGATCCGCTGATGCGCCAGCTTGTGTTGTGGACCGGGATGCTCGGTGCGCTCGCCGCCGTGCGCGACGATAAACACATCGCGCTGGACGTGTTGCAGCGCTTCCTGTCTCCGCTGGCGCAAACGATCGCGCGCATCGTCACGTTCGGATTTGCTGCCGCCATCTGCGCCGCATTGGCCTGGTACAGCTACGTGATGCTGAACGTGGATTACACGAGCGCGACGCCATCGAGTGCATTCGACTCGCTTCCGGCCTGGATTCCCGAAACCATTTTGCCGGCAGCGTTCGGCCTGATGGCGATCCGCTTCGTCCTGCGCGCGTTCGCGCCGCCGGCACACACACCGCCGTTGCTGCATTCGGTCGGGCCGGCACCGTGACCTGGCTGATCATTGCCGCACTGATCGTGCTGGCGGCGCTCGGCGCGCCGTTGTTCGCAATCATCGCGGCGATCGCATTGTACGGATTCCATGCCGCCGGCGAACCCGGTGCGGCGGTCGCGATCGAGTTCTATCGACTCGCCGACATGCCGGCGCTGATCGCCATTCCGCTGTTCACGCTCGCCGGTTACCTGCTCGCCGAAAGCCAGGCGCCGCGGCGCCTGGTGCGCCTGACCAATGCGCTTTTCGGCTGGTTGCCGGGCGGCTTGGCGATCGTTTCCGTTTGCGCCTGTACTTTGTTCACCGCGTTCACCGGCGCCACCGGCGTCACCCTGATCGCGCTCGGCGCGGTGCTGTATCCGGCCCTGCGCCAGGCGCATTACGACGAACGTTTCTCGCTCGGCCTGCTCACTTGCGCCGGCAGTCTCGGCCTGCTGCTGGTGCCATCGATGCCATTGATCCTTTACGGCGTGGTTGCGCAGCAGTTCCATACCACGCCGCCGGTCAGCATCGACGCCTTGTTCAAGGCGGGCTTGCTGCCGTGCCTGCTCATGGTCGTGATGTTGTCGGTGTACAGCGCGTGGAAAGCGCGTGACCTGCCGCGTCCGCCACCATCCAGCGCACGTGAGGTGTGGGCGGCAGTCAAGGATGCCGCATGGGAATTGCCCTTGCCCTTTGTGATCCTCGCCGGCATCTACTCCGGCAAACTCGCGGCTTCCGAAGCCGCGGCAGCGACGGCGCTGTACGTGCTCATCGTGACCGTGCTCATCCGGCGCGAAATAAAACTCGGCGAATTGCCGCGCGTGATCCGCGAGGCGATGCTGCTGGTCGGCGCCATCCTGATCGTGCTCGGTTTTTCGCTGGCGCTGACCAACTGGCTGATCGACGGCGACGTACCGGAGAAATTGTTTGCGGCCCTGCAATCCGGCGTTTCAGGCAAATTCGCCTTCCTGCTTCTGCTCAACGTGTTCCTGCTCGTGTTCGGCATGCTGCTCGAAGGTTTCCCGGCGATCATCATCCTGGTGCCGCTGATCCTGCCGGTGGCCACGCATTACGGCATCGATCCGGTGCACCTGGGCATCATCTTCCTCGCCAACCTGCAGATCGGCATCTTCCTGCCACCGGTGGGCATGAACATCTTCATCGCCAGCGCGCGCTTCAACCAGCCGGCTACACGCATCGTGCGCGCCAGCCTGCCGTTCTACGCGATCCTGCTGCTCGCGGTCATCATCATCACATACTGGCCGGAACTGTCCCTGTGGATGGCGCGCTAGCGCGAAAATCGGCGTGCCGGTATAATTTCGCGTTTACCCTCCCGAGGAACGGCGCATGCGCATCCTCACCGAAGCGCTCACCTTCGACGACGTCTCGCTCGTCCCCGCGTTCTCGAACGTCCTGCCATACGACGTCAGTCTCGGCACGCGCCTGACGCGCGACATTCGCCTGAACATACCGATCCTCGCAGCCGCGATGGATACCGTGACCGAAGCGCGCCTGGCCATCACCATGGCCCAGTGCGGCGGCATGGGCATCATCCACAGGAATATGCCGATCGAACAGCAGGCCGCGGAAGTGCGCCTGGTCAAGAAGTTCGAGGCCGGCGTGATCCGCGATCCGATCACGGTCGGGCCGGACACCTCGATCGGCGACGTGATGAAGATCGTTCGCGCCCACGACATCTCCGGCGTGCCGGTGGTGGATGGCGAAAATCTGGTCGGCATCGTGACCAGCCGAGATTTGCGTTTCGAGACGAAACCGGAAGACCCGGTGCGCCACATCATGACGCGCAAGGACAAACTCGTCACGGTGAAGGAGGGCGCCGCCGAAGACGAAGTCCTGCGCCTGCTGCACAAGCACCGCATCGAAAAGGTTCTCGTGGTCAACGACGCGTTCCAGTTGCGCGGCCTGATCACGGTGAAGGACATCCAGAAGGCGCGCGACAATCCGCATTCGGCCAAGGACAGCCATGAACGCCTGCGCGTGGGCGCAGCGATCGGGGTCGGCGGCGCCACGGAACAGCGCGTCGCCGCGTTAGTCGATGCCGGTGTGGATGTGATTGTCGTCGACTCCGCACACGGCCACTCGCAAGGCGTGATCGACCGCGTGCGCTGGGTGAAGAAGGCCTACCCGACGATGCGGGTGATCGGCGGCAATATCGTCACCGGCGATGCGGCCAAGGCGCTCGTCGACGCCGGCGCGGATGCCGTGAAAGTCGGTGTGGGGCCGGGTTCGATCTGCACCACGCGCATCATCGCGGGCGTGGGTGTGCCGCAGATCAGCGCCGTGAGCATGGTCGCCGAAGCGATCAGAGGCAGCGGCGCGTGCCTCATCGCCGACGGCGGCATTCGTTATTCCGGTGATATCGCCAAGGCGCTCGCCGCCGGCGCGGACTGCGTGATGATCGGCGGCATGTTCGCCGGCACCGAGGAAGCGCCCGGCGAAGTGGAGTTGTACCAGGGACGTTCGTACAAGAGTTATCGCGGCATGGGTTCGCTCGGCGCGATGCAGAAGGGCTCGAAGGACCGCTACTTCCAGGACACGGCGGATCCTGACAAGCTCGTGCCCGAAGGCATCGAAGGGCGTGTGCCGTACCGCGGCCCGCTGCGCGGCATCCTGCACCAGTTGTGCG
>JAGWXP010000153.1 GCA_018969845.1 Lysobacteraceae bacterium | reverse complement strand
TGCTGCAGGATTTCGCGGCTGACATTGAGCGGCAGATCGTCCGAATCGACCACGCCGCGCACGAAGCGCAGATAGGCCGGCAGCAACTGTTCGGCCGCGTCCATGATGAAGACGCGCTTGACGTACAGTTTCAGCCCCTTGCGCTCGTCGCGCCCGCCCAGCATCAGATCGAACGGTGCCTGCGCCGGCAGGTACAGCAGCGAGGTGAAATTCTGGTTGCCCTCGACGCGGTTGTGCGTCCATGCCAGTGCATCGTTGAAGTCGTGGGCGATGTACTTGTAGAACGCCTGGTATTCCTCGTCCTTGATCTCCGCCTTCGGGCGTGTCCACAGCGCCGAGGCCTGGTTGACGACTTCCCACTCTTGCGTGGCCTTGCCATCCTTTTCTTCGGGCATGCGGATGGCAAAACCGATGTGATCGGAGTAACGCGCAATCAGGCTGCGTACTTGCCAATCGTTGAGGAACTCGTCTTCATCAGGCTTGAGATGCAGCACGACCTCGGTGCCGCGTCCGGATTTTTCCACCATCTGAAGCGTGTACTCGCCGCTGCCGGCCGATTCCCAGCGTACGCCAGCTGACGCGTCCTCACCGGCCCTGCGGGTGATCAACGTGACCTTGTCGGCAACAACGAAAGCGGAATAGAAACCCACACCGAACTGGCCGATCAGATTGGCGTCCGCCTTCTTGTCCGCGGATAGTGCTTCGAGGAATTTGCGCGTCCCGGAGCTGGCGATGGTGCCGATGTTGGCGACCACTTCCTCGCGCGACATGCCGATGCCGTTATCGCGGATGGTGAGCGTGCGCGCAACCTTGTCAACGGACACGTCGATGTGCAAATCGGCATCACCTGCCAGCAGTCCGGGCTTGCCGAGCGCCTCGAAACGCAGCTTGTCGCAGGCGTCGGAGGCGTTGGAGATCAACTCGCGCAGGAAGATTTCCTTGTGCGAATACAGCGAATGCGTGACCAGGTGCAGAACCTGGGCGACTTCGGCTTCAAACGGACGGGTTTCGGCGGCAGTCATGGGAATTCCCTCAAAAAATGAATGCGTACCCGATATGGCCGCATGTGCGAAAAATCAACCGTGTGTCGCACGATTCGTCATCGTCCAAAGGCGCAATGAAAAACCGTCGCGAGCGAAGGCAGATTGTGGGCCGCCGGAGCGCAGGAACCGGAGTTTACTTGGATGTAAATGAGGATTCCGAGCACCGCCGGACCTCAAGCTGCCGAGCGCAGCAGGTTTTTCAAAGCGCCGGAAAAGACAAAGCGACCGTCGTTTCCGACGGTCGCCTTGGACGAGGAGCACAGACGCGACTCAATGCTCCAAGAGGGATGTTGCGGATTACTCGGCCGTGGCGTGCTTGGCCAGATCTTCCTGGATGCGTGCGGCCTTGCCTTCCAGTCCGCGCAGGTAATACAGCTTGGCGCCGCGCACCTTGCCGCGGCGCTTGACCGCAACCGAATCGATCGCTGGCGAGTGGGTCTGGAACACACGCTCCACGCCGGTACCGTGCGAAATCTTGCGCACCGTGAACGCAGAATTCAGGCCGGCGTTCTTCTTCGCGATGCACACGCCCTCGTAGGCCTGTACGCGCTCGCGATTGCCTTCCTTCACCTTGACGTTGACAACGACCGTGTCGCCCGGCCCGAACTCGGGCAGCTTGCGTGAAATTTGCCGGGATTCGAATTGCTGCAGGATGTTCATGTCTTCACCACTTGTTGAGCAGGATTATATGCCGATATTTCGGCCGATTTGCGGCCGATTTGATTAAAATTTGGTATCTGCTTGAAATTCAAGTAAAAGTATTTCGTCTTCTCGATTCAGCTTCAATTGCGTTAACAAATCTGGCCGGCGTTGCCAGGTACGTCCCAGCGCCTGTTTCCGGCGCCAGCGCGCGATCGCGGCATGGTCGCCTGACGTCAGCACCTCGGGCACCGCACCGAATTCATGGCGCTCCGGCCGGGTGTAGTGCGGGCAGTCCAGCAGACCGTCGGAAAACGAATCCTGCCGGGCCGATTCCGCATCGTTCAGCGCCCCCTCCTGCAGCCGTCCGATCGCATCGATCAGCACCGCCGCCGGCAGTTCACCCCCTGACAGCACGTAGTCGCCGATGGAAAGCTCCTCGTCCACTTCGTGCCGCAACAACCGCTCGTCCACGCCTTCGTAGCGCCCGCACAACAGGATCAATCGTTCCCGTTGCGCGAGTTCGGCCACCTTGGCCTGATCCAGCCGCGCTCCCTGCGGGCTGAGGTAAATCGTGCGTGCCGGTTCCGGTGCCGCCGCTCGCGCCGCGTTCAAGGCCGCGCGCAGCGGTTCGATCAGCATCACCATGCCCGGGCCGCCGCCGAACGGCCGCTCATCCACGCGGCGGTAGGCGTCGGTGGCGTAATCGCGTGGATTCCACGCCTGCACCGCCAGCAACCCGCGCTCCTGCGCCCTGCCGATCACGCCGATCCCGGCGCACTGGGCGACGAAATCGGGGAAAAGCGTGATGACATCCACTCTCATAATTTTTTGCGCCCATCCTGATCGCGAAGATCAAGAAGCATCCATCCATGGCCGCACTTTCAAATCAAAACTCCGGATCCCAATCCACCGTGATCCGTCCCTCTTTCAGATCCACCGCTTTCACGAACTGCCCGGTCACGAACGGGATCAGACGTTCGCGGATGCCGTCACGTACCACCAGCACGTCGTTCGCGCCGGTCTCGAACAGATGGCTCACCTTGCCCAGCGCTACACCATCGACCGTGACGACATCGAGTCCTTCCAGGTCCGTCCAGTAATACTCGCCGCGACCGGGTTTCGGCAGCGCCGAGCGTGGCACGTGGATCGCCGTGCCGATCAGCTTCGCCGCCGCGTCGCGGTCGTCGCAGCCGGGCAATTTGGCCACAATACCCTTGCCCTGTTCGTGACCCTGCGCGGAAGGGACTTCGGTCTCAGAGCCCGCCAGCGTCAGGCGCCACGGCCGATAGGCGAAGATGCGCAGGCGTGGCTCGGTGTAGGACTCGATCTTGAGCCAGCCATCGACGCCGTACAGGCCGACGACCTTGCCGACCGTCAACAGCCGATCGGTGGACACAACAAGCGCGTCAAGCCGCTTTGGCTTGCTTGCCGGCTTCCTTCATCAGCCAGCGCACCTTGTCGGACAACTGTGCGCCCTTGGCGACCCACGCCTTGACCTTCTCGGCATCGAGTTGCAAGCGCACTTCCTTGCCGGCGGCGACAGGATTGTAGAAACCCAGACGCTCGATGTTGCGACCGTCGCGCGCCTTGCGCTCGTCGGCCACGATGATGTGATAGAACGGGCGGCCCTTGGCGCCGCCACGGGATAGACGAATCTTGACCATGTTTGTTTACCGTTGAATTTATCGGGCACGTTGTGTCCCCAATCGCGGATGCCAGCCAACGCATCGGCCCCAACTTACGGGCGAACAGCGATTCGGGAGCCGCGCATCGTAGCCTGAAATCAGGGAAAAATAAAGCCCCTCAAGGACTTGGGGTTAGCGCAGTACCCGGACATGCAACTGCGCGTAGGCCCCGCTGGCGGCCAGCGCGGTGATGGTTTGCTCGCCGGACCCGGTGAAAGCATGCTCGAACGGCTGCGCGGCGCGGGTCTGCCCTTCCAGTCGACCGTTGACCAGCCACAGTATGCGCTCGCGATCGGCGCCGAGCGCGCGCAGGCGCAGGACCGCCGGCTTGTCGCTGTCGGGCGCGCGCGCGATCGCCGCGCCATCGGCGACGCCGTCGATGCGGATGGATTGCGTTGCGTCCAGACCATCGGTAGCACAGCCGGCTTGCAGCGCCGGCACGCTGCTGCGCCGGCGCAAGTCCGGCGCCAGCCACGGATAGGCCAGCACAGGCCAACGCGCGATGTCCACGGTTTTCGCAGCCGCCGTG
Source organism: Lysobacteraceae bacterium (assembly GCA_018969845.1). Taxonomy (GTDB): domain Bacteria; phylum Pseudomonadota; class Gammaproteobacteria; order Xanthomonadales; family Rhodanobacteraceae; genus Rudaea. The sequence goes on along the minus strand of JAGWXP010000153.1, from coordinate 1,921 downwards.
TCGCAGCCCGGACTCAGACGCCGACCGCTGCCGGCGTCGACGCGCACCTGCACCAGCCCCGCGCTCCAAATCCGTGCGTCGCGCTCGGGCAGGGTCGGAGGAATCACGCCGTTGAGAATCCACGCCGTGCGTTTCTGCTGGCACAGCTCCGGATGCTTCGGATCGAAGGCGAGACCCAGCGGCCAGCAGATCTCCGCCTGCTTCACGCTCGCCGGCGGCGGTTGCGGCGTTGCCGCCAGCGCCGCGATTGGCAGGCCGTCGATTGCCTCGAACATCAGCGGCAGCGCGGTGACCGCGCCGTACTGCCCGGGCAGCGGCGTGCCATCCGGGCGTCCCACCCAAACGGCCACGGTGTAGCGCGGCGTCGTGCCCACGGCCCAGGCGTCGCGATAACCGTAACTGGTGCCGGTTTTCCAGGCCACGCGCGGATGCGAACCGGGATCGAACGTGTCGAGCCGGTAACCGGGACGCGGATTGGCTTCGAGAATCGCGCGCACAATCCACGCCGCACCATCGGAAAGAACGCGGCGATCGATTTCGGGATCGGTCGGCGTAAAGCGCACATGTCCTGCAATGCCGCCGCGATTGAGCGCGGTGTAGGCACCGGCAAGATCCTGCAAACGCGCGCCGCCACCGCCGAGGATGATGGAAAGGTTCGGCTCGACACCACGCGGCAAGCGGATATTCAATCCGGCATTGGACAATCGCGCCATGAAACGCGCCGGCCCGACGCGGTCGAGCAGATCGACCGCGGGCACATTGAGTGACTGGCGCAGGGCATCGGCGGCGGCAACCGGCCCGGCGAAAGCCATGTCGAAATTGCCCGGCCGATAGGTGCCGAATGACTGCGGTGCGTCGACGAGCAGGCTTTCCGAATCGATCAGTCCGTCGTCCAGCGCGAGGCCGTAAAGGAACGGCTTGAGCGTGGAACCGGGCGATCGCCAGGCGCGCACCATGTCCACGTGACCCAGGCGCGCTTCGTCGCCGAATGCGCCGGAACCGACGTAGGCGCGCGCTTCGAGCGTGGCGTTGTCGACCACCAGCAAGGCTGCCGAGGTACGTTCGGGCAATCGCCCGAGATAGTCGGCGACGCGCGCTTCCAGCGCGCGCTGCAGGTTCGCGTCGATGGTCGTCGTGATGCGGCGCACCTGCGGCTGCGCTTCGTGCAGGCGCTCGGCGAGCAGGGCCGCGTGCAATGGAGATTCCAGTTCACGCGCGGCCACGGATTCGATGCGCGCGTCGCGCACACTGGCGGCGCTCCACACATGCTGAGCTGCCATGCGCGCCAGCACCTTGTCGCGCGCCACGCGTGCCGCTTTTGGGTTGCGGTCCGGACGCAACCGTGTCGGCGACTGCGGCAGCACGGCGAGCAGGGCGGCCTCGGCGTGCGACAGGCGCGAAGCCGGTTTGCCCAGGTACGCCCACGAGGCGGCCTCCACACCTTCGATGGTGCCGCCGAACGGCGCGTGGTTCAGATACAGCGTGAGGATTTCGCGCTTGGACAGATGCGCTTCGAGCTGCAACGCGCGCAGGATCTGGCGCAGCTTGCCGCCGACGCTGCGCGGCTGCGGATCGATGATGCGCGCGACCTGCATGGTCAGGGTCGAGCCGCCCGAGACGATATGGCCGTGGCGCACGAGTTGCGCGAACGCGCGCGCGAGCGCAATCGGATTCACGCCCGGATGCCAGTAAAACCAGCGATCCTCGTAGGTGAGCAGCGCTTGCAGATACAGCGGCGAGACGTCGTCGGGCATCACCGGATAGCGCCACGCGCCATCGGCATCGGCAAACGCGCGCAAGGGCGTGCCGTCGCGCGCGAGTACCACCGTGCTGCCACCGTTCGCGTCCGGCAACGGCAAGGGGAAGACTCGATCGAGCACGATGGCGAGCGCGAGAATCGCCGCGACGACGATGCCGACTC
>JAGWXP010000010.1 GCA_018969845.1 Lysobacteraceae bacterium | reverse complement strand
CGCCCTGTTCGTAGACGACGCCGCCCTTCATCACGAAATCCACTTTCTGCATCAGTTTGATGTCTTGCAGCGGGTTGCCCGGCACGGCGACGACGTCGGCGTATTTGCCGGGTACGATGCTGCCCACGTCCTTGTCGTGTTTGAGCAGTTCGGCGGCATGCATCGTCGCGGCCTGGATCGTGAACATCGGCGGCATGCCGGCTTCGACCATGTATTCGAATTCCTTGGCGTTCTCGCCGTGCGGATACACGCCGGCGTCCGTGCCGAAGGCGATCTTGACGCCGGCCTTGTAGGCCTTGCCGGCGGTGGCCATGATGATCGGGCCGACCTGCATGGCCTTGCGGGCGACTTGCGGCGGATACCAGCCTTCCTTCGCCTTTTCCATCACGAACTGGCCGGCGATGATGGTTGGCACGTACCAGGTGCCGTGCTCCTTCATCAGTTTCATGTCCTCTGCGTTCATGAAGGTGCCGTGCTCGATCGAATCCACACCACCAATGACGGCGCGGCGGATCGCCTCGGCGCCGTGCGCGTGCGCGGCGACAGTGAAGCCGTAATCGTGGGCAGCGGCGACGATGGCCTGGATTTCGGGAATCGTCATCTGCGGATTCTCGGCACTGCCGGATTCGTCGAGTACGCCGCCGGAAGGCATGATCTTGATCAGGTCCGCGCCGTCCTTGTAATGCTGGCGCACCGCCTTCCACGCGTCCTCTGGCGAATTGATGATGCCGTCCTTGGGCGATGGATCGCCTTGCAGATCCCAGCGGTAGCCGTCGGTCGGATCGGCATGTCCCCCGGTGGTGCCGATGAACTGCCCTGCCGAGAAAATGCGCGGGCCCGGCACTTCGCCCTGGTTGACCGCATTGCGCAGGGCAATGGATTCGTTGTGGAAGTCGCCGACATTGCGCACGGTGGTGAATCCGGCGAGCAGGGTGCGACGTGCGTAGACCGTGCTCTGGATCGCGTAGTCGGCCGGATTTAGACGAAATACCTTGCTGTAGAAGGCACGGTCGAACTGCATCGTCAGGTGGACGTGATCGTCGATCAAGCCGGGCATGCAGGTGCCGGTTACCGCAACCGTGTTCGCGCCGGCGCGCTGCTGCGTGCCGTCGAGAACTTGCGCGATTCGATCGCCCTCGATGACGATGGTGCTGGCGCCGAGCAGTTTGCCGTGCAGGACGTCGATCAGGTGCGCGCATTGCAATACGGTGACGGATGGACTCAATGGCGCGGCGAATGCAGGCGCGGCAAACACGGCTGCCAGTGCGGCGGCGAGTGGAACGATACGCATGATGGCTCTCCCTTGGGCAAACGCCGAAGCATACGCGCAACTTCGAACTGCGCCTATGCCGGAAGGCACGCCCGGCGCGCTTACGCCCCGCTCGCCAAGCCGTGGCGCACGGCATACAGCGCGATCTGGGTACGATCTTCCAGGCGCAGTTTCGCCAGAATCTGGCTGACGTAGCCCTTGACCGTGCCTTCCGTGAGATTCAGGCGCTTGCCGATCTGCTTGTTCGACAGGCCTTCGGCGATGAGCTTGAGCACGTCGGTTTCGCGCGCGGTGAGCGCATCGCGCGCGGGTTGCGGCTTGCGCAGCAATTCCATCAATTGCCGCTGCGCGGCGGGTGCCAGAAACGTTTCGCCGGCAGCGACGCTGCGGATCGCGGCTATCAGATCGTGCTGCAACGCATCTTTCAACAGGTAACCGGTCGCGCCGGCGTCGAGCGTGGCGCGGATCAGCGCATCTTCGCCGAAACTGGTGAACACGAGCACGCGTATGCCGGGCACGCGTTCGCGCAAGGCGGCAATGGTTTCCGGCGCAGACAGGCCGGGCATCTTCAGATCGACCAGGGCGACATCCGGCGCCAGCGCGGCGGCGCTGGCCAGTGCCTCGTTGCCACTGCCGAATTCGCCCACCACGCTGAAATCCGTGTCCGTTTCCAGCACTGCGCGCACGCCTTCGCGCAGCACGGCGTGATCGTCGATCAAAATGATGCGGATCGGTGCCATGTCGGAAACCCGGGTATTCGCGGTGGCGGCGGCGCTGGTCAAGGCGGCGCGAGGCAGTGTGCGCGCAGGTCAGGGCCCGTGGCACTGACCAAAGTCAGGGCTGCGTTGCATGCCGCGGTGATTCGCGGTCGGCACGCGGCAGGCGCGCCTCGATCAGGGTTCCGCACGGATTGTTCGAACCGATGCGGAAGCTGCCGTGCAGCGCCTCGATTCGGCTGCGCATGCTGCCCAGGCCGATGCCGGGGCGGAAGTCCATGCCCAAACCGCGGCCGTCGTCGGACACGCGCAGCACGGCATGATCGGCAGTGACCGCGGCTTCGACGCGCAGACGGCGGGCTCCGGCATGGCGCAGACAATTCGAGACGGCTTCCTGGCATACCCGGTACAACGCCTGTTCGTGCTCGTCGCGCTGCGCTTCCCAGGTGGCGAAACTCGACGCCGTGGCGATGTGCTCGGGTACGGTGGATGCCAGCAACCGTGTCAGCGCGCCGGGCAGTCCCTGTGTGCGCAGATTCTCGGCGCTGAGCAGCACGCGGCTCTTGCGCGAAATCGCCGGTGTCGTGGCCGCGGACTCGGCGGGCGCGAGTTGCTGCAGCAGCATGCGCATTTCGGCAAATGCCGTCTGCGCCAATTGCTGCAGGCGTGCGGCGCGCGCCTCGCCTTCGGCAGGGTCGCGTTTCCACGTGCTGGCGATGGTCTGGCTGAGCAGGTTGATCGAGGCCAGGATCTGGGTGACGTTGTCGTGCAGTTCGCGCGCCAGACGCTGGCGCTCGGCGAGCACGGCGGCGCTGCCGGCTTGCTCGTGCAAAGTCGCGTTCTCGATGACCGCGGCGGCGGCGTGGGCCAGCACCTGCGCCATTTCCAGATCGGCCGTCTTGAACCGGCGCGGGGGCTCCATGCTCAGGGCCAGATAACCGAGCAAGCGCCCCTGCCAGAGCAGCGGCATGCCCAGCGCCTGGTGTTCGCGCAGGGCGTTTACGACCGGATGCGGCAGATCGCCATAGCGGCCGAGATAGCGCTGCCCGCTGGCGATGATGTGGCCAGCCAGACCTTCGCCGCGGGCGAAGCGCGTGGCGAACGTGGCGGGCATCGAGTGTCGGGTGACGCAGGCGGTAATCGTGTCGGCGACCGGATCGTACAGTCCTATCGTTCCGGTATCGGCGTGAGCGCTGGCGCAGGCCATGTCGAGGATTGCGTTGAGCCGATCCGCCAGCGGACGTTCGTCGGCGAGCGCGCCGAACAATTGCGCCAGGAGCGTGAGAGGGCCGGGTGCCACGATCTCGGTCATGACGTCAGCCTAACCCAAGACGAGGTCGCGGGGTTGGCGGGAATGCTGCGCTGCGGTAGGCTGGGCACAGTCACAGAAACGCCGGCGCGACCGGCGACACGCAGGGCTCCGATGGAAGCGATTTACGACTTCAAGGCGGTGGAAGCCGCCGCGCAGCGATTCTGGCAGGACACGCGCGCCTTCGAGGCGATGGAGGATTCGGCGCGACCGAAGTTCTATTGCCTGTCGATGCTGCCGTATCCGTCGGGTGCGCTGCACATGGGCCACGTGCGCAACTACACCATCGGCGATGTGATCAGCCGCTATCAGCGCATGCTCGGCAAGAATGTGCTGCAGCCGATGGGCTGGGACGCGTTCGGCCTGCCCGCGGAAAACGCCGCGATCAAGAACAACACCGCGCCGGCCAGGTGGACCTACGCGAACATCGAACACATGCGCGAGCAGTTGCAGACGATGGGTTATGCCATCGACTGGTCGCGCGAGTTCGCCACCTGCAAGCCCGATTACTACGTGCACGAACAGCGCCTGTTCGTGCGCCTGTTCAAGAGGGGGCTCGCGTATCGCAAGAAGTCCGTCGTCAACTGGGATCCGGTGGATCAGACCGTGCTTGCCAACGAGCAGGTGATCGACGGTCGCGGCTGGCGCACCGGCGCCGTGGTCGAGAAGCGCGAAATCCCGCAATGGTTCCTCAAGATCACGGATTACGCCGACGAATTGCTGGATGGCCTCGACAAGCTGCCCGGCTGGCCCGACGCGGTCAAGACCATGCAGCGCAACTGGATCGGGCGCTCGGAAGGACTCGAAATCGACTTCGCCATCGACGGCGAAGCCGCGCCGGTGCGCGTGTTCACCACACGGCCCGACACCCTGATGGGCGCGACGTTCCTGTGTCTTGCGGCCGAGCATCCGCTCGCGCTCAAGGCGGCGTCCACAAATCCACAAATACAGAAATTCATAGATGACTGCCGTCATGGCGGCGTGGCCGAGGCCGACGTCGAGACGCAGGAAAAGAAAGGCATCGAGACCGGATTCCACGCCATCCATCCGGTCACCGGCGAGAAATTGCCGGTATGGATCGCCAACTTCGTGCTGATGGGCTACGGTACCGGCGCACTGATGGCGGTGCCGGGACACGACGAACGCGATTGGGAATTCGCGACCAGGTACGACCTCTTCATCAAGATGGTGATCGTCAGCGATCCGGTGCGCGAGGCGATCCGCGAACTCGGTCGCGACGTGGCGAACAATGCCGATCCGATGACCGCCGCGCTCGGCGAGGGCCGCGCGCTGGACGTGGTCGAGGCGCCGGCGGCGTTGTCGGTGATCAAGGAATTCGAGCGCGGCATCATCGAGGACGGCGCGTTCACCGATTACGGCACGCTGGTGAATTCCGGCGAATTCGACGGCTTGGACTACCGCGGCGCGTTCGAGGCCATCGCCGCCCGTCTCACGAAGGAAGGACGGGCGACGCGCAAGGTTAATTTCCGCCTGCGTGACTGGGGTGTTTCGCGGCAGCGCTACTGGGGCTGTCCGATTCCGATCGTCTACTGCCCGAAATGCGACGCCGTGCCCGTGCCGGAAGATCAGCTTCCCGTCGTGCTGCCCGAAGACGTGAAGTTCATGGGCGTGCAATCGCCAATCAAGGCCGATCCTGCCTGGCGCAGGTGTATTTGTCCACAATGCGGCGGCCCGGCCGAGCGCGAGACCGACACCTTCGATACCTTCATGGAATCGAGCTGGTACTACGCGCGCTACACCAGTCCCGGCGCGGCCGACATGATCGATGCGCGCGCGGATTACTGGCTGCCGGTGGATCAGTATATCGGCGGCATCGAGCACGCGATCCTGCACTTGCTGTACTTCCGCTTCTTCCACAAGCTGCTGCGCGATGCGGGTATGGTGAAGTCGAACGAGCCGGCGACGAATCTGCTGTGCCAGGGCATGGTTATCGCCGAAACGTTCTATCGGGATGAAGTCATCGAAGCGCTACACACCCGCGACTCAGGCCGCTCGGTTTCGAAAAAGGAAACACGTCGGCATTGGTTCAATCCAGCGGACGTGGATATCGAACGCGATGAACGTGCACGGGTGGTCGGCGCGCGCCTGCGCTTCGACGGCCAGCCGGTTGCCATCGGTGGCATCGAGAAGATGTCCAAGTCCAAGAACAACGGCGTCGATCCGCGCACGATGGTGGAAAAATACGGCGCCGACACGGTGCGCCTGTTTTCCATGTTCGCCGCGCCGCCGGAGAAATCGCTGGAGTGGAACGAGGCGGGCGTGGAAGGCATGGCGCGCTTCCTGCGCCGGCTGTGGCGCGACGTGCACGCGCACATCGCGCAGGCGGATCATCCATTGGTCGACCCGTCGCAATTGAATGCCGCACAAAAAGCGCTGCGCCGGCAGGTTCACGAGACCATCGCCAAGGTCAATGATGATTACGGTCGGCGCCTGTCGTTCAACACTGCCATCGCGGCCGCGATGGAATTGCTCAACGCGATCGGCAAGTTCGACGACATGAGCGATCAGGGGCGCGCGGTGCGGCATGAGGCGTTCGAGACGCTGGTCCTGGTGCTGAATCCGATCACTCCGCATGTCTGTCATGCCTTGTGGCAGGCGCTGGGCCATCGCGACAGTCTGATCGATGTGCGGTGGCCCAAGGCCGATCCGGCCGCCATGGTCAAGGCGGAAATCACCCTCGCCGTGCAGGTCAACGGCAAATTGCGCGGTACCATCGAGGTGGCGGCCGACGCGCCGCGCGAGCGCGTGGAAAACGCGGCGTTGGCGCATGCCGACGTGGCCAGGTTTGTCGGAAGCGCGGCGATCAAGAAGGTGGTGATCGTGCCGGGGAAGATCGTCAACATAGTGATATGAATGGAAATCAGACCATGAAACATTTGCGTTTCCCGGCGCTTGCCGCCATCGCGCTCACGCTTGCCGCCTGCGGCTTTCAACTGCGCGGCGAGGCGCAGTTGCCACCCGCACTCAAGCGTGTGCACGTGCAGGTATCCGATCCGTTCAGCCCGCTTGCGCGCGATGTCGAAGCCGCGCTGGCGCGTTCCGGCGCCAGCGTCGAAAGTGCGCCGGGTGAACACGTGGCCGAGATCACGCTGTCGGCGGTATCGCTCGCGCCCGTGGTGCGTTCGGTCGGTGCGAACGCCACCGTCAACGAATTCTCCATGGTCTATCACCTCGTATTGAGCATCCAGGGAGCCGATGGCAAAACCCTGTTGCCGGCGCAGGTGATCGAGCATTCGCGCGATTACACGTTCGATCAGACCCAGGCCATCGGCAGCAATGCCGAGCAGGATGAAATCAAGAAGGGCATGGAACGCGACATGGTGGATGCCATCATGCGCAAGATCGAAGCCGTGGCGCGCTCACGCTGACCGTTGGCGATGGCCGTCTCGCTCGCCCAATTCCACAAACAGCTTGCCGGTACGGAACTCAAACCGGTCTATCTGCTTGCCGGAGAGGAGCACTTGCTGGTGCTCGATGCCGCCGACGCGCTGCGCGCGCGGGCGCGCGAGCTGGGTTACACGGAGCGCGAAATCCTCGACGCCGATCACTACTTCGATTGGGATGCGCTGGCCCGCGCCGGTGCGTCGATGTCGCTGTTCGCATCGCGCCGCATGATTGATTTGCGCCTGCCCACGGGCAAGGCCGGCAAGGAAGGCGGAACGGCGATTGCGGAATTTTGTGCGGATCCGCCGCCGGACACGGTTCTTTTGATCACCTCGTTGCAATGGTCGAAGAAGGATAACGCAGGCGCAGCCTGGGTTGGCGCCGTGGAAAAGGTGGGTCAGTACGTGCCGGTGTGGCCGATGCACCCTGACGAATTCTCGGCATGGCTCTCGCAACGCATGGCCGGCCGCGGACTCAATCCGGATCGCGCCGCTGTGCAGGCTTTGGCCGAACGGGTGGAAGGCAATTCGCTGGCCGCCGCGCAGGAAATCGACAAGCTCGCGCTGCTTCACGGCGACGCGCCGCTTGACGCGCAAACGCTGGAAAGTCTGGTAGCCGACAGCGCGCGTTACGACGTGTTCAAGCTCGTCGACGCGGCGCTGGGCGGGGACGCGGCGCGCGCATTGCGGATTCTTGCGGGCTTGCGCGCGGAGGGTGATGCGATTCCGGCCTTGATGGGGATAATCCTGTACCAGTTGCAGATGCTCGCGCGGCTTGCCGCGGCCCCGAATCTGACCAGCGCGTTGCGTTCCGAACGCTTGTGGGAGGCGCGCGAAAAATTCTTCCGCAAGGTTCTCGGCGGCGCCAGCCCGGGACATTGGGAGGATTGCCTCATGCAGGCGGCGCGCGTGGATCGTCTCAGCAAGGGCCGCGGCGATGGCGATGCGTGGATCGAACTGGAGCGACTGGTCGTGACGATGGCGATGCCGCGCGCAGGTTTTGCCAAGGCGAGTTGACGCCCGATGGAACGGGGGAAACCCGCAGTGCCACTGCTTTCGCCTCTGCCGCCAGCGGAAGAGGGTGGAGCTTCGCCTCCATGAAGCCGATCGCCATTCTCGGCGGCACCTTCGATCCGGTGCACAACGGCCACCTGCGGGTGGCGCTGGAAGCCTCCGACGCTCTAAGTGTCCCGGTGCGATTGCTGCCTGCACATGTGCCGCCGCATCGGCCGCCGCCGGTGGCGAGTCCGGCGCAGCGTGTGGCAATGCTGCGCGCCGCATTGGCCGGCCAGGATCGCGTGCAATTGGACACGCGCGAACTGGATCGCGCCGAGCCATCCTTCACGTTCGATACCCTGCACCAGATGCGTGCGGAATTCGGCGCACAGCTACCGCTGATCCTTTTGCTCGGCGCGGATGCCTTCGCCGGATTGCCGAGCTGGCATCGCTGGCGTGAACTGTTCGATCTGACACATATCGCGGTGTTGACCCGACCCGGACACAGTGGGTCACTACCGGCTGAACTTGCGGCCGTTGTCGCCGTGCGCCGCACAGAATCGGCCGGCGCCTTGCACGCCAGCGCGGCCGGCAAGGTGCTCGATCTGCCGGTCACACCGCTGGAGATTTCCGCCAGCGTCATCCGCGCCATGCTCGCCCGCGGACGCGATCCGCGCTGGCTGGTTCCCGACGCGCTGTTGGCTGATCCGGGCTTGCTGGATGTCTACAGCCACACACGTTGAAAATCGGCCTATACTGATTTCCATTCCACGCCAGTTAATCGCGCGGAGCCCACCCCCAACGAGGACATCGCCGCTTGGCCACCGCATCCAAAACCGCACGCAAACCCCGCTCCGTTTCCAAGGCCGCTCCGGCCAAGTCAGCTTCGACAAGATCAGCTTCGGCGAAGTCGCCGCCGAAAAAACCCCGAACTGCCAAACCCGTATCGGCGAAATCCGATCCGGTCGAATTCCTGCGCCGGCAGGTGCTGGCCGCGCTCGACGAATTGAAGGCCAAGGATGTGCACGAGATCGACGTTCGTGGCAAGACGTCCATCGCCGATGTGCTGATCATCGCCAGCGGCACGTCCACACGGCACGTCAAATCGCTGGCCGACGAAGTGGTCAAGTTCGTGAAGCAGGCAGGCATGATGCCGCTCGGAATCGAGGGTCAGCGCGAGGCCGAGTGGGTGCTGGTCGATTTGGGCGACATCATCGTGCATGTGATGCTGCCGCGCATCCGCGAGTTCTACGGTCTGGAACGGCTGTGGACGGTGGGCGACGATATGCCCGATGCGGCCAACGCCGACTGAGCACGACCTGCTGAATCTGGCATGCGCGCCTATCTGATCGCCGTCGGCGAGCGCATGCCGGCATGGGTGCAGCAAGGCTGGGCCGAGTATGCCAAGCGTCTGTCGCGCGAGCTGCCTCTGCAACTTGTGGAAATATCCACAAAGTCGCGCGATCCGGCGCGGACGATGACCGAGGAGGGCGCGGCCCTGCTCGCGGCAATCCCGAAGGGCGCGCACACAGTCGCGCTCGACGGCCGCGGCAAGCCGTGGTCGAGCGAGGAATTGGCGCAGCAGCTCGCGCGCTGGCGCATGCAGGGCAAGGATCTCGCATTCCTGGTCGGTGGTGCGGACGGCTTGGCGCCGGACGTTTTCGCGCGTGCCGATCAGCGCTGGTCACTGGGGCCGCTGACGCTGCCGCATCCGCTGGTCCGGATCGTGGTCGCAGAACAATTGTACCGCGCTGCCAGCCTATTGGCCAATCACCCTTACCATCGCGCGTAAAATAACGTGAAGAATGCATTGCAGCCGATCGACCGGCACGAGTCTTGCGTGAGCAGGGAAAAGTGGATTTCGCGCAAAATGTGACAAACTTAGGAGCGTCATGCACGATGCGCTATCCCGCGGCCGCGATGTCATGAACACCCTGTGCAAGGCATTGCTGCTTGCGCTGATTGTGGGCGTTTCGGCATGGTGGGCTATCGCATTCGCACGCGGCCCGGGCGGGCTGTCGACGTTATGGCCTGCCAGCGGCATCGTCTGTGGCGTCATGCTTACCTCGCCGCGCTCGCGCTGGCCTGGTTACTTGCTGGCGGCATTTGCCGCGTTTGTCGTCACTAACATCTTGGCGCACGGGGCGTGGTCTGATGCGTTTGTCCTGAGTGCGGCGAACACGATCGATGCCATCATCGTCGCGCTCGTCGTCGCGCACGGGGTCGAAGATGTTACGGATCCGGCGCAAATCCGGCGCGCGACCCTGTTCGCCAGCGCGGCTACGGCGGTTGCGTGTGCCGTGTCGGCGTGGATTGCCGCTGCAGCGGTGTCGGCCCATGCCGCAGAGTCGTTCGGCGTGCTTTATGCCGCGTGGTTTGCGTCGCACGTGCTGGGCATGGTCATTTTTGCCACTCTGACGGTCGTGGCCCGTCGCCAGGGCTGGCGCGTTTTCGGCGCACCCGGCAGACGTATCGAATTGCTGTCGGAGATCGCTCTGCTCGCGTTCGTGTGCTGGCTGGTGTTCGGCTCCGGAAATTTCCAGTTGCCGTTCCTGGTCTTCCCGCCGTTGTTGTTGATCGTCTTCCGCCATCGCCTGAGCGGATTCGTGCTGAGCACCGCGCTGGTCGCCTTGGTGGCGGCATCCGCACACGCGCTCGAACAGGGACCATTCCCGCTCACCTCGGCATACGGGCAGCTCGAACGCACATTGGCATTGCAGGCATTCATCGCCAGTGTCTGCCTGCTTAACCTGCCGGTGGCCGTGGTCCTGACCGGACGCGATGCGCTGAACCGGCGCCTGGCGCGAAGCGAGCGCGAATATCGGATGCTGGCCGACTACTCGCGCGACATGGTCGTACGCTTCGACGCGCAAGGCAAGCGCCACTATGTGTCGCCGTCGGTGACGGAAATTCTCGGCTGGAGCCGCGATGAATTTTCCGGCTCGCGCTGGGACCTGGTGCATCCGGGCGATGTCGCGGTGGTGCAGAAAGCCCTGGCGGAACTGATGGCACGTGGTGGTTCGTCGACCCTGATTTTCCGCATTCGCCACCGGGCTGGTCATTACGTGTGGATTGAGGCGAATGCGGTGCGCGTGCCGGGTACGGATCCCGGAGATTCGTCCGAAATCATCTATTCCGGACGCGATATTTCCAAGCGCGTCGCCGCGCAGAAGGCTCTGCAGGAAAACCAGCGTCGGCTGCGTGCGATCACCGACAACCTGCCTGCCTTCGTGTTGCATGTGGATAAGGAGGAACGTTACACCTTCGCCAACGCTCACGGCCTGCGCATGCTGGGTATTGACGATGCCGCCATGATAGGCCACCACGTGCGGGACGTAATGGGTGATGAGATCTACCATGAAATCGAGCCGTATGCGCGAGCAGCCTTGCGCGGCGAGACGACCACGTTCGAGATCGAACGCGATTTCCTAGGCGAGCCGCGTTACTACCAGTCAACCTACGTGCCGGACATCGGTGAGGACGGCGCGATCAACGGGTTCTACGCGGTGAGTTTCGACATTACCGAGCTCAAACGCGCGCAATCCGAGCTGTTGCGTCTGTCTCGCCACGACCCGCTCACCGGCGCGGCGAACCGCCTGCATTTCATCGAACGTCTCGAATTGGCCGTCGCGCGCAGCCACCGCAGCAGGCGTCCGGTCGCACTGCTCTACCTGGATCTGGACTACTTCAAGCAGATCAACGATACGCTCGGACATGCGGCTGGCGACGAAGTGCTGCGCGAGTTTGCGCGGCGCTTGCAGCATAACGTGCGCGATGTCGATCTGGTCGCGCGGCTGGGCGGCGATGAGTTCGTGGTCGTACTCGAGGAAATCGACTCGCCGGAAACGGCGCAGGCGATTGCCGCGAAACTGATCGGTTGTCTCGAAGAGCCGATTCCGCTCGAAGGTGCTGCGCCGGTTCGCGTCGGCACGAGCGTCGGCATCGTGTTCGCCACCCACCCGGTGGACGATCCCGAAACGCTGCTGCAGAAAGCCGATGCGGCGTTGTACGAGGCCAAACGGGCTGGGCGCAACGTCTGGCGCATGGCCGGCTGAAAGCTTCATCGCGTCCGGGTCACGCTATCATTCACGGCAATGTCCCATCCGGATTCGCCGTGCTCTATCTCGCTTCGCAATCCCCGCGCCGTCGCGAGTTGCTCGAACGCCTCGGCGTGCGGTTCGGCACGGTCGACGTCGATGTGCCCGAGTTACGCGCGCCGGGCGAAGCGCCGGCCGATTACGTCAGCCGGGTGGCGCGCGAGAAAGCCGGCGCCGGTCTGCTCAAGCTGTCCGGCGTCGCCGGCGCGGTGGTATTGGGCGCCGATACCGAGGTCGTGCTTGGCGATGAGGTCTTCGGCAAGGCGGCCGATGCCGCCCAGGCGACAGCCATGCTGCATCGGCTTTCCGGGCGGACCCACCGGGTGCTTTCGGCGCTCTGGTGTCTGGATGCGGGGCGCGAAGAGCAGGCGTTCAGCATCAGCGAGGTAGAATTTGCGGCGCTGGATGCGGCGCGGATCGATGCCTACGTTGCCAGCGGCGAATGGCAAGGCAAGGCGGGCGCCTATGCGATCCAGGGCCGCGCCGAGGTGTTTGTCGCGCGGCTTTCCGGCAGCTACTCCGGGGTCATGGGCCTGCCGTTGTACGAAACGGCAGGGCTGTTGCGGCGCTTCGGTGTCGCGATCTGAGCCCGGCGTCGAAATGCATCGACAACCCGGCATATCCCGGCTATAAACGATCTTAGAAAAAATCGCCAAGTACTTGTCGTGTCCGAAGAAATCCTCATCAATGTGACCCCACGCGAGACCCGCGCGGCGGTGGTCGAAAACGGCGTGCTGCAGGAGGTGCTGATCGAGCGCGCCCTGCGCCGCGGCTACGTTGGCAACATTTACAAGGGCCGCGTCAGCCGGGTCATGCCGGGCATGCAGGCGGCATTCGTCGAGATCGGACTGGAGCGCGCGGCTTTCCTGCATGCCTCGGACATTCTGCGCAGTATGCCGCCGCTCGCCGGCGACGGTCAGGAAAACGCCAATCCACCGCCTGCGCAGCCGATCGCCGAACTGGTCCGCGAGGGCCAGGAAATCGTCGTGCAGGTGATCAAGGACCCGATCGGCAGCAAGGGCGCGCGCCTGACCACGAACCTGTCCGTACCGTCGCGTTATCTCGTACTGCTGCCGCTGGCCAAGGCGATCGGCGTATCGGTGCGCATCGAGGATGAAACCGAGCGCCTGCGTCTGAAGGAGATCTTGCAGACCCGCGCGCTGGATACCGGCCACGGTTACATCGTGCGCACGAACGCGGAAGGGCAGTCCGCCGAAGCGCTGGCCGAAGATGTGGCGTATCTGGCGCGTCTGTGGCAATCGCTGCAGGAGGCGATGGCGCGCGCCCGTGCCGGCGAGCGCGTGTACGAGGATTTGTCGCTGCCGCTGCGCGCGCTGCGCGATCTGATGCGACGGGACGTGGAAAAGGTGCGCGTGGATTCGCGCGAAACGCTGGAGCGCATGTCGCGCTTCGCCGGTCAGTTCATGCCGGAGCTGGCCGAGCGCATCGAACATTATCCGGGCGAGCGTCCGATCTTCGATCTGTACGGCGTCGAGGACGAGATTCAGCGCGCGCTCAAGAAGGAAGTGCCATTGAAGTCGGGCGGCTATCTCGTCGTCGACCAGACCGAGGCCATGACCACCATCGACGTCAATACCGGCGCCTTTCTCGGCCATCGCAACCTCGAGGAAACCGTGTACCGGACCAACCTCGAAGCGGCGCAGGCGGCCGCACGCCAGCTGCGCCTGCGCAATCTCGGTGGCATCATCATCATCGACTTCATCGACATGATCGACGAGGAACACAAGCGCCAGGTGCTGCGCACCTTGGAAAAATCCATGGCCCACGATCATGCCAAGACCACCGTGTACGAGATGACCAATCTCGGTCTCGTGCAGATGACGCGCAAGCGCACCGTGGAAAGCCTGGAACGTCAGCTATGCGAGCCGTGTCCGGCCTGCGAGGGCCGTGGCAGCATCAAGACGGCGGAAACCGTCACCTACGAAATCTTCCGCGAGATTACCCGTGCGGTGCGCCAGTTCGAGGCAAAGAAGCTGCTCGTGCTGGCCGCGCCCAAGGTCGTTGCGCGCATCCTCGACGATGAATCGGCGGCCGTCGCCGAACTCGAGGAATTCATCGGCAAGTCCATCCGTTTCCAGCCCGAGGAGCATTACGCGCAGGAACAATACGATGTGGTCCTGCTCTAGGTGGTCGTGATGTGGAAACGTCACATCCGGCGCGCGCGTCTGTGGCTGCAGGCGCTGTTCGCCACTGTCGTGATCCTGCTCGCCTTGGGTGTGGGGCTGGCGCAAATTGCCTTGCCCTGGATCGCCAGTCATCCGCAGCGCATCGCCGCTTTCCTGAGCGACCGCCTGCACCGCGCGGTGACGCTCGGCAGCGTGACCGGCGTCTGGGAACGCGATGGCCCGTTGCTGGTCCTGCAAGGCGTGCACATCGCCGGCGCTGATGCAAATGCGCCCGGCAGCACGATCCCGCAGGCGGAGTTGAAAATCAATTTCTTTTCGGTGCTGCATCGCAATCAGGCGTGGAACGAGTTTCGTCTGGTCGGTTTGAATTTGTATCTGGCGCGCGATGCGCAAGACCGGTGGCAATTGCGCGGCATCGATGCGGGCAACCAGGCGGCCGGCAACCCGAAGGATTCCGTGCTGTTTTCCCTCGGCGCGTTGGTGTTGCGCGACATGCGTCTGACCGTGCAGGCCCGCTCCGATGCCGCTCCCGTGACGCTGCTCGCCGACGAGGTGCGCCTGGTCAATTCCGGCAGCACGCATCGCGTGCTCGCACGCCTGCGCCGTGCCGACATGCGGTCGTCCGTGGACGCGGTAATCGACTACGACAGCGCCACGCGCGACGGCGAGCTGTATCTGGGTGGAACGGCGCTTGATCTGGCTGCCGTGGCACATGGCTATGCGTGGCGAGGTGTGCAGATCGAACGCGGCAGCGGGCGCCTGCAGTTCTGGGGCTGGTGGCGACACGATCGGCTGCAGCGCGCGCGCATCGAGGCCGACCTGACGAACGTGGTGCTGACCACAGCGGCGCCGATCGCGCTCGACGCCAAACGCAGCATCGTGCCGCGCGTCGGTTTCGACCGCATCGCATTCGGCGCACGTTGGCAGCGGGACGATATGGGTTGGAACGCCGACGTGGCTGACCTCGTGCTCGCGCGGCAGGGCGTCGTCGCCACACCGGCGCGCATCCATGTTGAAAAAACGCACGATCCGGCGGCGACCGATCCGCAGTGGACGCTGCATCTGGACGGCGCAAACCTGGCGGCACCGGCGAGCGTGGCCATGCTCAGCGACGCCCTGCCGCCCGCATGGCGGCGCTGGCTGTACGTGGCCGATCCGGTCGGCACGTTGCGCCGCGCGGACGTGCGTTTCGGTAGTGCGCAGGATTTCGATATTTCGGCCGATTTTGCCGCCCTGGCCTGGCATGCGGTGGATGCGTTGCCGGGCGTGACCAGCCTGACCGGCAGCGTGCTTGGCGATGCGGACGGTTTCAGCTTGCATCTGCCGCCGCACACGGCGTTTGGTGTCGACGAACCGCGTGTGTTTCGTCAACCGCTGGAATTCTCCAGATTTGCAGGCGACCTGGCCGCATGGCGCGAAGCGGTTGGCTGGCGCATCGGCACACAGGCGCTGGATTTCGAAGGCGCCGGTTACGGCGGTCAGTTGCGCGGCAGCGTGCAGATGCACGACGACGGTTCGCGCCCGGCACTGGATGTATACGCCGTGGTCGATCATGGCGAAGTGCCGACGGCGAAACTGTTCTGGCCGACCAACGTCATGCCGCCGGATGCGGTGAAGTGGCTGGATCGTGCGCTCGTGTCGGGCGGCATCACGAACGGACGCGCGGTGTTCCACGGTGACCTCGCCGACTGGCCGTTCACGAATTTCGCCGGCCGATTTGAAGCGCGTGCCGAAATAAACGACACCAAGCTGACCTATCTGCCGGATTGGCCGGCCGCCGAGCATGTGCATGCGATCGCCGATTTCGTCAACAACGGGTTGCGCGTGGATACGGATGCCGCGCAGGCGATGGGAAATACGATTGATAGCGCCAGCGCGAGCATCGCTGATCTCGCCGAAGCGGTGCTGGAACTGGATGTGTCCGGTTCCGGCAGCGGCAAGAACCTGCTCGGCTTTCTCAGGGCCACGCCGATCGGCGCGCAGTACGCCGCACATCTGCTTGGCGTAAGCGTCGGCGGCAACAGCAAGGTGAGGTTTCATCTGCACCTTCCGGTGAAGCAGGCTGAACGACTCGATCTGGCCGGCACCGCTAGCCTGAACCAGGCGGATCTGAGCGATGCCCAGTACGCGCTGCGCCTGGAGCAGGCCACCGGTACGCTCAAATTTTCGCAGCACGGTTTCGACACCGGCGAGCTGCCGGTTACACGCGACGGCAAGCCGGCCACGTTCCGCCTCGCGGTCGGCGGCTTCACCGACGACAAGGATCACGCCGTCGAGGCGAACCTGCGCGGTAATTTTGCGGCGGCGGATCTGCTCGCCTACGCGCCGATGCTGGCGCCGTGGGCGGATCGCATCAGCGGCGACGCCGACTGGAAAGTCGGTTTCTCCGCCGACCACGACGACGTGAAGAATCCCGGCCAGCGCCTGACCGTCACATCCGATCTCGACGGTGTCGCCATTGCCTTGCCCGCACCGCTGACCAAATCCGCCGCCACCGCGCTGCCGTTGTCGCTCACGCTCGGTTTGCCGGTCGCCGGCGGCAGTATCGACCTGCGACTGGGCGGACTGATGCGCCTGCGCGGGCATCTGGAATCGGGCAAGCAACCGTTCGCCGCGCGCGTCGACTTCGGCGGCGATGCGGCCGCCCCCCCGCCGGCAAGGGGGTTTGCCATCGGTGGCAGCGCGCCGCTGCTCGATCTTTCCGGCTGGATGGATTTCGCGGTCTCGAATTCGGGCAGCGGCAGCGAAGACCTGATCTCCGGCGTCGATCTCAAGACGCAGGACTTGCGCGCCTGGGACCGCGATTTCGGTCCGGCGCAATTCACGCTGAAGCCGTCCAGAACCGGACTCGCTCTCGGCTTCGACGGCGCCAACATCGCCGGCAGCATGGATATCCCACTGGTGGATTTCAGGCAGCGCGGCGTTACCGCCCAATTCGAGCGGATCCACTGGCCGGATGTGGGCGACAGCGAAACCAGCGCGATGGCCGGCGAGAATCCGGCCAACGTGCCGCCGCTGCACATCCGCATTGGCGACTTCCGCCTGGGCGATTCGCGTTTCGGCACCACCGTCGTGGAGAGCTATCCGATCGCCAACGGCACGCATTTCGAGCAGGTCACCACGCACTCGCAGAACGTGGAGATGCGCGCTCGGGGCGACTGGACCGGCCGCCCGGGCAGCGATGTCTCGGATTTCTCCATCGATTTTTCCGCGCAGAATCTGGGCCGCATGCTCGATACCTTCGGCTACGCCGGCTTCGTCGACGGCGGGGCGACGGTCGCGCATATCCAGGGTCAGTGGGCCGGATCGCCGTCGATGTTCGCGCTGGCGCGGCTGAATGGCACTCTCAAGGTGTCGGTGGCCGAGGGCCGCATTCCCGATGCAAGCCCCGGTGCCGGGCGCATCTTCGGCTTGTTCAACCTGAGCGCGGTTCCGCGCCGGCTCGCTTTGGACTTCGGCGATTTCTTCAAATCCGGCTTCAGCTTCGATTCCATCGAAGGAACGTTCACACTCAAGAACGGCGACGCCTACACGACCGGATTGAAGGTCAAGGGTCCGGCCGCCGACATCGTCGTGAACGGCCGCACCGGCTTGAAAGCCAAGGATTACGACCAAACCATGGAAGTCACCCCGCACGTCGGCGGTGCCTTGATGATCGGTGGCGCCGTCGTCGGCGGTCCGGTGGGCGCGGCAGCCGGCGTGGTGCTGCAGGGCGTGCTCAAGAAGGCGCTCAACGAAGTCACCCGCATCCGCTACAGCGTGACCGGGAGTTGGGACAAGCCCGTCATCACCGAAATCGCCAAGGAGAAGGTCAAGGCGGAGCCGCTGATGCCCGCCCAGAAGCAGCCCGCCGCGCCCGCATCCACCACTAGCAAACCGATTCCATGACCATGAATTTATTCGCCCGCGCCGAACGGCAGTTGCTGCAACCCGGCGGATTTTCCAGCAACGATCTCGAGCGCGTGTTCGCGCAACTGATGGGGCCGTCCATCGATGCGGCGGATCTGTATTTCCAGCATTCGCGCAGCGAATCGTGGGTGCTGGAAGATGGCATCGTGCGCGAAGGCAGTCATGCCATCGAGCAGGGCGTCGGCGTGCGCGCGATCAGCGGCGAAAAAACCGGATTCGCCTATTCCGACGAAATCGTCCTGCCGCAACTGCTCACCGCGGCACAGTCGGCGCGCGCGATCGCGCAGTCGGGCAACACCGGCGCTGGCTTCGCACTGACCGCGCGCGAAGCGAGGCCGCTGTATGCGCCGATCGACCCGGTCGAATCGCTGCCGAACGCGGACAAGATCGCGTTGTTGCGCGAGGTGGACAAATTCGCGCGCGCGCTGGATCCGTGCATCACACAGGTGATCGTCAGTCTTGCCGCCACGCTGGATACGATAATGGTGGCCGCCGCCGATGGCACGCTGGCGGCCGATGTGCGTCCGCTGGTGCGACTGAACGTGAACGTGATCGCCGAGCGCGATGGCCGGCGCGAATCGGGTTCGAGCGGTGGCGGCGGACGCTACGGCTACAAGGAGCTTCTCGCCAACGGGCGCGCGCATGCCTTTGCGCGCGAAGCGGTGCGCATGGCGCTGGTGAATCTGGAGTCGGTGCCGGCACCAGCGGGCAGCATGACGGTTGTGCTCGGCCCCGGCTGGCCGGGCGTGCTGCTGCACGAGGCGATCGGCCACGGCTTCGAGGGCGATTTCAACCGCAAGGGTACATCGGCCTTCGCCGGCCGCATGGGCGAAAAAGTCGCTTCGCCGCTGTGCACCGTGGTCGACGACGGCACTCTGCCGGACCGGCGTGGTTCGTTGTCCGTGGACGACGAAGGCGTGCCGGGTGAACGCACGGTGCTGATCGAAAATGGCGTGCTGAAAGGCTACATGCAGGACAAGCTCAACGCGCGCCTGATGGGCATGCGTTCAACCGGCAACGGCCGGCGCGAATCCTTCGCGCATCTGCCGATGCCGCGCATGACCAACACCTACATGCTGCCGGGCCGGAGTGATCCGGGCGAGATCCTCGCATCGGTGGAGCGCGGCCTGTATGCGGTGAACTTCGGCGGCGGTCAGGTCGACATCACCAACGGCAAGTTCGTGTTTTCGGCGAGCGAAGCCTATCTCATCGAAAACGGCAAGCTCACCCGCCCGGTGAAAGGCGCGACTTTGATCGGCTCGGGACCGGAAGTGCTCACGCGCGTATCGATGGTCGGCAACGATCTGAAGCTCGACGAAGGCGTCGGCGTCTGCGGCAAGGACGGCCAGAGCGTGCCGGTCGGGGTCGGGCAGCCGACGCTGAGAATCGACGCGATGACGGTGGGCGGGACTGCAGCGTGAATCGTCATGCGGCAGGGATTGCCGGCATCCAGACTGCATGGATGCCAACGAAATGTATAACGCGAGAGCTTGCCATCCATGGCTCTTGGATTCCGGCACTCCATGCCGGAATGACGAGCTAGGATTTAGCAGTGTCGAATAGTTCGCGCAACGCTCGGAACAGTTCGTGGAATCCGTGCAACGGTTTTTGCGCTTCGCGTTCGGCGCGCGCACGGCGCGCAAGCTGGCGCAGCTGCTGACGGTCCGATGAAGGGAATTGCCGCATGAGTTCGTCGAGCGCGGCATCGCCATCGGCGATCAGGCGTTCGCGCCATTGCTCGATGCGGTGCAGGGCGGCGGCTTCGCGGCGCGCATGCTCGCGGCCGTGTTCGAGCGCGGCGCGTAGCGGCTCGATTTCGGAATCGTCCAGCTTGCGCAGTTGCTTGGCGAGGAATTGCTCGGCACGCTTGCGCGCGATCTGCTGCTTCACCGCACGCGTACGTTGCACCTCTTCACGCAGCGCATCGGCAAGCGGCAGTGAGGCAAGCTGTGCATCGGACAACACCGCAAGCTGCTGCGCCAGTTTGAGCACGTCCAGCGCTTCGCGGCGGAGCTGGCTGCGGCTGGGCTCGTCGTGGCGGCTATCGTCGTATTCGGATTCGTGATCGTGCATCATTCAACCATTCCCGTTCGCCCCGAGCTACGCTCAACGCGAACGCTGCTACCAATTCGGAAATTCCCCATGAACGCCATCATCGCACAAGACGACGATTCGCTCGCCCAACTCGACAATCTGGCCAACCTCGCCGCCGATGTCATCGGCCGCTGCCGCGCGGCCGGCGCCAGCGACGCCGAGGTCGGCGCGAGCATCGATACGGGTCTTTCCGTGAACGTGCGCCTGGGCGAGGTCGAAACCATCGAGCACAATCGCGACCGCGCCTTCGGCGTGACCGTGTATTTCGGCCAGCGCAAGGGGTCGGCCAGCACCGCGGATCTGCAACCCGATTCCATCGCCAAGACCATCGAACAGGCTTGCGCGATTGCGAAGTTCACCGAGGAAGATACGTTCGCGGGACTCGCCGATCCGGCGCGGCTGGCACGCTCGTTTCCGGATCTGGATTTGTGGCACCCGTGGAATCTGGATGCGCCGTCCGCAATCCGGCTCGGCATCGAAATCGAAGACGCCGGGCGCGCGCTGGACGGAATCACGAATTCCGACGGTGCCTCGGTGCAGGCGGGTGAATCGGTCGCGGTCTATGCGACGTCGCAGGGCTTCTGTGGCCACGAACGCGGCACGCGACATTCGTTGTCGTGCACGCTGATCACGCAGGACGGCAACGGCATGCAGCGTGACTATTGGTATGAAACCGCGCGCTCTGCGGAGGATTTTCCGACCGCGGCGTCGATCGGGGTCAAGGCCGCGCGACGCACGCTGGCACGTCGCGATGCGCGCAAGCTCGATACACGCCAGTGTCCGGTGCTGTTCGCGCCGGAAGTCGCGCGCGGCCTGATCGGGCATCTCATTTCTGCGGTCAGCGGCGGTGCGCTTTACCGCAAGGCGAGCTTCCTGCTCGATCACGCGGGCAAGAAGCTGTTTCCGGAATTCGTCGAGATTGTCGAACGTCCGCACCTGCCGCGCGGACAAGGCTCGGCAAATTTCGACAGCGAAGGCGTGGCGACGGCGGACAACGGTCTGGTCCGCGCCGGGATCCTGGAACGATATGTCCTCGGCAGCTATTCCGCGCGCAAGCTCGGTCTGCAAAGTACCGGCAACGCCGGCGGCATCCACAATCTGGTAGTCGCGCCAAGCGGTGGCGATTTCGCGGACATGTTGGGCAAGCTTGGCACCGGCTTGCTCGTCACCGAAGTCATGGGACAGGGCGTATCCATCGTTACCGGCGATTATTCGCGCGGCGCGGCGGGCTTCTGGGTGGAAAACGGCGCGATCGCCTATCCGGTCGAGGAAATCACCATCGCCTCGAACCTGCGCGACATGTTCGCGGGGATGGCCGCGATCGGCGCCGATGTCGACACACGTTCGCACATTCTCACCGGCTCGATCCTGCTGGATCGGATGACGGTCGCCGGTCGTTGATCAGCTCTCCCGTTCGGCTACGTAACGCGCCAGTTCCGTCAGTTGCTTTGCGCGTTCGCCGAGCGGCGCCAGTGCAGCGGTGGCAGCGTGCGTGAGTTGCGCCAGACGCGCGCGCGAAGCGTCCATGCCGAGGATGGCGGGGTAGGTGGGCTTGGCTTGCGCGGCATCCTTGCCGGCGGTTTTGCCGATGATCGAGCTTTCGCCTTCCACGTCGAGGATATCGTCGCGGATCTGGAAAGCCAGTCCGATCGCGTGGCCGTACGCATCCAGCGCGGCCTGCAGTGCGGCGTCCGTACTGCCTGCTGCGAGCGCGCCCAGGCGCACGGATGCGCGGATGAGTGCCCCGGTCTTGTACTCGTGCATCCGGTCCAGCGCGTCGGGGGTCAGTGTCTTGCCGACTGCAGCGAGGTCTAGCGCCTGCCCGCCGGCCATGCCGTGCGAGCCGCAGGCCGCGGCGAGCGTGCGCAACATTTCCACATGTGTACCGGCAGGCTGCGCGGCGTCGGCGGAGAGGATCTCGAAGGCGAGCGCCTGCAGGGCGTCGCCGGCAAGTATCGCCATCGCCTCGCCGAAGGCGACGTGGCAGGTCGGCCGGCCGCGGCGCAATTCATCATCGTCCATTGCCGGCAAGTCGTCGTGGACCAGCGAATAGGCGTGGATGATTTCCACCGCGCAGGCCCCGGCGTCGAGCGCTTCGAGCGGCGCGCCGAGCGTGCTGCCGGTGGCGTAGACCAGCGCCGGACGCAGGCGCTTGCCGCTGCCGAGAACGGCGTAGCGCATGGCGCAGTGCAACGGCGCCGGTTCCCGGGTCTCGGGTGGCAGCACGCGCGCGAGCGCCGCGTCGGCGCGCTCGCTCCAGGCGATCAGCGCCGCGGGCGGCTCAAGGCGCTTCCGGCTCAAAGTCTTCGGCTTGGTCGGGTTGCTCGGGATCGGACAGCAGCTTCACCCGCAGTTCGGCCTGCTCCAGCGCACCCTGGCAATGGCGGTACAGGGCGATGCCGCGTTCGTAGGATTTGAGCGAATCGTCCAGGCTCTGTTCGCCCAGCTCCATCTTGGCAACGAGTTGCTCGAGTTCGTCGAGGGATTTCTCGAAATCCGCGATCTGACTCGTTTCGGTGGGTTTCGGATCGGCAGATTTGCGGTCGCGGGCTGGCATGGCGCGCACGCTACCGCAGCGGCTCGCAGGAATCAATCCGGACGCGGGACGCAACGCGTGCCGTCGCGCCGGAACGCGCAGAGCCGATCGCGGAGACGGCGCAACTCCGTGCCC
Organism: Lysobacteraceae bacterium; assembly: GCA_018969845.1. Lineage (GTDB taxonomy): Bacteria > Pseudomonadota > Gammaproteobacteria > Xanthomonadales > Rhodanobacteraceae > Rudaea. The sequence goes on along the minus strand of JAGWXP010000010.1, from coordinate 7,760 downwards.
TCGAAGGCGACACAGGGCGTGCGATCTTGCGCGGCAAGCAGTTGCCGTTCGAGCTCCGCGACATGGAAATGCGCCGGTTCGTCCAGCCCGCACTCGCGCAGCCAACTGCGCAGCACCGGATCGCGCAACGCATCGGGCAGGGCGAGCCAGCCGCGCCAGTCAAGCGTTGCCGGTTCGGCACCGCGCAAACCGGCCAGCGCTGCGGCGGACTGCGCGTCGATGTAGTCCGCGGCGGCGCGCAGCCAGGTCGCACTGTGCACCAATGCGGCTTCGGCGTGCGGCCAGTGTTGCGTAAGTCGCGGAATGATTTCATGACGCAGGAAATTGCGTGACAAGTGAGTCTGCGCGTTGCTCGGATCGTCTACCCAATACAGTCCGTTCTGCTGTGCGTATTCGAATACCATCGCCCGGGAAACATCCAGCAGCGGGCGCCACAAGTAGCCATTGCCGTGTTTGCGCAATCCGCGCATCGCGCCCAGCCCCTGCGGGCCTGCGCCGCGCAACAATTTCAACAGCACGGTTTCAGCCTGATCGCCGCGATGCTGGGCCAGGGCGAGAATTTCGCCGGGTTGCAGTGCTGCGGCAAAAGCCGCGAAACGCGCGCGGCGCGCGGCGTCTTCCAATCCCGTGCTGCCGCCCTGATCCACCTGCGCGGCGGCGATGTGCAGCGGCACGTCCAGCGCGGCGGCGGATTCGCGGCAATGTGCCGCCCACCTATCGCTGTCGGCATGCAGGCCGTGATTGACATGGATCGCACGCAAGCCGCGCGTGCGCGCGCCCGGCAATCGCGCCAGCGCATGCAGCAGTACGGACGAATCCATGCCGCCGCTGAAGGCCACGGCGAGCGCGCCGGACGGCAGCCGCGCAAGACCGTCTTGCAGTGTGATGAGCACAGTCATGCGCGCATGGTGCCAGAAGCTATTGCGCGGGGCCTAATGCCACGTTACCGTGCTGGCGTCCGCACGACGGACCCATGTCATTCCGGGGAGGGGAAGATGGTTATCAAACGCGTGGCGGTATTGAAACTTGCGGTTTTTCAGATGGTCCTGATGGCCATCTTCGGCGTGATCCTCGCATTGCTGTTCATGATGTTCGGGGCGATGATCGGAAACCTGGGCGGCAGCCCGGTAGCCGGGGTGATGGGCATGGCGGGCATTGCTATGCTGATTATTCTTCCGATCGTGTACGGGGTGATCGGCTTCATTGCCGGCGCGATCGGCGGGGCGCTGTACAACCTTGTCGCCAGCATGGTCGGCGGCATCGAGATCGAGGTGGACCAGGCTATGCCTTGAACGCGCCGTAGCGGCGCAGGCGCCGGTAGCGCTGATCGACAAGGCCGGCGCGATCGCTGCGTTCGAGTTCATCGAGCTGGTTGCGCAGCACGGCCTTCAGGCGAATGGCCATCGCATGCGGGTCGCGGTGCGCACCGCCGAGCGGCTCGCGCACGACCTTGTCGATAAGCCCCAATTCGAGCAGGCGTGGTGCGGTCAGGCCCAGCGCCTCGGCGGCATCCTTGGCGCGTTCGGCGCTTTTCCACAGGATCGAGGCGCAGCCTTCCGGCGAGATCACCGAGTAAGTCGAATACTGCAACATGATCGTGCGGTCGCCAACCCCGATGGCGAGTGCGCCGCCGGAGCCTCCCTCGCCGATCACTGTGCACAGGATCGGCACGCGCAATTGCGACATCTCCAGCAGGTTGCGCGCGATCGCCTCGGATTGGCCGCGTTCCTCGGCGCCGACGCCCGGATACGCGCCGGGCGTGTCGATGAAGGTGAGGATCGGCAGGCCGAAACGCTCGGCCATCTGCATCAGGCGCAGCGCCTTGCGGTAACCCTCGGGGCGCGGCATGCCGAAGTTGCGCTTGATCTTGGTGCGGGTGTCGCGACCCTTCTGCTGGCCGATCACCATGAGCGCACGGCCATCCATGCGCGCCAGACCGCCGACGATCGCCGCGTCGTCGGCATAGGCGCGGTCGCCGGCCAGTTCGTGAAATTCCTCGCAGATCGTCTGCACGTAGTCGAGCGTGTACGGCCGCGCCGGATGGCGCGCCAGTTGCGCGATTTGCCAGGGCGTGAGGTCCTTGAAGATTTCCGCGGTCTTGCGCTTGAGCTTGTCGCGCAGCTTGCGCACTTCGTCGTCGATGTTGAACGCCTGGCCGTGGCTGGCATGGCGCAGCTCCTGGATCTTGCCTTCCAGTTCGGCAATGGGCTGTTCGAAGTCGAGGAAGTTGGGATTCATGCCGGCAACAAAGACGCGAAGCCGCAAATTATAGCCGCAGGCTGTGCGAAAAGCCGATCGCTCAGTTGCCGCCGCCGGCGCGGTCGAGAATCCACTCGGTCGACTGCACCCCGGGCAGCATGTCCAGACTGCGCTTTAGATCCGCCGTGGCACGCACGCGCCAATCGGCGCCAAGTTCGATCTCAGCGCTGCCGGTATGGTTGGCGTACGTTACCCGCAGCGGTGTCTGGCCGCCACGATATCCGGCGAGCGCCTCGCGCAGCCGGGGAAGGAAATCCTCGCCGATGCCGTTCAAGCGGATGCGCAGCAATTTCGCCTGGCGTTCGCAGGCTTCGTTGAGGGTGAGTATGCGCCGCGTGCGCAGACGCAGGGCACCGGCGAAATCGTCCCAGGCCAAACCGCCTTCGACGATGAGGATGGCGTCGCGCGTGAGCAGCGGGGCGAATTCGACAAAGGTTTCGCGGAACAGGCTGATCTCGATGCGACCGCTCCAATCCTCGATCTGCACGAACGCCTGATCGTTGCCGCGCTTGCGCAGATCGACAAGCTGGCCGGCGACGATCCAGGGCGTTTCCGGCGGTCGCCGGAAACGGTTGCCGGCGTCGTCTGCGCGCGGCTTCGGCGGCTGATAGCGTTGGCCGATCTCGCCGATCGGGCAGGTCGCCAGTTGCGCCAACGTCCCGTGCCAGAGCAGGGTCGGATGGCCGGAAAGATAATGCCCGAGTGTATCGCGCTCGCCGGCGAGGCGCTGCTCCGGCGGCCACTCCGCGACGCTCGCCAGGCTCAGGCGCGGTGCGGGCGTGGCGCTGGCCGCGCCGAACATGTCGTTCTGTCCGGCCTCGGCATCGCGCGCGGCCTGTTCGGCGGCACGCAAGGCTTCTGGAAGCTGCGCCATCAGACTGGCGCGATTGGCGCCGAGCGCATCCATCGCACCGCAGAGGATGAGCGCTTCGAGCACGCGCTTGTTGACCTTCTGTCCATCAACCCGCTGGCAGAAATCGGCGAGGTCCGCGAACGCGCCGCTGCGCGCGCGGGCCTGCACCAGATTCTCGACCGCGTTGCGGCCAACGCCCTTCACTGCGCCGAGGCCGTAGCGAATGGTCCCCGCAGCGGTGGCCTCGAACATGTAGGCCGAGGCGTTGACATCCGGCGGCAGGAGGGTGAGGCCGAGCCCGCGCGCTTCGGTGAGGAAGGCGACAATCTTGTCGGTGTTGTCCATGTCGCTGGACAGGACCGCGGCCATGAATTCGGCCGGGTAGTGCACCTTCAGCCACGCGGTCTGGTAAGCGACAAGCGAATAGGCCGCGGCGTGCGACTTGTTGAAACCGTAGCCGGCGAATTTTTCCATCAAATCGAAGATGGCGTCGGCTTTGTCGGCAGGCACGCCGTTCTCCGCCGCTCCCTCGCCGAAGACGACGCGCTGCTTGGCCATTTCGGCGGCGATCTTCTTGCCCATCGCGCGGCGCAGCAGGTCGGCGCCGCCGAGCGTGTAGCCGCCGACGATCTGCGCCATCTGCATGACCTGTTCCTGATAGACCATGATGCCGTAGGTCTCGCGCAGGATCGGTTCCACGCGCGGATCTGGATAGGCGACTTCTTCGCGCCCGTGCTTGCGCGCGACGTAGCTGGGGATGAGGTCCATCGGCCCCGGTCGGTACAAGGCGTTCAGTGCGATCAAGTCTTCGAAACGGTCGGGTTTGGCATCCTTGAGCAGGCGCTGCATGCCGCCGCCTTCGAACTGGAACACGGCGGCGGTGCTGCCACGCGCGAAAAGTTCGTAAACCGCCGGATCGTCCAGCGCCAGGGCGGCAATGTCGAGTGGCTCGTCGCGCGCCGCCGCGCGGCGCGCATTGATCGTCTTGACCGCCCAGTCGATGATGGTGAGCGTGCGCAGGCCGAGGAAGTCGAACTTGACCAAGCCAACCGCCTCGACGTCGTCCTTGTCGAACTGGGTGACGACACCGTCGCCGCTGCCCTCGCAGTAGAGCGGAGCGAAATCGGTCAGCGCGCTGGGTGCGATCACCACGCCGCCGGCGTGCTTGCCGGCATTGCGCACGAGATCCTCGATGCGTCGCGCGAGATCGACGAGTTCGCGCACCTCGTCATCGGATTCGTAGCGTGCCTTGAATTCCGGAACGATGCGATCGGATTCCCTGCGCGCGCGTTCGCTCGTGCCCAGCGCATCGTCCAGGCTCAACGGGTCGGCGGGCTTGAGCGGAATGAGTTTGGCAATTTGATCGACCTGCCCATAGCCCATGCCGAGCACGCGGCCGGCATCGCGCAGCACGGCCTTGGCCGCCATCGTGCCGTAGGTGATGATCTGGCTGACTTTCTCGCGCCCGTACTTGTGCGCGACGTAATCGATCACCTCATCGCGACGGTCCATGCAGAAATCGATGTCGAAATCGGGCATGGACACGCGCTCGGGGTTGAGGAAGCGCTCGAACAGCAGGCCGTAGCGCAATGGATCCAGGTCGGTGATGCCAAGCGACCAGGCCACCACCGAGCCCGCGCCGGAGCCGCGTCCGGGTCCGACCGGAATATCGTGTTGCCTGGCCCAGCCGATGAAGTCGGCGACGATGAGGAAGTAGCCGGCAAAGCCCATCTTCACGATCGTGTCGAGTTCGGCATCGAGGCGCTGCGCATATTCCCCGCGTTTGAATCCCGGCGCCACGCCGTGCTTGGCCAAACGCGCATCGAGTCCCTCGCGCGCCTGGTTGCGGATGAACGATCTCTCGTCGTCGTGCGCGGGCAGGGGAAACGCCGGCAGGTAATACTGGCCGAACGTCATCTCCAGATTGCAGCGCTTGGCAATCTCCACGCTGTTTTCCAACGCTTCGGGAATGTCCGCGAACAACACGGCCATTTCCTCGGCGGATTTGAGGTATTGCGCGGGTGTGTAGTCCCGCGGGCGCTTCGGGTCATTGAGCAGACGGCCTTGGCGGATGCACACACGCGCCTCGTGTGCGTCGAAATCCTCGCGTGCGGCGAAGCGCACGTCGTTGGTTGCGACGACGGGGCAGTCCGCGTCGGCGGCAAGTCGCAACGCGGCAGGAAGAAACATCGCCTCGTCGGCGTGGCCGTAGCGCACGAGTTCCAGATACAGCCGATCGTTGAAGTGTCGCAACCATGCGTGCGCAGTGGCCAGCGCGGCATCGTGCTTGCCGGCGATGAGGTGCCGCCCGATCTCGCTTTCGCGTCCCGCCAGCGCGATGAGTCCGGCGCCGTGTCCGTCGAACCACGCCGGATTGACCAGTGCGTGATCGCCGTGACGGCCTTCCGTGTAGCTGCGTGAAATGAGCTGCGAAAGATGCAGATAACCCTCGCGGTTCTGGCACAGCACCGTCAACCGCGACGGCGCGCTGGCATCGACAGCGGCTATCCACAAGTCCGCGCCGACGATGGGTTTGATGCCATTCGCTTCAGCCGCGCGATAGAATTTGACCAGAGCAAACAGGTTGCTCTCGTCGGTGAGTGCGAGTGCCGGCAACTGCATCTGCACGGCGCGACTGATCAGGTTCGGCCGCTTCGCCTTGGCCGGATCGCCGTATTCGGGCTTGTCCGGCAGGCGCAGGGTCGAATCGACCAGCGAATACTCGCTGTGGACGCGAAGGTGGACGAAGGATGGATGCATGACGGCCGAGGGCTACCTTTGCAGGTTAGCCTCCGGCCGTAACGCGGGCAAGACTTGACGTGTTCAACTTAGCGCGTGCGTTCGCCCACCATCCACGGCAATGCTCACGCCGTTGACGTAAGCCGCAGCCGGCGTGCACAGAAACGCGATCACGGCGGCGACTTCCGCCGCGTCGGCGAAACGTCCCGCCGGCACGGCAGCGAGCATTTTGTGCGCTATGACGGCTTCGGATTCGCCGGATGACTTGGCCTTGGCGGCAATCAGGCTGGTCAGGCGTTGCGTATTGGTGTATCCGGGCAACACATTGTTGACGGTGATGCCGAACGGCGCAAGTTCACGCGAGCAGGTCTTGGCCCAGCTCGCGACGGCCGCGCGCACGGTGTTGGAAACGCCCAGATTCTCGATGGGCTCCTTGACGGAAGTCGAGATCACGTTGACCACGCGGCCGTAATTCGCCGCACGCATGCCCGGCAGTACCGCCTGCAGCGCGGTCTGACTGGCGACCAGATGTTGACGGAACGCGGAAATATACTCTTCCACTTTTGCGCAATGCGCCGGACCGCCCGGCGGGCCGCCGCTGTTGTTGACGAGAATCTGCACCGGTCGGGCGCGCGCAAGATTTTCGATGGCGGCACCATAGGCCGCGGGATCGTCGGCATCCGCGGCGATGCAGGAATGCGACTGAGCGACATGCGGCTTCGGCATGGCATCGACAACGCTTTGCAGCGTATCGACGGATCGCGCAAGCACTGTGACATCGGCACCGAGCTGCGCCAGTTCGATGGCGGCGGCACGGCCGATGCCCTGTGAGCCACCGCAGACCAGGGCATGTTTGCCGGCGAGATCCAGATTCATCAGGCGTGGCCTCCGGCGCGTTTTTGCGTCATCTGCGGCAGCAAGTCTTCATCGTCTTCAGCTTCGGGGGTATCGGTCGAATCCAGATCCAATCCCAACTGTGCCGCGTCGTCTTCGTCCAGACCGTCGAAGGCGCAAAACTCGGCGTCGAGCAACGCGGTTCGCGCGCTGTCTTCGTCGTCGTACACAAGCGTTTCGCCGCGCGCATCGAATACTTCGGCGACACCGGATTCCAGCACTCGTAAGCGTGCCCAGATCACTGTATCGCCGAGTGCCGCCAGCCACCATTGATCGTCGGGTGCGGACACGTTCAAAACTCCGCCGAACCCGGCACACGCGGGTAAGGAATCGCGTCGCGGATGTTGGCGAGTCCGCACACATACACGACAAGGCGCTCGAAACCGAGGCCGAAGCCGGCGTGCGGCACGCTGCCGTAGCGGCGGAAATCGCGATACCACTGGTAATGCGCCGGATCGAGCTTGAACTGCGCCATGCGCGCATCGAGCACGTGCAGACGCTCCTCGCGTTGCGAACCGCCGATGATCTCGCCTATGCCCGGCGCGAGCACGTCCATCGCCGCGACGGTCTTGCCGTCGTTGTTCAGGCGCATGTAAAACGCCTTGATCTTCTCCGGATAGTTCATCACCACGACCGGGCGGCCGACATGCTTCTCGGTAAGATAACGCTCGTGCTCGGTTTGCAGATCGTGGCCCCATTCGACCGGGTAATCGAATTTCTGTCCCGATTTTTTCAGGATCTCGACGGCGGCCGTGTAATCGATACGCTCAAAAGGTGCTTTCACGAATTCTTCGAGGCGCGTGATTGCGCTTTTCTCCTGACGCTCGGCGAAGAATTTCATGTCGTCGATGCGCTCGTCGAGCACGGCCTTGAAGATGTACTTGAGGAAATCCTCGGCGAGCGTAGCGTCGTCGTCGAGGTCGGCGAACGCGATCTCCGGCTCGATCATCCAGAACTCCGCGAGATGCCGCGCCGTGTTCGAGTTCTCGGCGCGAAACGTCGGGCCGAACGTGTA
>JAGWXP010000009.1 GCA_018969845.1 Lysobacteraceae bacterium | reverse complement strand
TGAAACCCGGTGAGGTCGGCTCCTCGACCATGCCGCACAAGATCAATCCGATCGACTTCGAAAACGCCGAGGGTAATCTCGGTATCGCCAACGCGCTGTTCGCGCACTTTGCCGAAAAACTGCCGATCAGCCGCTGGCAGCGGGATCTCACCGACTCCACTGTGTTACGCGCCGTCGGCACCGCCTTCGGCCACAGCCAGATCGCATTGGAATCGCTGCTGCGCGGGCTGGCCAAGCTCAGCGCGAATCCCGAGCGCATCGCCACGGACCTCGATGCAAGCTGGGAAGTGCTCGCCGAAGCCGTGCAGACGGTGATGCGTCGCTACGGACTGCCCGAACCTTACGAGCAGCTCAAGGCACTCACCCGCGGCCAGGGCATTACGCGCGAATCGATGCGCGCGTTTATCGAATCGCTTGCGCTTCCGGCGGATGCGAAGAAGCGTTTGCTGGCGCTGACGCCGGCAACGTACACGGGATTGGCCGGCGACCTGGCAGTGAAGATCTGAGCGCCGTGTTCGAACACCGCACCGATCCGCTGCTGCCGCACCGCCAATTTCTCGGACGTCTCGCACGTTGTGGAGCCGTTGGCGCAGGCCTGATCACGTTTTCCTTGCTCATCGGCATGCTCGGCTACCACATCCTCGAAAACTTTTCATGGCTGGATGCGTTCGTGAACGCATCCATGCTGCTCGGCGGCATGGGACCCGTCGACCCGCTGCACACGGCGAGTGGCAAATTGTTCGCCGGCTTCTATGCGCTGTACTGCGGCTTCATGGTGATCGCCATTGCCGGAATCATCTTCGCGCCCATCGTGCACCGGTTCCTTCACCGGTTTCATCTGGAGCACGGCCGGTCCGAGTGATTGCCGGGCGGATCGCGCAATCGCGTTACATCGCCACTTCGTGCCGCACCGCGCGTTCGACCAGGGCATTCAACGAGATTCCATCTGCTGCTGCGGCAGCAGCCGCACGCGCGTGCAGTTCCGACGGCAAGCGCACGTTGAACTTGCCCGAGGCCACCTTGCGTACCGGCAATCCGTGCTTTTCGGCAGTCTCGATGAAATACCGCAGAGAGGCGCGGAATTCGCGGCGCAGTTCGACCGGCGTGCGTCCGTAAAAATCGGCACTGCCATTCAGACCCTGGATTTCGCCGCGGAACTGGTCGGTTTCCGGGTTGTAGCGGATCACGGCGGTGAAGCCGTCCACGTTCATGGTGTTCTCGATCATGGTCGTACTCCGTTGATTTCCAGCCAATCGCGCAACGACGCCACCGCACCCTTGCCCATGGTCGGCGACGGATGCGGTTTGTGCAGCACGCGCACTTGGCCGAACAACACGACGGCGATGCGCGAACCCTCGCGATTCGTCTCCACGCTGGCACCAAGCTCGCGCAGCAGGGCGAGAGCATCATCGAAACGGACGCTGCCGGATACCGGATGCTTGAACAGCAGGGCCAGCGTTTTGGCGTGCTTGCGTTTCATCGCAGAATGGTACCAAATAATGGTACCGACAGCAACTTGATGCCGCAACGTAGTCGCTACGCAGTAATCAACCCGCCCGCCAGCGCGATGCGTTTGGTGCGCGTTGTCGGCAACCGGAAAGGGACACGGCTGCGAGTGCTGTTACGGCAGGCGTTGTGACACGCTCGGCGAGCGCGGTTGCGTGATAAAATCAACCACCACGACCGGATGAATTTTGCGTTGCAGAACCGAAACTCGGAGGCCGCATGAACGATTGGTCCACCTGCCCCGCCGTCGAACGTAATCCCGGCAAAGTCAGCGGCGCCTGGGTATTCCGCGGCACGCGCGTGCCGGTCTCCGCGTTGTTCGAGAACCTGGAAGACGGTGCGCAGATCGCCGATTTCATGGCCTGGTTTCCCGGCGTGACGAAGCAACAGGTGCGCGCCGTCATCGAGCATGTCACGCGCACGCTGGAAGCGGCTTGATGCGCGTATTGTTCGATCAGGGCACGCCTGTTCCGCTGCGTAAACATTTGCCGGATCATTCGGTATCCACAGCCCACGAAATGGGCTGGAGTAACCTCAACAATGGGGATTTGCTGCGCCAGGCGCAGGATCATGGTTTCGATGTTCTGGTGACTACCGACCAGAATCTGAAATACCAACAAAACCTTTCCGACCGCCGTATCGCCATCGTCGTCCTCGGCACCACGAGTTGGCCACGCTTGCAAAGCGTTTTGCCGCAAATTGCTACGGCGATCGAGCACATTGCGCCGGGCGGCTACGTGGAAACCCCTGCCCCTCAACATTGATCAGGGCGTGTTACCCGTGAATCGACGCCGGGCGGGAACGCTTCCGCCCGGCAGTCTTGCCGCTCAGGCCGCTTTTGCTGCCTTGATCAACCCCTCCGCTGCCATCGCCGCCTGCACTGCCGGACGCGCGGCGACGCGCTTCTGGAATGCCTGCAACGACGGCAACGCGGATAGATCGAACTTGACGAAATCGGCCCAACGCGTGACCGTGAACAGGTAGGCGTCGGCCACGGTGAAGTGATCGCCCAGAAGGTATGGCTGCTTGGCCAGGATCTTCTCGATGAAATCGTAGCGCTTGGCAAGATATGCCTTGCGCTCGGCGCGCGTGGCTTCGGGCGTGTCGTCCTTGAACAGCGGGCTGTAGCTCTTGTGGATTTCGCTGGTGATGTAGTTGAGCATTTCCTGCGCTCGTGCGCGCGCCAGCGTGCCGTTGGCCGGGGCGAGCGCGGCAGTGCCCTTGAGGTCGGCGAGATACTGCACGATGGCCGGGCCTTCGGTCAGCACTTCGCCGTTGTCGAGTTCCAGCGCGGGCACATAGCCCTTCGGATTGATCGCGAGGAAATCGCGGCCGGATTCGGTGCGCTTGGCCTTGGTGTCGACTTTCTCGATCGCCAGCGGCAGGCCGAGTTCATGCGCAACGATATGCGGGGACAGCGAGCAGGCGCCGGGGGAATAGTAGAGTTTCATGGATTGCATCCTTTTGGGGAACCTCTGAACAAGCTGCTGCGCTCGACATTTTGCGCGCCGGCGGTGCTCGGAATCCTCACATACTCGACTGTATGCTCCGGTTCCTGCGCTTCGGCGACGCGCAATTTGCCTTCGCTCGCGACGCTTCTTCAGAGGTTCCGTCGGGTTGATGAAACGTCGCGAGCTTCTGTGGTAGGTATCCTAGCACTATCACGTTACTATTAGATATCATATATCCATAAATTACTGGTAGAATGTGGTAACCGGGCGGTTACCCGCTCACTCCGCGATAACCGGGAACGACCATGGGATTGCCTCTGCGCAAAAGCAAAGTCCTGCCGCCGCCGCAATGTCCGCTGAGCATGTGCATGGACCTGCTGCGCGGCGCCTGGGCGCCGAACGTGATCTGGTACCTGCGCGGCGGCGCGCGCCGCTTCGGCGAACTGCGCCACGACATTCCGCGCATCTCCGCGCGCGTGCTCTCGCAGCGGCTGCGCGAGCTGGAAGCGCGCGGCATGATCATGCGCCGCCTGCTCGACACCTCGCCGCCGTCGGCCGAGTACGAACTCACCGAACTCGGTCACGAGCTGTTGCCGGCGCTCGATGCCATCGTCAAGGTCGGTACCAAACTCAGGCATGATGCCGCGCCAAAGCGGCGCCTCGCCGCGTGAGTCGCGCGCCGGTCATCGAGGTCCGCGGAACGCCGCAGCGGCCGCTCGGCATGCCGCCGGCGCGCTTCCTGCGCGACTACTGGCAGAAGCATCCGTTGCTGATCCGCGGCGCGTTTCCACATTTCCACAAGGCGATCTCTCCGCAAGACCTGGCGGGCCTGGCCTGCGAGGAAGCGGCACTCGCGCGCATCGTGATCCACGAGCCGAAACGGGATCGCTGGACGTTGCGCACCGGACCGTTCGCCGAATCCGATTTCGCAAAATTGCCAAGCACCCATTGGACGTTGCTGGTGCAGGACGTCGACAAGTGGGACCTGGATGTGGCCGCCCTGCTCGACGCGTTCGCCTTCATCCCGAGCTGGCGCGTGGACGATGTGATGGTGAGCTATGCCGCCGCTGGCGGCGGTGTTGGCGCGCACGTGGATCAGTACGACGTGTTTCTCGTGCAGGGCACGGGCCAGCGGCGCTGGCGCATCAGCATGGATCCGCATGCTCGAAGGGATTTCCGCGACGATGCCGAGCTCAGACTCCTGCGTGAATTTTCATCCACACACGACTGGGTACTCGAATCCGGCGATGCGCTGTATCTACCACCGAACGTTCCGCACGAAGGCACGGCCATTGGCGAATGCATGACGTTTTCCGTCGGCATGCGCGCGCCGTCGCAAGCGGAACTGCTGCTGGATTTTTCCGAGTTTCTGGCCGAACCGCTGGACGAAGCCGCGCGCTACGCCGATCCCGGATTGCGTCCCTCACGCCATCCCGGTGAGATCGACATCGCCGCGCTTGCACGCGTAGGCGCCGCGCTGCCGCATTTTTCCGGTGTGGCCAATACAGCATTGCTGCGCTGGTTCGGCTGCTTCATCACTCGCTACCGCGCCGCGCATATGGCCACGCCGCGGGCACGGGTGATCACACCGACGCGACTCGCGACCCAATTGCCGACGGTGCGCGTGCTGCGCAATCCCTTCAGCCGCTTCGCCTGGGCGCGCCAAGGCCGCGGTGCGCTGTTATTCGTGGCCGGGGAATGCCACGCCTGTTCCGTCGCCATCGCTCGCACGTTATGCGCGCAGTGCGCATTCGATGGTGCGATGCTCGCGCGCCTGAATGCGCATGCAATAATCGCGGCGCTGGCCAACGGCGGGCATTTGCAAATAATCCGTTCGTGTTGAGCGTAGCTCGCGCAGCGAGCGAAGTCGAAACACTGCCCTTCGACTTCGGCGCTTTGCGCCTACGCTCAGGGCGAACGGAAATACGTACAATGCCGCCATGATCCCCACCGACTTCACCATCGCCACCGTCGACTGGAACAACGACGCCGAACGCGAGGCCTGCCGCGCAGTGCGCGAGCAGGTGTTCATCGTCGAGCAGAATGTCCCGCGCGAGGACGAATGGGACGACCTCGACGCCAGCTCGCGTCATGTGCTCGCGCGTGATCTGGCGGGCAATCCCATCGGCACCGGACGCCTGGTCCCGCCGCGCACCGCGGCCCATGCAGGGGTCGCGCACGAATCGAACGCGTCCGGGTTCGATTCGGCGCAGGCGGGTCCGGACCTGCGCCGGACTCGCCGAGTCGAAGACGGGCAGGATGGCCCGGCTTCGGAATCGGCAATGATCGGCCGCATGGCCGTGCTGCGCGACTGGCGCGGCAAGCACGTCGGCGAGGCGATCATGCATCTGCTGATCGAACAGGCAGGCGCGCTCGGCTACCGCGAACTGGGAATGCACGCGCAATCCCATGCACTGCCGTTTTACGAAAAATTCGGTTTCGCCAAATACGGCGACGAATTCGAGGAATGCGCGATCAGTCACTTCCACATGCGCCGCGAACTGGAACCCGCGGTCGCGCCGGAACGCGCGCCGCTGCCGCCGCGTCCCGACGTGCGCAACGTGGCGGTGGAGTCGCGCGATCAGGCGCTCGATGAAACCCTGCGCCTGATCGGCACGGCCAAGCGCGAGTTGTGCATCTACACCCGCGTCCTCGATCCCGACTTGTTCGAATCCGAAGCGGCTCTGGAAGCGCTCAAGCGCGTGGCAATCTCCGGACGCGGCGCGAGCATCCGCATCCTGGTGCAGGATCCGCACGCCGTCGCCGCGCGCGGACATCGCCTGCTGCCGCTGGCGCAGCGCTTGACCTCCGTGTTTGCGCTGCGCACGCCGGTGCAGGACGACGACTTGCACTATCCGTCCGCGTTTTTGCTCAACGACGTGCGCGGCTATTACTTCCGCGTGCTCGGCAACCGCTTCGAGGGCGAGGCGGTGAACTATGCGCCGGGCCGTCATGCGCAGTTGCTCGAATACTTCAATCAGGTCTGGGAACGTTCCGAAATCAGCGAGGATTTGCGCCAGTTGGCGCTCTAGCAATGTCGCATCGCAGCACGTTATCGGTATAATTGCCGGTTCCTGCGTCCCGCACACGCGGACGCCACATTTTCAGCACGGCAGACCAGCGTGAGCGCAAGCCTTCTCCAGCAATTTGCGGCATCTTCCCAACTATCCGGCAGCAATGCCGGATTCATCGAAGCGTTGTACGAAAACTGGCTGCGCGATCCAACCGCGGTCGCGCCGGAATGGCGCAAATACTTCGACACCTTCAAGGGCCGCGAGGCCGGCGATGTGCCGCACGCGGACGCGATCGCGCGCATCGAGGCGGCGCAGAAACTCGACGGTCATGCGCGTGCGGCGTTTGCTGCCCCGGTTTCCGATGCGCAGGCGCAGAAACAGGCGGCGGTGCTGAAACTGGTGACGGCGTACCGCTCGCGCGGGCACCTTGCGGCGAACCTCGACCCGCTCGGCATGGCGCAAAAACTTCCCGCGCCGGACCTTGACCCTGCGTTTCATGGCTTGACCGCCGCGGACATGGAAACCGAATTTTCCACGGGCTCGCTGGCCGGGCCGCAACGCCTGAAGCTGAAAGATCTCGTCGCCCTGCTCAAGGCGACGTATGCAGCGACCGTCGGCGCGGAGTTCATGCATATCAGCCACACCGAGCAGCGGCGCTGGGTGCACGAGCGCCTGGAAGCCGCCGCCGGTCGCTTCGGCTTGACCGCGGACGAACGCAAACGCACGCTGGAATTGCTCACGCAGGCGGAGGGGTTGGAGCGCTACCTGCACACCAAGTACGTCGGCCAGAAACGCTTCTCGCTCGAGGGTGGCGATAGTCTCATCCCGCTGCTCGACGAATTAGTGCGCCGCGGCGGCGAAGACGGCGTGCGCGACATGGTCATCGGCATGGCGCACCGTGGCCGTCTGAACGTGCTGGTCAACACGCTCGGCAAGGCGCCGCAGAAACTTTTCGCCGAATTCGAGGGCAGGTTCGAGCACAATGAGGATCCCGCGCATTCCGGCGACGTGAAGTACCACATGGGCTTTTCCGCCGACGTGAAGACCGCCGGCCACACCGTACATCTTGCCCTCGCGTTCAATCCTTCGCATCTGGAAATCGTCAATCCGGTGGTGGCAGGGTCCGTGCGCGCGCGCCAGACGCGACGCAAGGACTTCGCGCGCGAGCAGGTGCTGCCGGTGATGATCCACGGCGACGCCGCGCTCGCCGGGCAAGGCGTGAACATGGAAGTGTTCAACATGTCGCAGGCGCGCGGTTTCGGCGTCGGCGGCTCGATTCATGTGGTGATCAACAACCAGATCGGTTTCACCACCTCCGACCCGCACGATGCACGCTCGACGCTGTATTGCACCGATGTCGCCAAGATGGTCAACGCGCCGGTGCTGCACGTGAACGGCGACGACCCGGAAGCGGTGGTGTTCTGCGCGCGCCTCGCCTTCGACTTCCGCGCCAGATTCAAGCGCGACGTGGTGATCGACCTCGTTTGCTACCGCCGCCACGGCCACAACGAAGCCGACGAACCGGCGGCAACCCAGCCGCTGATGTACCAGATCATCCGCGCGCGGCCGACAGCGCGCGAGCTGTACGCCAGGAACCTCGTCGCCGATGGCGTCCTCGCCAGCGGTGAAGATCAAAAACTCGTGGATGCCTATCGCACCAAGCTCGAAGCCGGCCAACCCGTTGCGAACGTTGATGCCGCATTCAAGGACGCGTTCGCGGTCGATTGGACGAAGCACCTCGGCGCCCGTCTGGACCAGACCATCAAGACCGGCGTAGCAAAAGACAAACTCGAAGCGCTCAACGAGAAAATCCTGACCTTGCCGCCGGATCTGGTGCTGCATCCGCGCGTGGCCAAGATCTACCAGGACCGCGTGGCGATGGCCGCGGGCAAGCATGCGCTGGACTGGGGTTTCGCCGAGAATCTCGCCTACGCCACGCTGGTCGCTGATGGTTTCGACTTGCGCCTGGTCGGCCAGGATACCGGGCGCGGCACGTTTTTCCATCGCCATGCCGAATTGCACGACCAGAAAACCGGCAGGATTCATGTTCCGCTCGCGGGCGTGCGCAAGGACGTCAACGTGCACGTCATCGACTCGTTGCTCAGCGAAGAGGCGGTGATGGCGTTCGAGTACGGCTATTCCACCGCCGATCCGCACACGCTGGTGATCTGGGAAGGCCAGTTCGGCGATTTCGCCAACGGCGCCCAGGTCGTGATCGACCAGTTCATCGCCGCCGGCGAAGCCAAGTGGGACCGCCTGTGCGCACTCGCGCTGTTCCTGCCGCACGGCTACGAAGGCCAGGGTCCGGAGCATTCCTCGGCGCGACTGGAACGCTATCTGCAATTGTGCGCCTTGCAGAACATGCAGGTCTGCGTGCCGACCACGCCGGCGCAGATGTTCCACATGCTGCGCCGACAGATGCTGCGCGACTGCCGCAAACCGCTGATCGTGCTCACGCCGAAGTCCCTGTTGCGCCACAAGCTCGCGGTATCCGCGCTGGAGGATTTGTCCAACGGCAACTTCCAGCTTGTCATTCCGGATACGACCGCCAAGCCGGGACAGAAGACGCGGCGCGTGGTGCTGTGTTCGGGCAAGGTCTATTACGATCTGGTCGAGGACGCGGTCAGGCGCGGCGTCAACGACGTGGCGATTATCCGAGTGGAACAGTTGTATCCGTTCCCGCGCAAAGAGGTTACCGCGGAACTGGCCAAATATCCCGCTACCAAGGAAATTTTCTGGTGCCAGGAAGAACCGATGAACCAGGGCGCGTGGTACCAGATCGAGCATCACTTGCTCAACGTGCTCGGTGAAGGTCGCTCGCTGCATTACGCCGGACGCACACGTTCGCCCGCGCCGGCAGCCGGTCATCTCGCCACGCATCTTGTCGAACAGGCGGCGCTGGTCGAGCAGGCCTTGGTCGCCGCACCAGGCACCAATTACGCTGCCGATTGACAAAGTATACGAATTTACAAAGGACACACTCCATGACCCTCGAAGTCAAAGTCCCGGTACTGCCCGAATCCGTCGCCGACGCGACCATCGCGAGCTGGCACAAGAAGCCGGGCGATGCGATCCGCCGCGACGAAAACCTGGTCGATCTGGAAACCGACAAGGTCGTGCTGGAAGTGCCGGCGCCGGCCGACGGCGTGCTCAGGGAAATCAGGCAACAGACCGGCGCCACGGTAACGAGCGGCCAATTGCTGGCGGTGATCGAGGAAGGCGCGGTAGCCGCCGCGGCGCCTGCCGCTGCGGCAGCGACGAAAGCCGCGCCGGCTCCGGCTGCCCCTGCGGCACCCGCGTCGAGTTCTGCCGCGACGAACCTCTCGCCGGCCGGCCAGCGCGTGGCCGCCGAGAACAAGATCGACCCGGCGCAGGTCGCCGGCACCGGGGTGCGCGGTCAGGTCACCAAGGAAGATCTCGTCAATTTCATGCGCGGCGGATCCACTCCTGCGCCTGCCACAAAAGCCACGCCTGCCATCGCACCGACGCCGGGTTCGCGTCCGGAGGAACGCGTACCTATGACGCGCATGCGCGCCAAGATCGCCGAGCGCCTGATGCAGTCGAAAAACTCCATCGCCATGCTGACTTCGTTCAACGAGATCAACCTGGCCAAGGTCGCGGCGATGCGCAAAGAACTCGGCGAAGCGTTCGAGAAGACCAACGGCATCAAGCTCGGCTACATGAGCTTTTTCGTCAAGGCCGCGTGCGAGGCGCTCAAGCGCCATCCCATCGTCAATGCCTCGGTCGACGGCAACGACGTCATCTATCACGGCTATCAGGACATCTCCGTCGCGGTATCCACCGACAAGGGCCTGGTCACGCCGGTGCTGCGCGACGCGCAGTCCATGAGTTTCGCCGAGGTCGAAAAAGCCATCGCGGCGTACGCGAAAGCCGCGCGCGAAGGCGGCCTGAAACTGGAAGACTTGCAAGGCGGCACATTCACGATCACCAATGGCGGCACCTTCGGCTCGCTGTTCTCCACGCCGATCGTCAACCCGCCGCAAAGTGCGATCCTCGGCATGCACACGATCAAGGAACGCGCGATCGTCGAAAACGGACAGGTGATCGCCGCGCCGATGATGTACGTCGCGATCAGCTACGACCACCGCATCATCGACGGCAAGGACGCGGTGCTGTTCCTGGTCGACATCAAGAATCAGCTCGAGAATCCGCAGCGCATGCTGCTGGGCATGTAAGCGCCCGCCACGCAAGGAATCGTCATGGCAGACCAATTCGACGTCGTCGTCATCGGTGCCGGCCCGGCCGGGTATGTGGCCGCGATCCGCGCCGCGCAACTGGGCCTGAAAACGGCCTGCGTCGACGCCTTCATCGGCAAGGAAGGCAAGCCCGCGCTCGGCGGCACCTGCCTCAACGTCGGCTGCATTCCGTCCAAGGCGCTGCTGGATTCCTCGCGCCAGTTCCACAACCTGACGCATTCGTTCAAGGACCACGGCATCAGCGCCGCGAATCCCGCGATCGACGTGAAAACCATGATCGGGCGCAAGGACAAGATCGTCAAGCAGTTCACCGGCGGCATCGCCATGCTGTTCAAGGGCAGCAAGGTCACGCCGTATTTCGGCAAGGCCACGCTCAAGCCCGGCCGCACGGTGTCGGTGAAAGGCCACGACGGCGCGACGGTCGATATCGTCGGAACCAACGTGATCCTGGCGCCCGGCTCCACGTCGATCGAACTGCCGTTTGCGAAGTTCGATGGCAAATTCATCGTCGACAATGCCGGCGCGCTCGATTTTGACGCCACGCCCAAGCGCCTCGGCGTCATCGGCGCCGGCGTGATCGGACTTGAACTCGGCAGTGTCTGGCGCCGCCTCGGCGCGGAAGTCACCATCCTCGAAGCCCTGCCGGATTTCCTCGGCACGGCGGACCGCGACGTCGCCAAGATCGCCGCGCGCGAATTCGTCAAACAGGGTCTGGACATCAAGCTCGGCGCGAAAGTGAGCGCCGCCAAGGTCGTCGGCAATGCCGTCGAAGTCACCTATTCCGACACCAAGGGCGAGGCGAAAATCGTCGTCGACAAGCTGCTCGTCGCCGTCGGTCGGCGCGCGGCGACGCAAGGCGTTCTTGCCGATGGCACGGGCGTGAAACTCGACGAGCGCGGCCGAATCGTCGTGGACGAACATTGCTGGACGGGTGTGGAAGGCGTGTGGGCCGTGGGCGACTGCGTGCGCGGTCCGATGCTGGCGCACAAGGGTTCGGAGGAAGGCGTGGCCGTGGCCGAACTCATCGCCGGCAAGGCCGGCCACGTCAATTACGACACGATTCCCTGGGTCATCTACACCGAACCGGAAATCGCCTGGGCCGGCAAGACCGAAGAAGAATTGAAAAAGGACAACGTGCCGTACAAATCCGGATCGTTTCCGTTCGCCGCCATCGGCCGCGCCGTGGCGATGAACGAAACCGCTGGCCAGGTGAAGGTGCTCGCCCACGCTGAAACCGACCGCATCCTGGGCGTGCACATGGTCGGCCCGGGCGTATCCGAACTCATCGCCGAGGCGGTGGTGGCGATGGAATTCCACGGCGCGGCCGAAGACCTTGCGCGCATCGTGCACGCGCATCCGACACTATCCGAAGCCGTGCACGAAGCGGCGCTAGCGGTCGACAAGCGCGCGATCCACAAGGCGAATTGATCCGCGATGGATACGACGTTCTCCGCCTTCCGCATCCACGCTGAAGAAAAGCCCTATCGTGCCGGCATCGAGACGATGCGCGCGGACGACCTTTCCTCGGGCGAGGTACTGGTCAAGGTCGCCTACTCCAGCGTCAATTACAAGGATGCGCTGGCCGGAACCGGTCGCGGCAAGATACTGCGCGAGCCGGTTCTCAACGGCGGCATCGATGTGGCCGGTTATGTCGCCGCGTCGAGCGATCCGAAATTCCGCGAAGGCGATCAGGTACTGTGCACCGGTTGCGGGCTGTCCGAAACCCGCGACGGCGGTTATGCGCAATATGCACGCCTGCAATCAAAATGGACGATTCCGCTGCCGGCCGGACTGACCCTGCGCGAATCGATGGTGATTGGCACCGCCGGTTTTACCGCCGCACTGTCGCTGTATCAGATGCAGCGCAACGGGCAGACGCCGGAAATGGGCCCCATCGTCATTACCGGCGCGACCGGCGGGGTGGGATCGCTCGCCATCGACATTCTCAGCCGCGCCGGGTTCGAGACGCATGCGATCAGCGGCAAGCTCGATCGTTTCGATGATCTGATCGCGCTTGGCGCGAAACAATGCCTGTCGCGCAAGGATCTGTACTGGGGCCGGCGACCGCTGGAAACCGCGCATTGGGCCGGCGCCATCGACAACGTCGGTGGCGATTTGCTCTCGGGCCTGACCCGCGTG
Organism: Lysobacteraceae bacterium; assembly: GCA_018969845.1. GTDB lineage: Bacteria > Pseudomonadota > Gammaproteobacteria > Xanthomonadales > Rhodanobacteraceae > Rudaea. The sequence continues at coordinate 18,334 of JAGWXP010000009.1, read as the reverse complement.
ATCAAGCCCTACGGCAACATCGCCAGCTGCGGCCTTGCCGCCGCGCCGGAACTGCAGACCACGGTGATGCCCTTCATCATCCGCGGCGTCAGCCTGCTCGGCATCGCCTCGGCCGGCACCGCGCGTGCCATCCGCGATGAAATCTGGGCACACCTGGGAGCGGACTGGAAACCGGCACATTTGGATCGCATCGCCACCCGTGAAGTCGGCCTCGACGGCCTGCCGGAGGTGTTCGACATCATGCTCGCCGGCGACTCGTTCGGGCGCACCGTGGTCAAGCTTTAAGCCGAAATCGATCTCGATTTTCGATCAAGAAAACGCGTCAACAATCTGGAACGCAAGCAGATTTTTTTGCGACATGCATTGCGCTGGAAATGTCGGCGCATGCCGCCTTAGAATGCCATGCCCGCACGAGCGGGGGTGGAAGGAACGGGAAAATCATGGCGCGCATTCTCATCGTGGACGATTCGCCGTCGCAGTTGGTCGGGCTCAAACGCATCGTGGAAAAACTCGGCCACCAGACGTTCACGGCCGAGGATGGCGCCGCCGGCGTGGAAGTGGCCAAGCGCGAGGTTCCGGATCTCATCCTGATGGACGTGGTGATGCCCAACCTCAACGGCTTTCAGGCCACCCGCAACATCTCCAAGGACGCCAAGACCAGCCATATACCGATCGTGCTGGTCACCACCAAGGATCAGGAAACCGACCGCGTCTGGGGCATGCGCCAGGGCGCCAAGGCCTACGTCACCAAGCCCATCAACGAAGGCGAGTTGGTGGAGACGATCCAGAAGCTACTCCCCGCCGCCTGAATCCCGGGTTTCATTCGAACGCTTTCGCCATCTGCTCGTACAGCTTGCGCTGGGCGTCCGTGTGCGCCGGCGGCGCATGGATTTGCACGGTCACGTACTGATCGCCCGGCGTGGTGCCCGGCATGCCGCGTCCGCGCAGGCGCATGCGCTTGCCGCTGTCGGAACCCGCCGGAACCTTCAGCTCCACCTCGCCACCGAGCGTCGGCACGGTGACGGTAGCGCCGAGCGCTGCCTGCCATGGCGGCAGCGTCAGCGTGTAGTGCACGTCGCGGCCTTCGAGGCGAAAGCGGGAATCTTCACGCACCGCCACCTCGAGCAGCAAATCGCCTGCCGGCGCGCCGTGGGAGCCCGACGAACCCTGCCCGCCAAGACGGATTTGCTGGCCGGGCAGAATTCCGGCCGGAATCTTCACTTCCAGCGTACGCTCGCCGCCGCCGTCGCGCAGACTGATGCGCTCGCGGCCGCCGCTGTAGGCCGTCGCCAGCGGAATCTCGACCCGCGCCTGCACGTCGCGGCCGCGCCGCGGCCGTGGCGCGCCGCCGCGTCCGCGCGCCTGCCCGAACAGCGATTCGAAGAAGTCAGAGAATCCGCCTTCGCCAAGATCGGAGAAATCGAACCCCTGTCCGTCGCCGAAGTTCGGCGGCGGATGGAATTCCTCGCCCGGCCGATAGCCCTGCGCGCGCAACTGGTCGTAGGCGCGGCGCTTGGCCGGATCCTTGAGCGCCTCGTAGGCTTCGTTGACGCCCTTGAATTTTTCCTCGGCGCCTTTTTCGCGGCTCACATCCGGGTGGTACTTGCGTGCGAGCTTGCGGTAGGCGGACTTGATCTCCACCTCGCTCGCGCCGGGCTTCACGCCAAGAATGTCGTAGTAATCCTTGAACTGCATGCTTGCCTTCCCATCTGCGCCTCACTGTAGGGACGCCATGCGCAGAAAAGCAAGACCCGCGGCCGCGTGACGCAACCGCGGGTCTGTTTTGCCCGCTGATCGCTCAATGTCTGATTTCGATCTTGCGCGGCGTGGTTTCCGGCTTCTTCGGAATGGAAATTTCCAGAACGCCGTGCTTGCCGCTCGCACTGATGCCATCGGCATCGGCGCTGTCGGGCAGCGCAAAACGCCGGTAGAACGATCCCCACGAACGTTCCACGCGCGTGAACTTGCCGTTGTGCTCCTTGTTCTCGGCTTTGCGCTCGCCCTTGATCGAGAGAATGCCCTTATCCATGCTGACCTCGATGTCCTTGGGGTCGACGCCGGGAATATCCGCCAGGATGACGAAACGCTTGTCGTCCTCGTGGATGTCCACACGCGGCGCCCACTGGCTGGTCACGACGTTGGACTGATCGCCGTTTTCGCCGAAGAACTGGCCGAAAACCTGTTTCATTTCTTCCTGGAAGCGGTCGAACTGGCCCCAGGGCTCATAACGCACGATTGCCATGATTGCCTCCGTTACGATGAATCGGGCGCTGCCGGCCCGGATGTCCGGAAAATGCGGACACCGCCGCCGCTTTCAAGGGTGTCGCCGGCGCCGCGGCGCCGCTATCATGAGCGCCCCGCAACCGCAGAAGGCCCAACCCATGACGATCAAGGTCGGCGACCGCATCCCCAACGTCACGCTCAATTACCTCAAGGACGGCGTGCAGGCGATCAACACGGACGAAATCTTCAAGGGCAAAAACGTCGTGCTGTTTTCCGTGCCCGGTGCATTCACGCCGACCTGCTCGGCCAAACATCTGCCCGGCTATGTCGAGAATCTCGCGAAGTTCACGAACAAAGGCATCGATGTGGCTTGCCTCGCCGTCAACGACGCCTTCGTGATGGATGCCTGGGCGAAAAACCAGAAAGTACCCGACAACCTGCGCATGCTCGCCGACGGCAACGGCACGTTCTCCAAGGCGTTGGGGCTGGAAATGGACGGCACCGCGTTCGGTTTGGGCATGCGCGGCAAGCGCTTCGCCCTCTACGCCGAGGACGGTGTGGTGAAGAAACTCAACGTCGAGGCCCCGGGTGAGTTCAAGGTATCCGGCGCCGACGCCATGCTGGCCGCGCTGGGCTGAGCGTCACCTCTCCCGCGTTCGGCGGGAGACGGACGCGATTCACGCCGTCGGCTGCGAAGCTTCCTCGGCAACCGCGTCGCCTTCATCGTCGCCGTTGAGTGCTTCCACGCGCACCACACCGACCAGCGCTTCCTCGTCCGGCAGGCGGATCAGAGTCACCCCCTGCGTGTTGCGGCCCACGCGCGCAACTTCAGCGGCGCGCGTGCGCACCAGCGTGCCCAGGTTGGAAATCAGCATGAGTTCATGGGCGTCGTCGAGCTGCACGGCGCCGACGAGATTGCCGTTGCGCTCCGAACACTGGATCGCGATCACGCCCTGCGTGCCGCGGCCCTTGCGCGGATATTCGACAAGTTCGGTGCGCTTGCCGAAGCCATGCGCAGTCGCCGTGAGGATGTCGCCCTCCCCTTCGGCGACGATCATCGATACCACTTGCGCATCGCCGGCCAGACGTATGCCGCGTACGCCGTGCGCGGTACGGCCCATCGGCCGCACTTCGCCCTCGGAGAAACGCACCGCCTTGCCATTGCTCGCGAACAGGAATACGTCACGCTTGCCATCGGTGATGGATACGTCGACCAGGCCGTCGCCTTCGTCGATGTCGATCGCGCGGATGCCGGTCGAGCGCGGTCGCGAATAATCCGAAAGCGGCGTCTTCTTGACCGTGCCTTTGCGCGTGGCGAAAAACACGTAACGGTCGTCGGGAAATTCACGTACCGGAAGCACTGCCTGCACTCGCTCGCCCTCTTCCAGCGGCAGCAGGTTGACGATGGGCTTGCCGCGAGCGCCGGGGCTGGCGTCGGGAATCTGGTGCACCTTCAGCCACAACACCCGTCCGGCGCTGGTGAAGGCGAGCAGGGTATCGTGGGTATTCGCGATCCACAGGCGCTCGACGAAATCTTCTTCCTTCATGTTGGTGGCCGAACGACCCCTGCCGCCGCGGCGCTGCGCGCGATAGGTCGTCACCGGCTGGCGCTTGGCGTAACCGGCGTGCGAGAGCGTCACGACCACGTCTTCGGCCGCGATCAGATCGAGCACGTCGAGATCTTCCTGACTCGCCTGGATCACGGTGCGGCGCGCGTCGCCGTACTGTGCCCTGATCTGCGCGAGTTCCTCGCGGATCACGGTGAGCAGCTTGTCCGCGTTCATCAGGATCGCCAGCAGACCCTCAATCGTGGTCAGCAATTCCTTGTATTCGTCGGTGAGCTTTTCCTGTTCCAGGCCGGTGAGTTTGGCCAAGCGCATTTCCAGAATCTGCTGCGCCTGCACTTCCGAAAGCTGATAGCCCGCCGCGGACAGGCCAACGCCCGGCGGCAGGTCCTCTGGTTTCGACGCATCCGCGCCCGCCGCGGCGAGCAGGCTGCGCACCAGCCCCGCCTCCCAGTGCCGCGCGAGCATGCGCTGCCTGGCGACCTCGCCGGATTCGGACGTCTTGATCAGTTCGATCATCGCGTCGATGTTGGCGAGCGCGACGGTGAGGCCCTCGAGCACGTGCGCGCGCTTGCGCGCCTCGCGCAGTTCGAACAAGGTGCGCCGCGTCACCACTTCGCGGCGATGGCGCACAAAGGCTTCGAGGATCCGCTTGAGCGTGAGCAGTTGCGGCTGGCCGTCGACCAGCGCGACCATGTTGATGCCGAACGTCACCTGCATCTGCGTCTGCTGGTAGAGGTTGTTCAGCAGCACGTCCGCCATGGTGTCCTTGCGCACCTCGAAGACGATGCGCAGGCCGTCCTTGTCGGATTCGTCACGCAGTTCGGAAATACCCTCGATCTTCTTTTCCTTGTGCAGCTCGGCGATTGCCTCGATCAGCCGTTTCTTGTTCACCTGATACGGCAACTCGGTGACGATGATGGTCTCGCGGCCGTTGTCGTCGGTTTCAATGTCGGCCTTGGCGCGCACGTAGATGCGGCCGCGGCCGGTCTTGTAGGCCTCGACGATGCCGGCCGCGCCGTTGATGATGCCGTGCGTGGGGAAATCCGGGCCCGGCACCAGCCGCAGCAGTTCTTCGAAGGAAATATCCGGGTCGTCGATCAGCGCAACCGTCGCATCGACGATCTCGCCGAGATTGTGCGGCGGCACGTTCGTCGCCATGCCGACGGCAATGCCGGCCGAACCGTTGACCAGCAGGTTCGGCACGCGCGTCGGCAGTACGCTCGGTTCGAATTCCTTCTCGTCGTAGTTCGGCTGGAAATCGACGGTTTCCTTGTCGATGTCGGCGAGCAGGTCGGACGCGAGCCGCTCGAGCCGGCACTCGGTGTAGCGCATCGCCGCAGCGTTGTCGCCGTCGACCGAACCGAAGTTGCCCTGACCGTCGACGAGCGGATAGCGCAACGAAAAATCCTGGGCCATGCGCACCAGTGCGTCGTAGATCGACGAGTCGCCGTGCGGATGGAATTTGCCCATCACGTCGCCGACAATGCGCGCGCATTTGACGTAGGCGCGATTCCAGATGTTGTTCGCCTCATACATGCCGAACAGCACGCGCCGATGCACCGGCTTGAGCCCGTCGCGCACGTCCGGCAGGGCGCGGCCGACGATCACGCTCATCGCGTAATCGAGGTAACTCTGCCGCATTTCGTCTTCGATGTTGACGCGAATGACTTCTTTGGCCAGCTCCGCCATTGAGGTTTTTTCCCTGGAATTTTTCGGGTTTCAAGGCCCGCCTTGCACGGGTCCTGGAAGCGGGTTTTTCAGAGCCGAAATTCTATCACATTCCGGCACTCGGCAGCGCCCCGCAAAGCCTTGATTTTCCTGCCCGGGAAGGCGGTTTTCCGCACTCAGCTTCGAGCACTCTCGCCGGAGTCCGCCACGGCCCGCGGCGGGTGCCGGTAGACCCAGAAATGCGAGGCGGTGTAATTCACGCCGAGGCCGGCCACGGAACCGGCGGCCACGGCCAGGATCAGCCATTGCCGGTCGACGTTGAAAAAGTATACGAGCGCGGAATACGCCACGAAGTTGCAGGCGAATCCACCACTCATGGCGAGGATGTAGCGCACCCATTCCACACCCAGCGCGTGTTTGCGCGGGCCGCGAAACGTGTAGCGGCGGTTGAGCAACCAGGTCGCCGTGGCCGCGAACAGAAAGGAAATCAGCCGGCCGCTGTAGCGATCCCAGGCCAGGCCCAGCACCAGCAGTTGCAGCACGCCGGCATCGACGATGAAGCCGACCACGCCGACCAGGCTGAAAATCGCGAGTCGGCGCAGATGCGACTTCATGCGCCCAGCACCGCTCGCAGCCGCGCCGCATCCGGCCGTTCGATCACGCCGCGTTCGGTGACGATGGCATCGATCAACGAATGCGGCGTCACATCGAACACCGGATTCCAGGCCTGCGCGCCGGACACCACCGTGCGTTGCCCGGCCATCGACAGCAGTTCATCCGGATCGCGCAACTCGATCTCGATGCGATCGCCCGATGGCGTGGACGCATCACATGTGGACGACGGCGCCACCACCATGAATTTCACACCGTGGTGACGCGCGCAAATGGCAAGTTGACAGGTGCCGATCTTGTTGGCGGTGTCGCCGTTCGCGGCGATGCGGTCGGCGCCGACGATGACCCACTGCACGGCGCCTGCTGTATTCGAACGCGTTTTCATCAGATGCGCGGCCGCCGAATCGGCGATCAATGTTGCCGGAATGCCGTCGCGTTGCAGTTCCCACATCGTCAACCGCGCGCCTTGCAGCCAGGGTCGCGTCTCGCCTGCGTATACGTGTACGATTTTCCCGCAGGCGAATCCGGCGCGGATCACGCCAAGCGCGGTGCCGAATCCGGCGGTGGCGAGCGAGCCGGTATTGCAATGCGTGAGCACGCCCGAACCCGGCGCGAGCAGCGCGGCGCCAAGTTCGCCCATGCGCCGGTTGGCGGCGAGGTCCTCGGCCTGGATCGCCTGAGCCTCGCGTTCCAGCATATCCGCATCGGCCCCTTCCGCGACGCGCGTATGCATGCGATCCAGCGCCCACTGGAGGTTCACCGCGGTCGGACGCGCCGCGCGCAGGGTCGCGATGGCGGCGGCGAACGTCTCGCCGCGCCGCGCCGCGAGCACCACGCCCCAGGCTGCGGCAATGCCGATGGCCGGCGCTCCGCGCACCGCCAGGTCGCGGATCGCGACGGCGACGTCATCTGCACATCGGCATTGCAGATACGTTTCGATGAACGGCAGACGGCGCTGATCGAGCAGGCGCAAAATGCCGGCGTCCCAGGCGACAGCGCGGATGGTGTCGTGATGTTCGAGCGACGGCATGACCGGTTCCAAAGGCGTGCAGGATAACCGATGCGCGCGCGACCTGTTAGCATGCCGGCGTGAAATCCAGCGTCGCCCGTAGCCGGGAAAGCGCCACGATCCGCGCACCGTTACGCCCGGCGGATCCGCATGCGCGACGGTTTCTGATCCTGCTGCAGCGCAAATGCGTGCGCGCCGCGACGATCGGCGCGTGCACCGCGGCAGCCGAATCCCTGCCTGGGTTCGGCAAGGCGCTCGGCGTGGTGTTTGGCGAACTGGCCGACGCGGAAATGCTTGCGGTCACGCAGCGCGAACTGGTCGAGGAAACCTTCCGTCTGTACGGCCTGAATCTGCCCACCGCGCTGCAAAATACACTTGTGCACAAAGTGCAACTGTTCGGTACCGGCGCGAGCGTGGTTGGCGACGCGCTCGGCCGTGGCCTGCTGCATCGGCTGCTGCGTCGCGCCGGTGGCCTGGTGGCGCGGCGCGCCGTGCCGGTGGCCGCCATCGTTTCTTCCGCGTTGGCGAATGCCAGCGTCACCTACGTGATCGGCAAGCGCGCGCAGGCGGCAGCGCGCCTGCCGCGGACACCGATCGCCGGCATTCCCAATGCACTGCGCGCGTTCAGCGGCGTCGACGAACGCCGCCTCGCGGCGTGGTCGCTGAGCGCGGTGAAAGCCGCCGTGACCGGGCTTGGCACCGCAGCCAAGCGCGCTGCGGCGATGGCGAAACCGGCAAATTCGCGGCGCGCTTAAACGCCGTCGCCGCCCGGAACATTTAGTGTGGCGGTCTTGCGTCCGCCGTTTTCCGGCATCAGGAAGAACTCGCCGGCCTCGTGCCCCGCAAACTGGATGGGTGCGTATTCCGGCGCCTGCTGCAAGCCGGCGTTCGCGCTGCGCAGGGCCATGCTGGCGGCGATCTCGCGGAACAATTCCTGCCCGGTCAGCAACTGGTTGTTGTCGCGCAATACGGTGAGCAGGGCCGTGGCGAACATGGAATGTCCACCCTTGCTCGCCGCGTCGGCGACGGGCTGCACGCCACCCGAGGTCAACGCCGTGCGCGAGCGCCCCGCGACCATGGCCTTGACCCAGTCGCCCCAGACGTTGTCGGCCATGCCGCCGCCAAACGTGGCCAGCGCCGAGCGCGTCATCGTGCCCGAGTAGCACGAGTCGGCGATTACCAGCACATGCCGGGCCTGCATGGTCGTCAGGATGTCGCTGATCGCGCGGTTGGAGATCCAGCTGTTGGGCTGGTTGAGTTGCGCATCCACCGGCAACCAGTAACCCTGGCGCGAGGAATCGATTTCGCCGTGACCGGCGTAGTACACGAGCAGGTTGTCCTTGTCGGTCAGTGCCTCGCGCATGTCGTTCAAGGCCGACAGGATCTCGAAGCGGTTCGCGTTCGCAAGCAACTTGACGTCGTAGCCATAGCGCGATTGCAGCACGCCGGCGACCGCCTTGGCGTCGTCGGCCGCACTGGCCAGCGCCGGGAACGCGGCATAGTTGTCGTTGCCGATGATCAGCGCGTAATACTTGCCCAGTCGTACACCGGACGGCAGCGATTGCCCGCTCGGCGCCGACTCGCGCACGGCCTTGCCGCCGGGACCCGGCACCAGCATGAAGTCGAGCACGGCCTCGCCGCCGGTCTTGTCGGATGCGGCAACGCGCACCGCGGTATCGTTGCCGCCGGCCAACGCAACATGGGTCTTGAACAACCCGCCCGCATCGACCGGCACGGTCTGCCCGTTGAGCGTGACCGAAGTCAGGCCAGCCGGCGCCTGCACGCGTCCGATCACGTCGATTCCGTTCTGCGCGGGCGGCACCGACGCCGCCGGCTTGTTGAGGCCGCGCGTCATCGCGAGCGCCGGCTGCAGGATCTCCACGCGCAAATCGCCGGTCAGGCTGGCCGTGGTGAACCCGGCCGGCAGCGAAGTGTATTTGGCGCTGTCGATCTGGCTCTGCAAGCTCGCCATCTGCGTGCGCTGACTCGCGAGTTCCTGGCGCTTTTCGGACAACTGCGCTTCCATCAGCTTGAGCAATTGTTTCGCGTTTTCGTTCTGCGCGTGCTCGAGTGCGAGCTGCGCGCGCGCCTGATCGAACTTGGCCAGCGCTTCCTGGCGCTGCTGGTCGTTCTGCGCCATCTGCTTCTGCACCTGCTGCATGCGTTCACGGCTTTCGCGCAACGCGGTATCCATCTGCGCGGCCGAGACGCGCAGCACGGTCAGGGCTTGATCGTTGTCCGGCGAGGACTGCCGCGCCAGCAGGTCCTGTTCCTGCGCCTTGAGCTTGGCGATCCGGGCCTCGGCATCGGCGAGTTGTTTGGCGCTGGCATCCTGTTGCGACTTGAGCGCATCACGCTGCACAGTCAAATCCTTTTCGCGTGCCCGCGTCTCGGTTTGCAGTTTGACGAAATCCGGATTCGTGTCGATACCAACGCGTGCCTGCTCGGCGTCGAGCTTGCGCCGCACGTTGTCCAGCTCGGATTGCGATTTCTGGTAGTTCTGCTGCTTGCGCTGCAGTTCGGATTGCAGTTTGCCGACCTGCGCGCGCAGTTGCGCGGATTTCTGCTGCTCGGCCGCGAGCTGCTCGCGCAGCGCCGTGGATTCATTTTGCGCTTCGCGCACCTGCGCGGTGACCGTGGAGGCGAACACCAGCTTGTCGTTGTCGACTCCGGAAGCTTCGCCGTAGAGGTTCAGCGCCTTGGCGATGTCCTTGGGTACGCCCAAGCCCTGCTCGTAGAGATAGCCCAGATTGATGCGTGCGCGCTTGTTGCCCTGGGCCGCGGCTTTCTCGAACCATTCGCGCGCCCTGGCATAATCGGGTTCTGTACCGAGGCCCTTCAGGTAAATCTCGCCGACGTAGTTCTGCGCGTCGGCGTCGCCGGACTCGGCCTGGCCCATCCACACCTTGAGCGCGGTCTGGTAGTTGGCGCGGTCGTAGGAAACGTATTCGCCGCCACGGATTTCACAATCGGCCTGGGTGGTGCGGATCGGCCGGCGCGCGCTCATGAACGTGGCCGAGCGGCCGAGTTTGCGCACCTGCCCGGGCAGCAGGCAATCGACGATCAGCAGATCCTCGGGGTTGCGCGTGGTGACGGTCGCATGCGCCGGCGTCGCCGGCACCGAAAATCCCGCCACGGCGACGCACAGAAAACCGATTGCCACGGCCAGCGGCCGCAAGCCGCCACGGAACGAAACGAACATTCCCGCACGCATATCGACCTCCCGGACTCGAACCGAAGCACGCCAACAATTTCCGGCTATACTGAATTATAGGGCGATTGCGGGGAGATGGCGTCATGCGAGCCTTGTCCGGAAGTTTACTTTCCGTCCCGTCAATACGGCGTGTACGCGACACCGTCTGCCTGCTTCTGCTGCTGTCAGCCTCCTGCTGGCCGCTCGTCGCCAGGGCGGCCTGCCCGTTCGCTTGCTACGACTTGCAGTATGTCAGCGGCAACAGTCAAATCGGGGCTCCGAATTCAACCCTGTCCTCGCCCCTGACCGTGCAAATTCAGCCGGAAGGCGATATCGGCCCGGGGACATTACAGATCCTTTGGAGTGTGCTCTCCGGCAGCGCAACTATTGTTGAAAGCGGCGGCACCACCTATTCACAAAGCGTTGCATACAACGGAATTACGGGCAATCTCATACCCCCTTCACCGGCTTCGATCCACATCGCGCTGGGAGCCAAACCCGGACCCGTATTGGTACGCGCCTATTGTCAGCAATGCGCGCTGAGCAATGCCAACTATGTTGTCGATTTCAATCTCACGTCCGCGCAAGCCACCCTGCAAATCATCTCCGGCAACAACCAATCCGGGGCGGTTGGCAGCGCGGCCGGCGCTCCTCTGGTCGTGCAATTGAGCAACGCCGGCACGCCGGCATCCGCGCAGACCGTGAACTGGAGTGTGAGCAGCGGCCAAGCCACCCTGAGTGCGGCGAGTTCCGTCACCGACAGCAACGGCAACGCCTCGATCAACTTCAGCTATGGCAACGGCGCCGGCCCGATCGTGATCCAGGCCAGCGCCGCAGGCAGCACGGCGACTTTCAATGCCGCCTCGTTCGTGCCGACCACGTCTGCGCTCAGCGGCAACAACCAGACCGGCATTGTCGGCGATGCTTTGCAACCGTTCGTGGTGCAAGTCGGCGGCGGCACCGCCTCCGCGCCGATCGCGGTGAACTGGACCATCCTCCAGGGCGGCGGCACGCTGGCGGCATCGCAAACCCTTACCGATGCCAGCGGTCGCGCCAGCAATACGCTCACCCTGGGAGCGAATCCCGGCGTCAATATCGTGCAGGCTACCGTGGCCGGCGCGGGAAGTATCACCTTCACCGCGAACGCGGTCGCGGCGACGGCGGGCAGCAGCGTGTTCACCCTGGTATCCGGCAACAACCAGGCCCTGGTACCCGGACAGCCGTCGCAACCGCTTGTGGTCAAACTCGCCTCATCAAGCGGAACTCCGATTCCGGGAACGGCAATCCAGTGGAACGTCACCGGCGCCACCGGCAAGCTGGCCAACGCGACGACAACGACCGGCGCCGACGGCACTGCGCAAAATACGCTCACGGTCGTGCTCCCGGGCAGCTACTCGGTCACGGCGCAGGTCGCCGGAGTCAGCAGCATCCCGGCACTGACGTTCAACTTCAGCAACGGCGTGGCCAACCTGCCCGGCTTGTCGCCGTCTCAAATCAACGTCGCCACCGCGATCGACAAAGCCTGTCCCGCCCTGGCCACTTCGACGACGCCGCTGACGCCGCAGCAGCAGGATTTCCTGCAACGCTGCTCCGAACTCGTCGTCGGCGCGAACGGCGATCCGCAACAGGTGCCCGGCGCGCTCAACGCCATGCTCAACAACAAGGCGCTGCCGCAGCGCAGCCTCGCCCAAGGCGTGCAACTGGGTCAGATCGACAATCTCAATACGCGCTTCGCCGAACTGCGCCAAGGTGCAAGCGGCCTCAGTGCCGGCGGCCTGACTTTCAGCCAGGACGGTCGCGGCCTGCCGCTCGCGATGCTGGGCGATCTGTTCCGCAAGGATCCAGCCGACAGCGACGAAGTCGGCAAGGATTTTTCGCGCTGGGGTTTCTTCGCCACCGGCATGATCGAACGCGGCGGCTTTGACGCCACTGCCGTCCGGCCCGGTTTCGATTACCGCAATGCCTCGCTCACCGCCGGCGTGGACTATCGCTTCAACGATACGTTCGTCGCCGGCGCCGCGCTCGGCTATAACCAGAATCATTCAAGCTTCGACGCAAACGCGGGCAAGGCCAACGTGGACGGTTACAACCTGACCGGCTATTTCAGCTGGTATCGCGGCGACTGGTATGTAGAAGGCTCGGTCATCCTCGACAAACTCGATTACGACCTGAGCCGCAACATCGTCTATCAGATCGCCAGTCTGTCCGGCGGAACGACCACGGTGGCGCAAACCGCGATGGCCTCGCCGAGCGGAAACCAGAACTCATTCTCGCTCTCGGCGGGCAGGGATTTCAACCGCAAGGCCTGGACGTTCAGCCCCTACCTGCGCGGCGTTTATTCGCACCTGAGCCTGGACGGGTTCAGCGAGACAATGTCCGGTCCGGGCGCTGCGGGCGCAGGACTCGGTACGTCGGTGGCAAGCCGCTCGATGGACTCCATTCTCGGCGTGGCCGGCGCGCGACTGAGCTACACCATGAGCACCGACTGGGGTGTCCTGATACCGAACGCGGTGGTCGAATGGAACCACGAGTTCCGTAACGATCCGCAAACGGTCGTGGTGCGCTTCCTCGCCGATCCCACGCAGACGCCGATTGCGTTGACCGACCAGGCGCCGGACGCGAACTATTTCAACCTCGGCCTGGGTCTGAACGCGGTGTTCGCGCAAGGGCGCTCGGGCTATGTGTACTACGAGCACATGGCCGGCTATTCGGGTGCACATGCCGACCGGCTGTCCATCGGTATCCGCATCGAGTTCTGAGCGCATGCGTCGTCCCGTGCCGGCCCTACTTGCGCGCCCCGCCGCCGGCGCGGCATGCTATGGCCGTCGCGCAGGACGGCCGCGCATAGGCGGCCCGCGCATGGGGATGACATCGCCAGCATGATCGAGTTCGGCCACAGCACCCATGTCGGCTTGCGTCGCGAGCATAACGAAGACACTTACTACGCCGACGCCGAGCTCGGCCTCTGGCTGGTCGCCGATGGCATGGGTGGCCATGAACACGGCGAAGTCGCGAGTGCGATCGCACGCGATGCGGTGGTGCGCGAAGTCACCGCCGGCGCGCCGCTGGCGCAGGCCGTACAGCGTGCCGACGAGGAAATCATCCAGCACTCCAGCCGCAAGGCCGAAGCGCTGCCGATGGGCACCACCATTGCCGCAATGCGTCTGCACGAGAACGAATACGAGATCTGCTGGGTCGGCGACAGCCGCGTGTACTTGTGGAATGGCGAACTCAAGCAGCTTTCGCGCGACCATTCCTACGTGCAGGAACTTATCCAGCAAGGCGCAATCACGCACGAACAGGCGCGCACGCATCCGCATCGCAACGTCGTCACCCAGGCACTCGGCGTCACCGACCCCGAGAGCCTGCGCGTGGAAACCATCCGCGGCAGCCTGCAGCCCGGCATGCAGGTGCTGCTGTGCTCGGACGGACTGACCGAGGAAGTCGACGACAAGGACATCGGCGCCGTGCTGGCGCGCCAGGATCTTTCCGCGCAGGAATGCGTCGATCACCTGATCCTGGCCGCGCTCGAAGGCGGCGGATCGGATAACGTGACCGTGATCCTGATACGGGATCGTTGAGACCTCGACTCAGCCGCCGCCTTCGGCCTTGGCCAGTTGCGCTTTGAGTTGCAGCAACGCGGCGTTTTTCGGATCCGCGCGCAGACCCGACTCGACCAGCACGTCCGCGCCGGTATACAGCCCGTTTTTCAGCGCCGACTGTGCGCCGTTCGCGTAGAACGCCGCGATCCTCTGCAAACCCTGCGTCGCCTGCGCATTGCCCGGATCGCGTTTCAACGCTTCCCGGAACAAATCGATGGCATTGTCGCCGGGCGGAAAGCTCATTTTCTCACCGCCGTTTTTCTGGCCATAGGCGAAATAGTCGTTGCCGCGAGAGAGCAGCGTCGCCAAGTCCAACCGTGCCAGACTTGCATTGGCTGACAAGTTTTCGAGTGGCGGCGGCGCGATAGCAGGCGCTGCTTCAATCGGTGCGCTGGTCGCGACCGGTGCCGCGGGGGCAGCAGCCTTTCCACGCCATGCCACCCACGACGCAGCCGCCAGAACAACGACAACCGCAACGCCGCCTCCGGCGAAAACCCATTTCCTGCCACTCCCCGCTGTCGCTGCTGACGATGTCCCGATGTTGGTGGCCACGGCGCGGCGACGCGCGCTGCGCGATTCGCGCAATGCCGCATTCATCTGCGGATTGGCCGCCAGCAGACGATCAAGTTCGGCGACGAATGCGTCGCCCGTGGCGAAACGGTCGGCCGGCTGCTTGGCCATGGACTTGTCGATAAGCGGCTGCAGCCAAGCGAGTTTATCCGGCAGTTTCGGCACCGGTTCGGTGACGTGCATCAGCGCAACCGCATACGCATCGCCGGCTTCGTAGGGTTTGTGTCCGGTCAGGCACTCGAACAGCACCGCGCCAAGGCTGTACAGGTCCGAACGACCATCCACCGGCGTCGCCTGCGCCTGTTCCGGACTCATGTAATCGGGTGTGCCGATCGCATTGCCGGCCATGGTCGCGGCGCTCACCGACTTGATCGCCTTGGCGATGCCGAAATCGGCCAGCACCGCCGAGCCGTTGCTGCGGAACATGATGTTGCCGGGCTTCACGTCACGATGCACAAAACCCATCTCGTGCGCGTAGGAAAGACCCGAAGCGATGTCGCGGACGATTTCCAGCACTTCGGCAACATTCAGGCGCTGCATGCGGTCACGCAGGGTGCCGGCCGGCAGGTATTCGCTGGCGAGGTAATAGACCCCCTTATCCGAGCCGATGTCGTGCACTGTCATCAGGTGTGGATGGGTCAGCTTGGCCGCAATGCGGCCTTCCTTCATGAACTGCTCGCGGAAGCTCTCGTTCGCGGCCAGCGCCGGCGACATGATCTTCAGCGCCACCTCGCGGTCGAGCGACTCCTGCACGGCCAGGTAGACCGTGGCCATTCCGCCTTCGCCGATTTTCTGAACCAGTTGGTAGCCGGATACCTGGACGCTGTCGGTCATCGCTCGAAACTCACGGCGCCGCGGCGCGCAAATCCTTCAATGCGGCCACGAACCGCGGCATCGAATACTTGTCTTCGTCCTTGACCGTGTCGTAAAGCGCGTCGAGTTTGGCGTGCAACGTCGCTGCGTGCGCCTTGTCCAGCTTGCCGTCGTTCTCGAAAGCGATGACGATCGATTCCGAAGCCATGGCCGCCTGCTCGGCGGACGCGTAATCGCGGAACTCGCCCTGCTGCGCGTCGGCGAGCATCGCCGCGAGAATCGGATTCAGGCTGGCAGCATCGTAATTGTAAGCGGCCACTTTGGGCAGCAGGCCCTCGAGCGTCGCCTGCAGAGCACGCGCGGCAACGAACGTGGCCTCACGGCTTTGCGTGGTCGCCTGATGCAGAGCCCGGGTCTGCTCGAACACGCGCTGCGCTGCGGCCTTGTCCACCGGCGCGAGCGCGTAGCGGAATGTCACCAGGTTCGCATCGTTCAGCCGCACCACGCCGGGGCCCAGGCCAGTGCCCTGACGCGGACCCCAGCTATTGTCCTTCATCAACTTGTGGCAAGCCTGACAGTTGAACAGCACGAGCTCCGGAAAAATGCCCTGCCATCCGGTTTTCGGATCGAGCAGCAGGCTGAGCAGATTCTCGGCGGCCACGCCCTGACCCACGGCCCAGTCGCGTACGCCATTCCATTCGCCCTTGCGCTTGATCCAGTTCGCCGTGATCTTGTAGTGCGGATTGAGCCAGGTGAAGGTATCCAACTCGAACGACAGGCGTGGGTGGCCGGCACCCATGATCCGGTGCGTGATCATCCGTTCCTTTTCGCCCATGTGGCAGGACAGGCACAGTTGCGCGCGTTTGATCGGATCGGCGGTCGGATACATGCCCTTGGTCAGGTCGTCGGCATAGGTGACCTTGCGGTCCGCGTGCGAATTGAGCCACAGCTGCGCGCCGCCATGGCAGGCCTCGCAGCCGACGCCATCGGAAATCTGGAAGCGCTCGCCGCGCTTGGCGGCGGGCATGTTGTCGGCGTGGCAATCGAGGCAGACTTTCGCCTTGGTCGCATCGCCCAGGCCGAGTTTGCGCGCGATTTCCTGCGCGCGCGGCTGTTCGAGTACCTGATACGCCTTGGCGTGCGGATCGAATTCCTGCCAGATAGCGAACTCGTTCTGCGCGATGTCCGAATCGCGGAACGGCTGCGAAGCGCCGTGGCAGACGCTGCTGCTGCACGTGGCCACGCCCATGTGCTTGTGCGCGGCGATGGCTTCGACCGCCGTTTCGGCATGCGCGCCGAAGGCGCACAGCAGCGTACCCGCGAGCAGCGTCGTCATCGCTTTCATCGCCTTCCTCCCCAGGACGGCCAAACCGACCGTCCGATCATACCGTCAGGCCCTCAGGCGCGCCACAGGCAGCGCCCCTTGCTGGCCGTGTCGATGGCCTGCAGGCGCGTCTCGTGCGCGAACGCTTCGGCGACATCAGCGCGGCGCACGCGCAACGGGTGGCGCGCAACGGACTGCGTCGCGGCCAACACCGGCCCGGCCGCGGTCGGAGCGCTGGCCAGACCCAGGTCGCCCTGTCCGCCGGTCATGGCCAGATACACGTCCGCGAGCAACTGCGCATCGAGCAAGGCGCCGTGCAACTCGCGATGACGATTGTCGATATTCAGACGTTTGCACAAGGCGTCGAGGGAAATACGCTGGCCGGGATATTTTTCGCGGGCCAGCGCCAACGTATCGAGCACGTTGGCGTGGTCCGCAACGCGGCCCAGGCCGGGATCGGTCAACGCCAATTCCGCGTCGAGAAAGGAAACGTCGAAGGCGGCGTTGTGGATGACGAGTTCGGCGCCGTCGACGAACGCGAGGAATTCGGCGGCGACTTCGGCGAAGCGCGGCTTGTCGGCGAGAAACTCGTCGCTGATGCCGTGCACCGCGCGTGCGCCTTCGTCGATTGCGCGCTGCGGATTCAGATAGCGATGGAAGCGGCGTCCGCTCGGCCGGCGCTCAGTGAGTTCGATGCAGCCGATCTCGATGATGCGATGACCCTTGCTCACTTCCAGACCGGTGGTTTCGGTGTCCAGAACGATTTGTCTCATCACGCCTCCGCCACGGCGAGCGCCGCCGCGCGCGCCAATTCGTCGACGCGTTCGTTTTCGGGATGTCCCGCATGCCCGCGTGTCCACTGCCACTGGACGCGATGCGGCGCCGATGCCGCCGCCAGTCGCTGCCACAGATCCTGGTTCTTCACCGGTTTGCGGTCGGACGTACGCCAGCCGTTGGCCTGCCAGCGCGGCAGCCATTGTTCGATGCCTTGCAGCACGTATTGCGAATCCGTGGTCAGACGTACCGCACTGCCGCGGCGCAGCGCTTCCAGCGCGCAGATCGCCGCCATCAGTTCCATGCGGTTGTTCGTGGTGTCGCGTTCGCCGCCTGAGATTTCCTTTTCCCGGGTCCGATAACGCAGCAGCGCCGCCCAGCCGCCCGGACCCGGATTGCCCAGGCAAGCGCCGTCGGTGAAGATGTCCACGTGCGCGACGGTCATGCGCGATTCCGGCGCGCACCCGGCGCCAATTGCGGTGCACGCGCCGCTCCGCGCGCGGCCGCGCGCATACGGACCGGTGTCAACGTGCTGCGGCGCTTGCGTGCGATCAGCAGCCACGAACTGCCGAATCTCGCCAGTATGGATCGGTGCGGCTTGACCGCCGCCTCCGCGCGTGGCCAGAGCAGGCCGGGAAAGCGAATCTGCAGGGTCTCGATCTGCTCGCGCGCCAGTTGCGCTTCGCAGACTCGGGCCGAGCGCAGGCGCAGGCCGCGCTCACGCCGCAGCAACCAGGGCCGCCAGGTCCCGAATGGATTGAAACCGAGCATCAGTACGATGCCTTCGGGCGCGAGCACGCGCGCAAACTCCGCGACGCAAGCATCGATGTGCTCGATCCGTTCCAGCGCATGCTGGACGATCAGCACCTTGAAACTTTCGCTCGCGAATGGCAGCTGCCAAGGCAGACAACGCACATCCCCGGCCAGACACCCATTTTCGTCAACGTCGATCTCAACGAGATTGCCGAGCAGATGCGG